>WFTM01000062.1 GCA_015485525.1 Candidatus Zhuqueibacterota bacterium | reverse complement strand
GTCAGAACTGCCGGGAGGCTGCCGCGAAGCGGATTGCCGCGCTTGCCCGGTTTACCAGAGCGCACGCGAATGCACGAATTTGAAAACATTGCGCTTGCGCTATTCGAAAGAGGGGTAGGCGTTAGCTCGTTGTGCTGCTCTGCTGCCGCAGGAGCTATGTGACGAGAGGTGTTTGCAGTGCGCGCTGAAGCGCGCCAAAAAGCCGAGGTTCAGGAAGCCCTATGGTAGCAGGTGCTGACATTCGGCTCCGGCGACATCTCGTTACGCCCGTGCCCGGCCGCGGGAGCGGCAAAGGGAACGTCACACCGCAGAAGCGGTGTGACGGTGTGACGGTGTGACGAGATGTGGTAATGATGACAGTGTAGATACACTCAAACCAAGAAGAGGGAAAGCAGAATGTCCATAGAATTCACACGACGCGAGTTTATCAAAATCAGCGGGCTGGGGCTGGGTGGGCTGGCCGCCGGCGGCGCGATGCTGCACGCGTTTTCCGGCAATGGCCAGCAGGAAACAGCCTATCCTGAAGTGGCTCTGGCTGATTTCTCCGAGGGTACCGCAACGCTGACGCCCACGGTTTGCGAGATATGCTTCTGGCAATGCGCGGGCTGGGTGCACAGCATAAACGGCAAACCCTGGAAGATCATCGGCAATAAAAATGACCCCAACAGCAACGGGCGGCTCTGCCCGCGAGGTACCGGCGGCATCGGTGCGTATCTCGACAACGATCGCCTGAAAACCCCGCTGATTCGCACGGTGGTCGATGGCAAGCAGACATTTCGCGAAGCGAGCTGGGAAGAGGCGTTGGATTTCATCGCGCGCAGGATGCAGAAGATCGCCAGAAAATACGGTCCTGAATGTATCGCCCTGTTTACGCATGGGTCCGGGGGTACCTATTTCAAACACCTGATGCACGCTTTTGGCTCCAACAACATCACGGCGCCTTCCTATGCCCAGTGCCGGGGCCCGCGGGAGGAAGCCTACCTGCTGACCTACGGCGAGGGCGTTGGCTCACCGGAACGCACAGACCTGCGCAGTGCCAAGTGCATCGTTCTGATCGGCAGTCACATCGGAGAAAACATGCACAACACTCAGGTGCAGGAATTCGCTGATGCTGTGGCAGCCGGATCGACGGTGATCACGGTTGATCCGCGTTATTCTGTAGCCGCCAGCAAATCGAAATACTGGCTGCCGATACGGCCGGCAACAGACATGGCGCTGCTCCTGGCCTGGATTCACGTTATCATCGAAGAAAAGCTGTACGATGACGAGTACGTCGAAAAGTACACCACCGGCTTCGAGGAGCTGAAAGAGGCGGTGAAGGAGTACACACCAGAATGGGCCTATCCCATCACAACCATTAAACCCTCTGTCATTCGCGAAACCGCGCGCGAGATGGCCTGGCATGCGCCTGCGACGATCATACATCCGGGACGGCATGTGACCTGGTATGGTGACGACACGCAGCGCGTGCGCGCCGGAGCAATTCTCAACGCCCTGCTCGGCAGTTGGGGTCGCCGCGGTGGCTTTTATTTTCCCAATAAAGCCTACGTGCCCAAGTATCCATATCCGAAATACCCGAAGCCGCGGCATAGCTGGCGCGAGGCCTTCCCGGATCAGTACCCCCTGGCGAATCTCTCCATCGCCAACGGGCTGCGCGACATGACCCTGCCGGGCAACAAAAAGGGGTGTCAGTTCAAAGGCTGGCTGGTGTATGGCACCAACCTGCTCTTTACCCTGCCGGAGCCACAGAAAACCATCGAGGCGATCCAGAACCTCGACCTGCTGGTCGCCATCGATCTGATGCCGGCCGAAATCACCGGCTATGCTGATGTTGTCCTGCCGGAATGCTCCTATCTGGAACGCTACGACGACCTGCGCATCCTGCCCGGCCGTGTGCCTTCGATCGCCCTGCGCGCCCCGGCGTTTGAGCCGCGTTTCAACTCGAAACCCGGCTGGTGGATTGCGCGCGAGCTGGGTATTCGTCTCGGGCTGCAAAAATATTTCCCCTGGAAAAATATCGAAGAATACCTGGACACACGGTTGAAAAAAATCGGCTCCAGCCTGACAGAGATGAAAGAAAAAGGGGTACTGATTCTCGACGAACAGGCCCCCCTGTACATAGAAGAAGGCCTTGAACCCGAGTTCGACACCCCCAGCGGGAAAATCGAACTCTATTCCAGCATTCTCGAATCCTACGGCTTTGACCCAATTCCGAGGTACACTGAGCACGAGCAACCACCGCAGGGCTACTATCGCATGATTTACGGCCGCACGCCAACACACACCTTCGGACGGACTTCGAACAACCCGATCCTGCACGAAACCATGCCGGAAAACGAGGTCTGGATCAACACGCGTATCGCCAAACTGCACGGCATCCGCAATGGCGACTACGTCGTGCTGATCAACCAGGACGGAGTGCGCAGCAACAAGGTCAAAGCCAAGGTCACCGAGCGCATCCGCCACGACAGTGTCTATCTCGTGCACGGATTCGGGCATACGGACAAACGCCTGAAACGCGCCCATCTGCGCGGCGCCAACGATAACGCCCTGATCACACGGGTGGCTGTGGACCCCATCATGGGTGGAACCGGCATGCGTGGCAACTTCGTCACATTTGAACGCATCAGCTAATCCAAAACCGGAGTAGATGACAATGCCTCGTTATGGAATGGTCATAGATACAAAACGCTGCGTCGGCTGCGCAGACTGCGTCGTGGCGTGCAAAACAGAAAACAACGTGCCCGAGGGCTATTGCCGCGACTGGATCGTGCAGGATGTCCAGGGCGATTATCCGGACCTGTATATGGAAATCCGCTCGGAGCGCTGCAACCATTGCGAAAACGCACCTTGCGTGCGTTGCTGCCCGACCGGCGCAAGCCACATCGTCGAGGGCGGCATCGTGCTGGTGGATCATGATCTCTGTACCGGATGCAAGGCCTGCATCGCTGCCTGCCCCTACGATGCCCGCTATGTGCATCCCGAAGGGTATGTGGATAAGTGCACGTTCTGCATCCACAGGGTCAGAGAAGGCAAGGATCCGGCCTGTGTCGAAGTCTGTCCGACGAAGTGCATGCATTTCGGCGATCTCGATGATCCGCGCAGTGAAGTGAGCAAACTGCTGAAATCCCGGCCGCACCATGCGCTGATTCCGGAGGCCGGAACAGAGCCAAAAATTTTCTATCTGTACTAAAATGTCGGTGAGGAGAACGTTCGTAGTGCGCGCTTCAGCGCGCCTATCATGCGAAGTTTCGAGTCAGGCGGCATCTCATAGCTCCTGTGCACGGCCGCAGGAGCGGCACATGGGCGTCACACCGCAGGAGCGGTGTGACAAGAGAAGCCCAGTTCGTAGTGCGCGCTTCAGCGCGCCTATCACGCGAAGTTTCGAGTCAGGCGACATCTCATAGCGCCTGTGCACGGCCGCAGGAGCGGCACATGGGCGTCACACCGCAGGAGCGGTGTGACGAGAGGAAAATTCAAATTCTCAAACAAAATTCTTCAGGTATCCCGGCGTTCTCAGCGTACAGCAAGTGCGCAAGGTGAATACCCGGGTGAGTACAAACGGAGTCCTGCGATGCATGAAATCACCATAACCAGCGGCCGCAATTTGCCGCACATCGATCCCTGGCTGACGATCTGGGGCTGGGAAATTCCGGTTTACCTTTTTCTCGGCGGACTGGTATCCGGCATTCTGTTCATCTCCGCCGTTTTCTACCTGCGCGGCAGAGCAGACCGCTACCCCACTATCGTTCGCGTCGGGCCGCTGTTTGCGCCGGTTCTGCTGGCCGTGGGGCTACTGGCCCTGTTTCTGGACCTCGAGTATAAACTGCACGTCTTCCGGTTCTATACCGCCATCCGCCTCGAATCCCCCATGTCGTGGGGTTCATGGACGCTGGCAGCCATCTTTCCCCTGAGCACGCTCTGGGCACTCATTCATCTGAAGTACGTGCTCCCGAACTGGCGCTGGCCCTGGCCGATCATCGAGAAGCTGATCGACTTTTTTTCCGGATACAGCCGTGCCATCGCCTGGCTGCTGATCATCTATGCTTCGCTGCTGGGCATGTACACCGGTATTCTGCTGAGCGCATTCAACGCACGGCCGTTCTGGAATACGGCCATTCTCGGGCCGCTCTTTCTTGTCTCCGGCCTGTCAACCGGTGTCGCCATGATCATGCTGCTGTCCCGCGATGAGGCAGAGCGCCACCTGCTCGCCCATATCGATATTTTTGCCATCGCGGTGGAGCTGTTTCTGATCATCCATTTGTTTATGGGATTTCTCGCTTCGACACAAATCCATATCGAGGCAGCAAAACTGTTTCTCGGCGGGCCTTACACGACGGAGTTCTGGGTATTTGTCGTCGGGCTGGGCCTTGTTTTACCCGGACTGATGGAGCTGCTCGAGGTACGCGGCAAAATCCTGCCGACCCGGATACCGGCCATCCTGGTTCTCGCCGGTGGCCTGCTCTTGCGTTTCATCGTGCTCGAAGCAGGGCAGTTCAGCCAGTGGACGTTTTAATTCGAAGATGCCCGGGAAGCTTGCGGCACTGCGCTGCGCGCCGGATGGAATGACGCAATCAGGGTGCAGGACTGAGGCAATGAAGGAACGATACAAACTGAAAAGCTCATGATTTTCCCCCATGATAAAATTTTCCGGATACAAACAGTGATTGGAGTATGAACCATGGAAAGTGAATCACAAAAATACTGGTCGCCCTATGCCGCGGGTGTAGCCCTGGGGCTGATTCTGCTGCTGACGTTCGTGCTCATGGGCAGAGGCCTCGGCGCTTCCGGCGCGATGATGCGCACCGTCACCTGGGCCGTGGATACGGTCAGCCCCGCACACGTGGACAGCAACCCCTATTTCAGCAAATACGCCGGCGGCGATAAGAACCCGTTGAGCAACTGGCTGGTCTTCGAGGTCATCGGCGTCTTTTTCGGTGGTCTGCTCTCCGGCATGCTGGCCAAACGCATGCGCCTGCAGGTGGAGCACGGGCCACGCATCACCGATAAAGGCCGGCTGGTTTTGGCGCTCACAGGCGGTGCCATCATGGGTTTCGGTGCCCGGCTTGCCCTGGGCTGCACCAGCGGCCAGGCGCTCACCGGGGGTGCCACCATGGCCGTGGGCAGTTGGATTTTCATGCTGACCATGTTTGCTGCCGCATTCGGTGTGGCATGGTTGTTCCGCAAACAATGGATATAACCGGCTTGTGTTGAGACAATTCAAATGGAGAGAAAACCATGTTTACCCCCTTATACAAATATGGCTATTTCGGACTTGAAATAAGCTTTGTCATCGCCTTCATCATCGGTCTCCTGTTCGGTTTTGTGCTCGAACGCGCCGGGTTCAGTTCATCGAGGAAACTGGCGGGACAATTCTACCTGCGCGACAATACAGTGCTCAAAGTGATGTTCACAGCCATCGTCGTTGCCATGGTCGGGTTGCTCTATCTCAACTGGGCCGAAATTTTCGATATCACCCGGCTCTACCTCAACCCGACCTATCTCTGGCCGCAGTTCGTTGGTGGTCTCATCATGGGCACGGGATTTGTCATCGGCGGTTACTGCCCGGGCACTTCGCTGGTAGCCAGCGCCATCGGCAAAATCGATGCGATGTTCTACGTCCTCGGTTCCCTGCTCGGCATGCTGATTTACGGCGAGGTTTACCCGCTTTTCCAGGAGTTCTCCGTGAGCGGAGCTATGGGACAGGTGACCCTGAGTGATTGGCTGCACCTGCGCCCGGGGCTGATCGCCTTTTTCATCATACTCTTCGCCCTGGGCATGTTCTGGGGGGCTGATCTGCTGGAGAAAAAATTTGCACATGAGGAGGGCGCGTCATGACCATGAATCTGAATCTTTTCTGCGACAGGCGCATCGGTGTGGCCGTGTTGCTCAGTCTCGGCGCCATTCTGGCTATTTCCCCGGCCGGGACCATCAAACCTGCGCTGACCTCGCCGCTGGAGATCGCAGACGTCATTTTTCAGAGCAATGACCAGGTATCTCCTGAAGAGCTCGCCGAATGGCTGATCGACAAACGAGCCGATCTGATGATCGTCGATCTGCGCACACCTGAAGAGTACCAGAACTATCACATCGAGTCAGCGATCAACATTCCGCTCACGCGTTTGTTTACGCCCGAAGGGCTGGAAGAAATGAACACCGACGCTACTATTATTCTCTATTCCAACGGCGAATCCCACGCTGCGCAGGCGTGGGTGCTGTTAAAACAGCTCGGCATCGATGCCTACATGCTCAACGGCGGTTTGAACTACTGGGCCGAAGCGATCATCAACCCGCAACCACCGGGAGAGCTTGTCGCTGATTCTGAAATATTGAAATACCAGTTTCGCAAAGCCGCATCAGCGTACTTTTCAGGTGCAACTGCTACAACGGTTCGCGGGAAAAGCGTAAAGCCCAGGAAACCGGCAAAGAAAGTGACTTTCAAACGCAAGAGAAATAAGGTGGACGAGGGGTGTTAAGGGAGGGAAAATAATCAGTCCGACTGGAGCCACGCCCGTTCATCAGCCTGAAAAATTCGCAGACTTTGCCCTATCGGGATCAGCCTTTCCTCCTCAATGCGTGTACGACACCGATACTCTCATCAGTGTCTGTGTCGTATTAAAGGATAAGTGCCCTTCACAGTGCGTGGAGGGCACTTTTTTCAACCAGCGGAGGCACTCAGCGCTGCCAGCAAGCAGCGCTATGGAGCACGCCGGCCAGTCTCCACGTGCCGGAGCATGGGCTGCAGGCTGCTCGCATCCTCATGAATTGTAAGGACAGGGCTGCTGCTGAGCAGTTTCACGGATGAGCCGCCGGAAACGTGGATACACTAACCGGTCGGTGCAGTTTTTGGCCTGTAAATTGCTTCATAAAACTATCATGGTCACACGCTGCTATTATGGCAGGATGAGACGTCAAGGCTGGCAGAGGCTGCACCTGTTCTGCCAAAAGGTTGCATGCGAGCCGGCCGAACTGAAGCTGATCCCGATTTTTGGACAGATTTGTGTGTTGCTTCAGAATAATCGGGATAAGGAGATATCATGAAAACGATGAACCCGGATAAACTCGACTTTGCCACGCTTTGCGTGCATGGTTCCGGCGCACCGGTCTCACCAACCGGCGCCATATCGGTACCGATTTTTCAAACATCGACGTTTGCCTTCCGTGACCTGGACACAGCAGCACAGGAATTTGCCGGTGAAAAGCCAGGTTATATTTATTCCCGCCTGCAAAACCCTACGACCGAAGCCTTTGAGCGCGAAGTCGCCTTTCTGGAACACGCCGAAGCATCTGCAGCTTTTGCTTCGGGCATGGCTGCTGTGGCCATGACACTGCTGGCGCTGGCCCGTCCCGGGGATAAAATTCTGTCAACCCATACGGTCTATGGCGGGACCCATGCTCTGTTTGAGGAGCAACTGAAGAAATTCGACATCGAAGTCATCTATGCGGACAGCCCGGATGCAGCAGAGTTTGCCGCCAAAATGGACAGCCGCGTCAAAGCGGTGTTCATCGAAACACCGGCCAACCCGACACTGGCTGTTCTCGACATCGCCGCCATCGCCGGGATTGCCCATGACTGGAACGTTCCGCTGATCGTCGATAACACTTTTGCGACACCCTACTACCAGAGCCCGTTGCAGCTTGGGGCGGATATCGTCCTGCATAGCACGACCAAATACATCGGCGGGCATGGCGATGCTATCGGCGGCGTGGTTGCGGGATCAAAAACGTTCATCGATGAATTGCGCTCCTCCGGGCTGAAGGAACTGGGTGCGATCATGAGCCCGTTCACAGCCTGGCTGATGCTGCGCGGCCTGAAGACCCTGCCGGTGCGCATGGATCGCAGCAGCGAAAACGCCATGCAGGTGGCGAAATTTCTGGATGGGCATGAAAAAGTCAGCCGTGTGCACTATCCCGGT
>WFTM01000061.1 GCA_015485525.1 Candidatus Zhuqueibacterota bacterium | reverse complement strand
GGTTTCAGCTTGTGTTAATGTACTCTCCACAAGCTCGATTTGAAAAAATGTTTCGAAACCGGAGATGACCGCAGCCACGACCTCATCCAGCCCGGGCTGACGGCCGAGGACGTCCTGCATGCAGATCGCTGTCTGCCTGAGGCCGGGGCCGGCATCCGGAGAGGCCGGTTGCATGAGGAGCTGTTCGAGTTGTTCGTGTGCCGGGCCGGTGAGAATTGAGCCATGCTGCAGAAGACCTTCGCGGAAACGACGCTGCGCGCTGCCGACCATCTTGCGGCCGTGTACACTGATTTCATGCCGCACACTGCGGGCAAAACAGGCAGCACGACGGGCATATTTTTTTTCACTGCTGCTCTCGGGCGCAGCCAACACTGCGGGGAGACCCATGGTCTGCAACGCCTGCAGCAGAGCGCCGGAAATACGCTCATAAACACGATAGACCCCATCAGCGAACCATGGATGATCAGCAGGAAGAATGACAGCGTAGGTCAGCTCTTCAGCGTGCAGGATGGCGCGGCCGCCTGTGGGCCGTCTCACAACATCGATACCGAGCGCGGCGCACCGGCGGGTATCGATCTCACTGATCTTCTGATGGTAACCCAGAGAAATTGCCGGTGGTGACCAGGCGTATAAACGCAGCACCGGTTCACGCACCTCGCGCAGCAGGGCCATATCAGTCGCCATATTCTCCACGCCGGAGGCCGGACTGCTGCGCAGCATGCGCCAGGTTTTGGGTAAATCCAGCATATCGCAGCTCCGTTATCTCGTGCTCCTTCAAAAAGTAAATGTCGTTCTTCCGTAAATTGTGCAGGTTGATTATCACCGGCGGAATCGCTGTATTTTTGAAATGCCGGGGGCCCGCATCTTGCCGGGACATCCGGGTAAAATTCGCGACTTCCGGGCACGATAAATCATGCACTACAAACGTTTCATCCTGAATTCGGAGTGTTTTTCAACGTCACGCGCCGGATCAGGGAGATCACCTCCCCGTAGGTGCATCCCCCCAAAACTGCCACTGCAAAAATAAATGTGAGCAACCCGATTCTTCTCACCGGACTGCTTGTAAGCGGCAGAGGCCACGCGCTCCCGGAATACCGTGATGCCGCGGCCTGATGGGAGACAGGCCCGCTCAACGCATGATACCGCGCTCACTGCCTTTGATAAACTCATAGACATGGCGTACTTCATCGGTCATCTCGAGGTCTCTCTCCATCTGCGCCAGGGCCTGGCTGACATTTTTCCCCGAGCGATAGATGAGACGATACGCGCGTTTGAGCAGGCGCAGCGTTTCACTGCTGAAACCACGCCGTTGCAGGCCGACGACATTGAGGCCGGCATATTGCAAAGGTTCGCCGGTGGCAAGGATGTAGGGCGGGATGTCTTTCGGAACGCGGTAACCGCCTCCGATGAAAGAATGGCAGCCGATACGGGCGAACTGGTGCACCGGCGTCATCCCACCGATGCTGACCCAGTCCTCAATATGAACATGTCCGGCAAGGTTGACCGCGTTGGCGAGAATGACGTGATCGCCGATATCGCAGTCATGCGCAATGTGCACATAAGCCATGAGCAGGCAGTCTGAACCGACGCGGGTGACACCGTTCTCCCCGGTACCGCGGTTCAGGGTGGCATATTCGCGTACCGTAGTGCCGTCACCGATGTGCAGCTCGCTGCGCTCACCCCTGAATTTTAAATCCTGCGGCACTGTGCCGAGAATCGCCCCCTGAAAAATCCGGCACTTCTGGCCGAGTTTCGTGCCCGAGCCGATAAAGGCATGCGGGCCTATTTCTGTTCCGGCCCCGATCCGGACTCCGGATTCTATGATAGCATAGGGGCCGACCTGAACACCTTCACCAAGCTCAGCGTTCGGGTCAACTAGTGCAGTTGGATGTATCGAAGGCATAGCTGTTCCGTGTTGTTCGGGTATTCTGAGTCATGCCGGGATCAGCGGTCCACCACGGCGGCGGAGAGCTCGGCTTCACAGACAAGATCACCATTGACCAGAGCTTTGCCGGCCATTTTACAGATAGAGCGCCGGAATTTGAGCAACTCCAGCTCGAAACGAATCTGGTCTCCGGGACGCACCGGCTTGCGGAATTTCACTTTGTCCAGGCCGGTAAAATAGACCAGCTTATCCTCAGGGCGTTCTGCAGCATTGAGCAGCAGAATCCCGCCCACCTGCGCCATGGCCTCGAGGATCAAAACGCCGGGCATAATCGGGTGATCCGGGAAATGGCCCTGAAAAAACGGCTCATTGATCGTGACATTTTTTATGCCGACCACACGCTCCCGCGGGACGAGGTCGATGATGCGATCGACCAGCAGGAAGGGATAGCGATGCGGCAGAATTTTCATCAGCGCCTGCGAATCCAGCACGATGTCGCGCGATTTGCCATCCGCGGAGTATTTCGAGGAAATCTGCATCTTCTCCCACTCCTTGCGGATCAGCTTGACCAGCTCGACGTTGGCTGCATGTCCTGAACGCGCGGCGATGATATGTGCTTTCATGGGCACACCGAGCAGAGCCAGGTCACCGATCAGGTCCAGGGTTTTATGGCGTACCATCTCGTTTTTAAAACGCAGGTCAATTTTGTTGAGTATGCCCTCTGTTCCCAGCTCGATATCCTCGCTGAAACCAAGCATCTTTTTCAGGTTTTCAAGCTCTTCGTTATGAATTTCCCGGTCGATGATGACGATGGCATTATCCAGGCTGCCACCCTGAATCAGGCCCTCGCGGTGCAACATTTCAACCTCGCTGAGGAAACAAAAGGTGCGCGCCGGCGCAAACTCTGTTTCGAACTCATCTTCCAGAGAATACATGGAAGTATATTTTTTCCCGAGAACCGGATTCTCATAATCGACCATGAAGGTGATGCGGAACTCATCCGACGGGAAGACGACGATATCGATACCTTTTTTCTCATCCGTATAGGCAATGGTTTTTTCGACGACAAAATAATCGCGCGGCGAATCCTGCTCGATGATCCCTGCCTGCTTAAAAGCGTGCACAAAAGGCAACGCACTGCCATCCATCACCGGCGGCTCGTTGGCATCCAGCTCCATGATGACGTTGTCGATCATCATCCCTGCCAGGGCAGCGAGCACGTGCTCGACCGTGTGCACTTCAATGGTGCCGTCGCCGATGGTGGTACCGCGGGAGATGTCGATCACGTGGCTGATATCCGCTTTGATCATCGGCTCACCCTCGACATCAATACGCTTAAACCAGTACCCTGTGTTTGGTGGTGCTGGCTTGAATGTGATGGTGGATTTATTGCCGGTATGCAGGCCCACACCGCTGATGCTGACCGGTTCTTTCAATGTTCTTTGCTGTTCAAGCATATAAACTCCTGAAACAGTGGGATTGGCGAAATGTATCAAAAATCAAATCTTTCAATATAGTTTGCAGGAGTTAGAAAAGCCAGAAATAAATCGAGCGGAATGAGGGAAGGCGGGAAAGGGGACGATTTTGCTCAAGTTGGCTTGTTTTGTCCGGGTGTATCCAGCTTCGTTCAAATCTCGTCCCACAACCTGCTACAGACTGAGCAGCCGGAGATCGAAACCCCGGGCACTACCCGCCGTACCGCGACATGAGTGTCGCATTACCTCCGGATGCGACCCGCGGTGTCGGGGCGACCCGCCGCCGGTCGCCCCGACGGGTTTCGTGCCTGTTATCATCGACAACAATAATTGCGTGGCCAAAAGGAAATGGTGTACATATCGATATTTGGGCGAAACCATTTTGTAACGCCGGTTTTAAATCACGTGCAATATCGGCAATGGATGTGGGGATGATTTTTTGATATTTATTTTGTCGGCGTTGTCGTGGTAGGGGTTCAAAATTTTGAACCCCAACGGAATTTTGCCCCCGGATATTTATTTTTCCGTCTATCCCATTTGATGATCGCAGATTTAATTCCGGCCATGATGGAACCGGTGGATTGGGGTTCTGGCCTGAGTTTATTTGTCGGGGCCCGCGGATATGGGGGCGACCCGCGGGTCGCCTCTACGGGGCGGGTTGTGGCACTGGTTTAATGTTTATGCGACCATACAGCGCGACATGGATGTCGCGTTACGCTCTGGGCTCCCCTCGTACCGCGACATTTATGTCGCGCCCCAGCCATCTCCCCCAAAGCAGCCTGGACAACGAAAAGCAGCACACTGCACACGTGCGAACCGGCACGGGCAGCTCACAGGCACTGTACAGGCACCAGCATTCGCGAAAACCAGCAGGTCAAACGCTGATCTGATGCAGTTTTTCTCCAGAGTCAAAGCTCTCGATCACCGATTTGCGCGTGTGCAGATCGACGATGAGCACACAGCGGTTTGCGCCGTTCTGCCACTGCAGGCGAATCTCATCGGGAGCGGAATCGAGCACGCTGAACTCTCCGTCAAAGGCCGGATGCGTATTGCGATAGCGGATGAGATGCAACAGGCGCTGCACCACGGGTTTTTGCACCGCGTGCCTGATCTCGTCGATGCTGTAGTTGTGCCGGTTGATCTCCCGGCCCTCGCCGGTCGCTTCCACACGCTGAAAATCATTCTCGCCCGCAAGCAGTCCGACATAATAAACCTGAGGCACGCCGGGGGTAAAAAACTGGATTGCCCGCGCCGTGAGATAGGCATCGTCATCGCAATCGAGCATGGAGTAGTACGCGCAGCGAATCTGGTGCACGTCAAAGCCGTCGCTGCTGCGGTGTGAGGGTGAAAATATCCGGCTCAGGTTGGCGCCACGCTGCAGGCAGGCAGCAACCACTGCCTCAGCGTCACGCGTGCTGACGATGTCATCGAGGTCCGGCTTCACGGGAATGCCGTCATGGCAATCCAGCATCGTACACTGGCGGTGGGGTCTGGTGCGCAGGTAGTCCAGCAGCTTCCCGCTGTGCCGGGTGAGCAATGTTTCCAGCACGAGATAGGGCAGGATAAAATCGTAAATCCAATACCCTTTGTCAGCCAGACTGAACTGGGTGCTGTAGTGCGCGTGGACCTCCGGTAACACTTCTATCCCCAGCGCCCGGGCTTCGCCGGCAATCCACGCCAAAAACTCATCGATTTCCGGCTCAACGAAAAAGCAGCTCGTACCCGGCTTTTTGATCACATATCCGATGGCATCGAGACGGAGGAAACGAATGCCGTTTCTGCTGAAGTTGGCGAGGAACTCTTTCATCAGGCTTCGCGTCGCGGGCGAGTTCACATCGAGATCGATCTGCTCTGAAGGAGTCACCTTGCCGAAGGTCGTCCACAGGGTTTCTTCCTCTCCGGTGCTTTCGATCCTGTAGCTCGAAAACGGTTGCTCGCGGCGCAAAAAAATCTTTTCCATGTCTTTCTGATCCGGTTTACCGCCGGGCCAGATTTTATCCAGAGGCAGGAAAAGATCAGCGAAACGCGAATGCCGGCCGTTGCGCAGAAAATCCTGAAACCACGGTGATTGCCGCGAGATGTGGTTGACCATCAGGTCGAGCATGATATCATGCTGCCTGCTGATGGCGCGGATGTCCTGCCAGGAGCCAAAATCCGGCTCGATTTCCAGATACGTGAGCGGGGCAAAACCGCGATCGCCGGAGGAAGGATATGGGGGTAAAATATGCACACCGCCCTGAAAAACATCCGGGAAATACCGCAGCAAAACGTCATTCAGTTGCTGTAAGTTGCCGCCAAGAGAGTCGGGATAGGTGATCAGTTGAACTTTATTCTTGAATGCCATGGTGCGCTTCCGGGCTGTTTATTCAATGGTCAGGACATCATATTCTTTGGTAATCACAAAATCAGCCAGTTGCTTGTGACCCGCGATGATTTTATGCTCAATCCGCAAAACCTGCTCGATGAAAGGATCATCGACCTCGTTCCCGCGGTTGCGCTTGCGCCGGTGTTCCAGGGTATCGACGCGCGTGCGCGCGATAAACACCCTGGTGTCAACATGTTTGAGCAGAGAAGTATAGGTTCCTTCCGCGATCACGATATCGACATCGACGAGGGAAACCGTCTCCTGCTCGACTGTGCCGGCGTGATAGTCGATCAGGGGTTTGACAATGGACTGCGCGCCTTTTCGGGCAGCGAGGAGATGTTCTTCGAGCAGGTCGAGATGCACTTCAACATGGGGGCCGAGCCACTCCGGATCCTGCCTGCGGCGGCGGTCATTGGCAGCAGGTGGTAATTTGAAATAATCATCCTGTCCCAGGACAACCGTTGTGAGCCCAAATTTTTCGAACTCCTCGGCGAGAGCCTGGGCTGTTTCTGATTTGCCGCTGCCAGACTCACCGGCAACGGTGAGGGTATAGCGACGGTTGATCTCCCGAATTCTGGTGATCACCTCACCGCTGATTTTCCGCGCCGCCCGGCGGTGGTGCGCTTCGATGATGAGGATATCGCCTTTCATATCTTGCCAATTCTTCTCCGGATCGATGAGAAAAACCTGCCCTGTGCAGGCAGGCGTGTTTTCGATGTTGTTTTTATGAAAGAGGGCTGCCACTGGAGCGGCATGCCGAGACTACAGGGGCGCTCCCCCGATCATGCGACCAACCGCAGGCCGGGAGGCTTTACCGGCTTACCACCAGAACGCAAACAGCACACCGGCACCAACCAGCAGCAGGACAGAAAGTACCCGGTAGTTGCGATACCACGCCAGGCCCTGCAGGGCCACGGTTTCCTGGTCATAAAACGCCTTCGTCCAGACCAGCCCCCGGACTTTCTCGTCAGGTGGTGGCGGGCCCAGCAGGCTGGCCGTAAATACGAACGGCACGGTGAAAATGAACAAAAGACTGGCCACATAGAGAAAATGCACTTGTGTAATCAGCAAAACTTCATTGGTGACAAAGAACCCGGCTCCGGCGAGTCCGCCGAGCAGGAGAGCGGTATTTGCGCCCCGGGCATTGGCTCGCTTCCAGAACAGCCCGACGATAAAAATGGCCACAACCGGCGGCACGCTGTAGGAGAGCACCTTCTGCAGATATTTAAACAGCGAGCCAAAATTTTCAATATACGGCGCCCAGACCGCAGCCAGGATCATAAACAGAGCGGTCACAGCCCTCCCGGTCCACATCAGATTTTCGCTGCTCAGCTCCGGGCGCTTCTTGCGCACGAAATCCATGGTCACCAGGGTCGAGGCCGAGTTCAGCGTCGAGTCTATCTGCGACATCAACGCGGCGACAAAACCGGCAAGCACCAGCCCGAGAATGCCGACCGGCAGCAGATCAAAGATCAACGTCGGGAAAACCAGGTCTGCCTTGGGCAGGTCCGGATAGAGAACCCGGGCCATCGTGCCCGGCAGCACCATGATGAACAATGGCAGCATTTTCAGAGCGCCGGCAAAGAGCACGCCCAACCTGCCCTGGTTTTCATCGCGGGCACTCAGCACCCGCTGCACCATGAACTGGTTTGTGCACCAGAAATAAAATCCCAGCAGCGGCACTCCGGTCAGCAGCCCGAGCCAGGGCACTCCGGGGTCATCCAATGGGCGAACCAGACTGAGCATCTCCGGCGGTGTCACCGCTGTCACCGTACTCCAGCTGCCGATTTTCATAAAAGCGATCACCGTGATCAGCAGGGAACCCAGCAGCAGCAGAACCGCCTGCACAAGGTCGGTATAAATCACCGCGGCGAGGCCGCCGGCGATGGTGTACACCCCGGCGATAAGCGCCATGACAGCGATCGTCTGCCACATGGGGATTTCGGGGAAAACCAGCCGGACGAGCAGGCCGCCGGCATACAAGCTGCCTGCGGTATCGACGACGATATTCAAAAACAGGGTCAAAATCGAGAAGTACGTGCGGGTTTTGCCGTCATAGCGCTTTTCGAGAAATTCCGGGACGGTGAAAATTTTTGAGCGCAGGTAAAAGGGCAGGATAAAGATAGCGAAAAAAACCAGAATGATCGCTGCCATCCATTCATAGTTGAAGACGGAAATACCGGTGCTGTATGCATCGCCTGCCAGCCCGACCAGGGTCGTGCTGGATATATTCGAGGCCAGAAGAGAAAAACCGATCAGCGGCCACGTCATGGCCCGGCCGGCAAGGAAATAATCCTCTGCTGACTCATGCTTTTTGGCAAAACGAAATCCCAGATAAACGACAAACACCGCATAAGCGGCAACAACAGCAAGATCGACAGGATGCAATACAAATTCCGGCATAGGTGTCTCTCTTTATTTTATGTGAGATGAGCGCCAGGCCACGAAAGCCCGAATGTTCACACATGTGCCCGGTTATAGACACGAACAGGGGGAATAACAAAAACGCCGCGCGCAGATGCAGCCACGCGCGGCGCATGTTCATTTTTTAGTTAAAATTGTATCCCAGCGTCAACGTGATCGAACGTCCGGGAATCGGCCGGGCGCGCACGTAGTTGACCTGATTTTCAGCAATACTGCCTTCCTCTGACTCGGTGATTCCAAGGGCGTTGAGCAGGTTATTGCCATTGACCGAGGCGAACAGATTTTCCGTCACCCGGAAGCGCACAAAGGCGTTGACATACATATAAGCAGGCATAACCAGCTCATTGCTGTCCTGTGCATACGCCTTGGTCTGGCCGATGATGCTCAGGCCCACGGAATGCTGGCCCAGGGCATAGGTCGGGATGAGGTTATACATCAGCGTTGGCTGGCGGCGCGGGACATTGCCCTGGTTGGGGCCGGAAGTGATTTCCGCATTGGTGTAGGTCAGGCCGCCACGGATATCGAGGGCGTTGGTGTTGTACGCTGCTTCCACTTCGACACCAAAGGCCTTGTAATCATTCTCGATGATCTTCTGCGTCGTGGCCTCAAAACCGCCTTCTTCCGTCGTATTTGCGAGAAAACCGGTGACAAAGACACCGCCGCGGTTAAAAAGATGCTTATAACCCAGCTCGGCCTGAACGATGATGTCCTTGGCGTTCAGGGTCGTGCCGCCGGTGTAGGGCAGCCCGGCGAACAGCAAGCGGTCAGCCTTTGCAGCTCCACCCTTGCTGTAGCGGGCAAACACAGCCTGATTATCATTGAGCTGATAGTTTCCGCCGAGTGAAAAAGACAGATAGTCGTAGGTGTAATCTACCGGCGTGGTGTTGGCATTATCGATTGCGGAAACACTCTCTTCGTTAGGGGAGATCACGCCGTCATTATTGACATCGTACTGCGTCTGTACCGGGCCGGCAAACTGACCGGTAACCTGACCGTTATCCATGCGCAGGCTGAGGTCGATGTTCAGCCTGTCGTTCACAGCCAGGTCTGCGCTGGCATAGGGCGCCGAAGTCCGGTAGTCGGTGTCGTAATTGCGCTGGCAGCAGTTCCCCCAGAAGGGCACGCCGTACGCGTACAGACCGTTCTGGCTCAGACGGGTGCCATCAGCCGCATAGACATCGAGGAGGCGGGCATCTTCACCATTGACTTCCGTGAGGTAGGAGTTCCACAGCCAGGACATGGAGATGGATTGGTTGGAGAGATAATAGCCCAGGGTTACATTGGCCTGTCCGAACTGCTTGGAGATGCGCAGGTCATTGACGAAATTATTGAAATTGTTCAGCTCTGTATCGAACATGTGGATGCGCAGGGCGAGACCATTGTTCTGATAGCCGGAGCCAAATGGGGTGCCGTCGGTGTATTGCAGATAGGCACCAGCTCCACCGATGGATTCAGCCAGGCTCTGAGCCGTGCCGACCTGTGCCGGGAAAGGCGATACAAAACGACCGGAGTTAAACGCCAGACGGGCGCGGTTTTCCAGTTGCCAGCCGTTGCCAAGCTCACGGGAGAACTCCGCACCGATGGCCGTGGAGACCGGACGCATACCGTCAGCGACATCGCTGCGGCGCAGCTCACCGTTCGGGCCAAGCCCAAGATTTTGCAGCAGATACGGGCTTTGCATGGTTCCGGTTAAAGCGTCGTATCCCGGAATCGATCCCCATTGCGGAGAAGCGTTCGTGCCTTCCACTTTCAACGGCATCGGCATGTAGGCCACGGCGCGGTCATTGAGGTATTTAAAGTAAATCCGCCCGTATCCGCCATCAAAAAGCTTTGTGACGTTCATTTTGATCTGGCCGCCGTAATTTGCTGTGTATCCGGCTGTACGCGGACCATCCCCCTGGCGGAAAAAACCGCCGACATGGAAGCTCATATTGTTACCAAGGGGAGAGCCATACTCAAAATCCATACGCGTGCTGTTGTAATCCAGGCCCATGGTTGTGCCGACGTACCCTCCCTCAACGGCGCCGGTTTTGCTGATAAAGTTGATGATACCCGCGGGCGAGTTGCTCGCCATCGTGGAGGCAGAACCGCCCCGGATGGCCTCGATCCGTGCCAGGGTATAGTCTGCTCTGAGAAAAATATCCGCAGTGGCAAAAGCAATATCGCCGAACTGCAAGACCGGCAAGCCATCTTCCTGGAGCTGCAGATACTTGGAACCGCCGGCAGAGATCGGCACACCGCGGACGGTGATGTTGGTGTTACCGTCGCCGCCCGAGGCTTCCGAGCGGATGCCGGGGATGGTGCGGAAAATTTCCGCGGTTGTGCGCGGCGCTGATTTTTCCGTGTCGCGGATATCCAGCGTGGAAATCGATACGCTGGACTGGAGTTTTGAAACCGGGTTGACCACACCGGTGACGACGATTTCGTTCAGCCCCAGAACATCCGTTTCGAGCACAAAATCCTGTGTCGTGGTTTCGCCGGCATTGACAACGACTTCCCTTTCGATTGTTTTGTAGCCGATGAAACGGACGACCAGGGTGTAACGGCCGGGTGGTACTGCAGCAATACTGTACTTTCCTTCAGTATCCGTCGCTGCCCCCATCATGGTTCCCTTGACAAAAACATTTGCCCCAACGACACCGGCACCATCACTATCCTTTACCGAGCCGGCGATCGTGCCGGTCGATTGTGCCTGAGCCAGGGCCACGCCGAAAAACAGGGCGACCACAGCGAGCAACAGAACTCTTGGCAGTTTCGCAGTCATACTTCCCTCCAGGTATTTGTTGAATGAATAGCGCCAACTCTGGATCACGCGCATCCGGGCATGACAGCACCCTGCGGCACCGCGCCTTCTCCCCACGTTCTTTCCGGATGTTTTTCCAGTGCTGGCATGAATAAGGAAGAGCTTCTCTACTGCCTAAGAGAGCAAAACCACGAAAACGTCATGTCGAAAATTTAACTTTTTTCTGAATTGTGCCCCGCTGTACCGCGACATTCATGTCGCGAACTATAATTCGTTCCGTGATTCTGCATGCTTTAGCGGGGATGGGGGGTGGCGACGCTGGAGCGTCGGGGAGCAGCGTCACACCGCAGGAGCGGTGTGACGAGAGGCGGAGAAAAGAGTGCAGGCGGCACAGGCCTGTGGGAGGCAGAGTGTCAGGTCGATAAATCAGGTATGTTCAGCATCTGCCGCAGGCGCTTGACTGCCTCGAAAACATAGTTTTTGGCGACCTGCGGGGTCACTTTCATAATTTCCGAGATTTCATCATAAGAAAGCCCCTGGAATTTTTTCAGATACAGGGCTTCATACATACGCGAGGGGATTTTATGCAACGCCTGCTGCAGGCGTGCCGAGCGTACGGCGTGCTCACGCCTTTCGATAATCAGGTCTTCTGCAGAAAAAACCACCATCTCCGCACCGCTGTTCAGCTCGCGCGCTGCGTGGCGGGTTTTGCGCTCTGCTTCTGCCGCTGTCACAAGCCGGCGCCGCAGACAGGCCAGCAGATAAGCCTGCACAGAATGCACCGGTGAAATCGTCCGGCGTTTTTCCCACAAATAGACGAACAAATCCTGGATGCTGTCCTTCACAAGGTCTCTGCGCGGGATGATTTTCATGCCGTAATTGAACAGCATGGCATAGTGCAGCCGGAAAAGCGTGGCCAGGGCCTGCTCATCTCCGTTGAGCATGGCCTGCCAGAGATCAGGGAGTGCGGGCGTCCCGGTGCCCTTTGGCAGTGCCCGCCCGTTCATCGCTCCGCTCCCATCAGAATAATTTTATTCCCCTGATAGACCACCCGTGTGTGCAGAACTCTGGCCAGCGCCTCGATGATGACGTTCAGGGAGCCATTTTCCACCGACCCGGACAGGGTTCTGCTCAGCAGTGAGCTGTCCCCGACCTCTATGGTGACGGCATAGGTCTCCTGCAAACGGCGGGCGATCTCAGAAAATGGTGTGTTATCAAAAATCAGCTTGTCACCGCTCCAGCTCGTGTACACCAGTGCGTTCACCCTTTGGGGCTGCAGGGAGCGGTCTGCACC
Source organism: Candidatus Zhuqueibacterota bacterium (assembly GCA_015485525.1). GTDB lineage: Bacteria > Zhuqueibacterota > Zhuqueibacteria > Zhuqueibacterales > Geothermadaptataceae > Geothermadaptatus. The sequence continues at coordinate 3,591 of WFTM01000061.1, read as the reverse complement.
GGTAAAATCCAGCAGCTCGCCGGCATTGAGATAAACCCCGGCGTGCAGGCTGTCGTTTTCAGCCGGGATGCGGACTTCCACCCGGCCTTCCTCAACCACGACGCGCGTGAGCTCCCGGCGCTTATAAACGGAAAATTTCGTCCCGTGCACGCGAACCTCGCCATCACCGGTGGTGACGATCAGGCGGGGATGGGTGTTTTTTTGTGCCGGCCGGAAATCGAAATAAGCCTCGCCATCGAGCCGGAAATAGTGCACGGAGCGCTCCTGCCAGTGCTGCAGCCGGGAGTCGGCATTGAGGACCACACGCACCTCATCTGACACTGCCAGCGTACTGCGCTCGCCAAACTGCGTGGTAATGGTCTCGACCGCAGAAGCGTCCCACAACTGTTTGAGCAGCTCGCTGTTCCAGGCCAGAAATATGATGCCGAACAGGGATGCAGCAAGGGCAAGAGGCCGCAGCCAGCGCCGGCGTTGGCGCGGCGCCTCTGCCGGAGTACCGTTGCCGGAGGCAGTCGCATCTGCTGGTGTGCCGGCATGAATCCGGTTCAGCAGAGAGGACAACTCCGCCTCCACGTCCGGGATTTCTTCGCTCTCAAAGCGAATCTCGTTCCACAGTTTTTTCGCTTCATCGCAAAGCTGCCTGTGGCGCATATCCGCGTGCACCCAGGCCTGCCAGTTCTCCCTTTCTTCCGGCAGCGCTTCTCCGGCTACCCAGCGCTGAAAGGATTCATCTGCGATCAGCGATTCGATTTCTTTCATGCAACCTGTCCTGACTTTATTCTTGCGGCTGTGTTGGGTTGATTCAAATACAAATGTTAACCAGTCTGCCGTGTTGTTTTTTTGGCTATGTTTACGCTACTGCTCTCTTGCGCAGGGAGTTTGTGCACAGAACATCGATACACGCAGGACTTGATACGAGCATCTAACTTTGAGTTTTCCACGACGCCCCCGCCGTCAAGAGCAGCCTATCATTAGCTACTTAGTTCAATAATTTCTTTTATTTTTTCAAATAGCAATCTAAAATTATCAAATTCACTTGGGTCTAAATCATCTATTAATTTATTTGAAAATTTAGTTTTATTCTTTTTCCTTATTGTAAAGATTTGAGAATCAGCGACAATTTTATCACCTTTCAAATTGTTATTTTGTAAAACACTATCTGAAAAATAGTGTTCAATTTCTAGAAATCTTTGAGTGAGTTTATTTCCAACAAAACAACTTCTATTATTTGGTACAGGTAAAAGAAGCCCATAAATGTTTTTTGTTTTATGTTTTCGTGCAATATTAGTGACTCTATAATTCTCGAAAATTTTATTGTTTAATCCTTTGAATTTCTCATTTCCTTCTCTATCATTATCGAAAAGGCCGATAATAATTTTATCACCATTAATCATAGGTGAAATTAATTGAATTGTTCTTTGAACTTGATCTGCATTGCCTTCGCTTTCATCCATATTTATATAAATTCCTGACGGATAAACTTCAAACGGCATATCTTCAACAGGAAATAATTTGCCCCATGATTTTTCAACAATCCACTTGTCTGTTTTTCCTTCTACAATCAATATTGGCTTAACATATTGTTTAATTTTAGATTCTAACAATTCTTTTTCCGCAACAACAATTCGATATTCTTCGATGAATTCTTTTTGTGCAAATAAAATTCCAAGTTCACTCATTAATCCCAAAGTATTCTGTTTTTCAAACAAATTATCGAGATCTTCCCATTGTGTCCTACCAAAGTTGTCTTTGGAAAACTTAAATCTTTTTGGTTTAATTTTTATGCCGCTTGGAGGGTTAATGAATGCTAATGAATGAGAAGTTATGAATATTTGGTTACTTCTTGCATATTCATTGAAATACAATCGCGATAATTTATCGGCTAAATCAAATTCCAATGAATTTTCTGGCTCGTCAATACCCCAAATAAAAACCTTTGAGTTGTCATTTTTATCAAGCCATTGTAATAAAGGAGGAATGTATTTACTTTTAATTCCTTCTCCACGATTTAGCAAAGTTATAGAGAATTGTGTAGGATTTAATTTCCGATCACTGTTTGAACCTTTAATATCCGAATCTAATTTTTCAAACTCTTCATATTGTGTTTTAACAGATAATTTTTGCCAAAAATCAGACAAAAGAGTAGGGAGCCCAAAAGTTGTACCAATATTGATTCCAGATCTTTCAAGTATATCCTTTAAATCACTTGTCTTTTGTGCTATACTATCATTGAGTGATGAAATATCTTTATCTGAAATAAGCTGTTTTTCACCAATCAATGAGAGTAAATATTGCAAGACTTCTTCACCCTTTAAGGCAGGAATATAAATATAGCGAATTTTATTTATTAGGCGTTTTATCGATGCCTTCTTTTTTATATCATCTGTACTAAATCTTTCAACTCTTTCACCATTTCTATCAAACTGTCGCTCAATAAACAAATTACTTTCACCTGTTAATGTCTGATAAGTTGAGGGAGGATTAATATAAATCCTGATTTTAATTAGTTGTTTCATTTTTGATGAACGAAACATCCTTGCCCTAGCAACTTTATTATAATCATCTTCGAATTTTAACGGTTTTAAAATATTTGATTTGCCAACATCATTGTTACCAGAAAAAATATTTATTTCTTTAACCGGAAGTATATTTTTTTCAAAAGATCTGAAATTTTGTATTTCAATTTTAGATATCAGATTATTCATTTTAATTCCAATTAGTAGCTAACAGTTAAGCTCACTTGCCGCTATGGAGCGTAGCGGAATGACGGCTAGGTGCAGCGTTTCGTTAGGGCTTTATCCTTTTGTACCATTCATACATAGTAAATATTCTTTTCAATGTGTCTATAGTCTTTATTCTTTGTACCGTCATATTTACTGCATTAAAAACTGACTCATAGTCAGAAATATTTTCTTGGTCAATTCGTTCAATGCTTTCAGTTATATCTTGGACGATTTTTTTAATTCGTTGATATGCTTTTTCAATTGAAGTATCGTATAATTCAATTACAGAGTGAAGGGTTTCTTCATTGTTTAGGCGTGTGAAAACAACAAATATTGGTTTTTCAGTGGTTTCTAAGCCCAATGCTTCAATCAATTTTTTATTTTCTTCAGGTTCAATCCAGACCTGAACCATCATACCTAGCGATCCTGGATGTCCACCACCTCTTATTTCCCACCTACCTTGAAGAGCACGCGCAGCGAGGATAGCCCATCTATCACCAGAAATTTTATCTAGTGATTTCCAGTAATCTTCATCTCGCAAGACCTTTTTGATATGTGCATGTGCATCGGAGTAAACTATCGTACCAAACACTTTTACAATTTTTGGATTTTTCTCAAAATCTTCTATTACCTGTTTTATGTCTTCCATTATTTTCATGCCCAACCCAACATCCTCCAGCCGATAATCAGAAATTATAGACAAACGAGGCCGTAACTGCCCTGCCCAGCACTGGCCGGGCCATGAAAAAATAATTGCGCGGATCGAGGGTGTTATCGACGCGTGGATTGCCCTCGGTCAGGCCGATGGTGTTGAACAGATTCGTGGCATTGAGCGCCAGCGCTATTTTCCCCATCGGCAGGCTGACCC
>WFTM01000060.1 GCA_015485525.1 Candidatus Zhuqueibacterota bacterium | reverse complement strand
CAGTATCTCACCGCTGACATAGCCGGCAACCCCATCGTCGTGGTACGCGATAAAGATGGTATCCTGCGCGGATTTTACAACGTCTGCCGGCATAGGGGCGGGCCATTGGTCACAGAAGAGCATGGCTGCGTCAAAGCGCTGCAGTGCAAGTATCACGGCTGGACTTACTGGCTCGACGGCATGCTGCGCGGTGTGCCGGAGTTCGACCGCGTCGATCTGTTCGATAAAAAGGACTATGGCCTGATTCCGGTCGCTGTGTGCGAGTGGCAGGGGCTCCTATTCATCAGCCTGGATGAACAGGTCCCGCCTATTGAAGAATTTTTCAGTGGTATCCGCGAGCGTATCGCCCCGGCGGATCTCACGCGGATGCAGTTCCACCAGCGCATCAGCTACGATATTGCCTGTAACTGGAAGGTATATGTCGATAACTACCTCGAAGGCTATCACGTACCGATCGTACACCCGGAGCTGAACAAGCTGATCGACTACCGCCGCTATGTTACCGAAACGTTCCGCTGGTATTCGCTGCAGTACACGCCTTTTCTTGCAGAGGAAAATTTTTACAGCCAGGGTGAAGGTGAGGCATTTTATTATTTCGTTTACCCGAATATCATGCTCAACATCCTGCCCGACCGCCTGCAAACCAATCTCGTCATTCCCACAGCAACCGATCGCTGCCGGGTGATCTTTGATTACTACTACAAAGACACCGTTTCTCCCGGCGCACGGGATATCATCGCTGAGGACATGCGCTACAGCGACGAAATCCAGCAGGAAGATATCGAGATATGCGAACAGGTCCAGCGCGGCCTGAATTCACAAGCCTATGACCGTGGTCGCTACTCCGTGAAACGTGAAACCGGTGTCTATCATTTTCACGCCCTGATTCGCGAAGCCTATGGGCGTATTCTGAGCTGAAACCGGCCTGTATAGTGCGGTGCAGGTGGATGCCCGGGAAGCGAGTCCCCGTTCTTGCATAGAAAAAGCCGTTGCTTTTCTGAGAAAGCAACGGCTTTTATTTTTCATCTGCAAAGATTTCTGCTCAAAGACCCGGGCTCAGCGTTTTTCAGCAATGCGGGCAGCCTTACCGCGCAGTTTGCGCAGGTAGAAGAGCTTGGCACGCCGCACTTTCCCTGAGCGCAGATGCTCGATCTTGGCGATGTTTGGCGAATGCGTGGGGAAAATCCGCTCAACACCGATACCATTGGAAACTTTACGCACCGTAAAGGTTTCCCCGACGCCGGCACCACGACGCTGCAAAACCACACCCTGAAAAACCTGGATGCGCTGTTTCTCCCCTTCGACGACTTTGTAATGCACAGCGATGGTATCTCCGGGGCCGAAGTCCGGCAGGTCGGTACGCAGCTGCGCGGCTGTCAATGCATCGATTTTACTCATTTCGTTCTATCTCCTTATTCTCTTGTTGCTGAGAAAGCCTGTTTTCGTTTTTTGCCCTGCTCTTTCTATCCGGATTTCCCGCGCTCCTGGCGCACGAAAAGGGGCTAAGAATTTTTCCTTTTAAACTTACTCAAATCACGCTTTTGCGCGCGCAGCGCTTCCTCTGCCTTGCGCCTGCGCCATTTTTCGATTTCTCCGTGATGGCCGGAGAGCAGCACATCGGGAACGCGCATGCCGCGAAAATCCTGCGGCCGCGTATAGTGCGGATGGTCCAGCATATCGCCCTGGAAGGAATCGCTGAGTGCAGAGTCCAGATCACCGAGCACATCGGGCAGCAAGCGGACGATGGCATCGACCATCACCATGGTTGCCAGTTCGCCGCCCGTGAGGACATACTCACCGATACTGTATTCCTCCGTGGCTAAAAATTCACGAACACGCTCATCGACGCCTTTGTAGTGACCACAGATAAAGATCAAAGTCCGTTCCGGCTCAGCAGCCATCCGGTTGGCATGGTTCTGGTCAAACAGTTCACCCGCCGCACTGGTCAGGATAATACGCGGTTGTTCGAGCTGGTCCTGCTCGATGATCTTCTCAACACAACGGAAGATCGGCTCAGGCTTGAGGATCATGCCCGGCCCGCCGCCATAGGGTGCGTCATCCACGGAACGGTGCTTGTCGGTTGTAAAATCCCGCAGGTCATGCACCGTTATCTGTACGGCTCCCTGAACCTGAGCACGCTTGAGTATGCTCTCGTCGATAACGCCGGGGAACATGCCCGGAAAAGCAGTCACGATATGAATTTTCATGCTTCGGGCAACAACCCTTCGATCGGCTCGATGATCATGAGCGCGTTTTCGAGATCGATCTGTTTGATAAAATGCCCGACCGCCGGAATCAGCACATCATCATCGCCGGTATCGACGACATAAATATCGTTGGCCGGATATTGCAGCACTTCCCTGATAGTGCCCACTGGCTTGCCGGCGACGGTTTGAACATGGATGCCGATCAGATCGAAGATATAATACGACTCATCATCGAGAGGCATGCATTCCTCACGCTTCACGACGATTTCACAGTTGCGCAACAATTCAGCATCGTTTCTGGTATCCACCCCCTGCAGCTTGATCAACAGAGCATGTGCCTGTACCTGAATTTTCTCCGGCTGATAGGTTTGCACAGCATTCGTGCCCGGCCTGCGCACCCGGATCGACTGCATACCGGAAAAGCGTGCCGGATCATCCGTGGTGGGTAAAACTTTAAAAAAACCACGAATGCCGTGGGGCTTGAGAATCTTGCCGATGGTTACAAATTCAGTCATTGTGGCATGCATGCTTGAAAGCCAATACGAAAAGTACACACCGAAAAAACCACAGGCGGTACCTGACGTGGTGATGAATTACTCCAGAATCTCCAGCACTGCTCTTTTGCCGGTTTTTGCCGAAGCAGCAGCGAGCAGTGTACGAATCGATTTCGCAGTCTGTCCCCTCTTGCCGATGACCTTGCCCATATCACCCTGGCCGACACGGAGTTCATAAACCACCGTGCGTTCACCATCGACTTCATTGACCACGACCGCGTCCGGATTATCAACCAGATGCTTGACGATAAACAGGATAAATTCCTTCATAACTCAACCCTCCAAAGGGTTAATCCTCCTGCGATTCCACGTATCCACGATCAAACGCGTAGGATATTGATATCTTTCAACGGGCAGGAGTTTCCCGGTGCAAGATACTTTCGAAGTACAGATACCGTCTCCAAAAGGTCATCACCACTCCATCCATGAGATAGCGATGCGATGCTCAGAGAATGGCCTTGGTACGGCCGGATTATTCTGCTTTAGCGTCTTCTGCTGATTCAGCTTTTTCGCTTTTTTCTTCGGAGGCTGTCTCTTCCGCAGCAGTTTCAGCGGTTTCTTCGGTCTCGGGTGCAGCTTCTGCTTCGGCATCAGCCTCGGCTTTAGCCTTGGCCTTTTCTTCTTCTTTCGCCTTTTTTGCTTCAGCTTTAGCTTTATCGCGCTCGGCCTGGGTTCTGGCAGCTTCGAGTTTCTTCAAACGCTCAGCTTGCTGTTCTTCCCATTTTTTGACTTCACTTTCGATTTCGCTCTCGCTTTTGCCACGCTTGATCAGATCAAAACGCAGCATGACACCGGTTTTGCGAAAGAGGCTGCGTACCGTATCGCTCGGCTGCGCACCAGTTTGTAACCAGTACAACGCCCGCTCGGCATTCACTTTCAGCTCAATTGGGTCTTTGATCGGATTGTAATAACCCAAATTCTCGAGATATCGTCCATCTCGTTTTACACGCGAATCAATCGCGACGATTCTGTAAAATGGTTGTTTTTTCTTTCCCATTCTACGAAGACGCAGACGTACCGACAAGTTGAATCCTCCTGTTTATAGCCTGAATTTCATGAGGTTAGAGTTTACTGAAAAAACTCATTAATTATCAATTGGATCATACAGAGTGCAAAAAACTTCGGTTATCCTGTTCCTTGTCCGGGTATCCAGTTAACTCAGCAAACCGGGCTCGGCTCAGCCCCCGGCATGTGTCATGCCGGCCAGGCGAAGCGCCGTGCCGGAATCTCATCTTTTCTGGCACGTGCCTGAGTCAGGGAGATTCCGGTCTTCCCCTGCGGGGAAACCGGAATGACAGCTTTGGTGTAGCCACGTGCTGTGCTCTGGCGGACTGGCTGAAAACATGCAACATTGCTGAGTTAAATGGATGGCCAGATGTTCCTTGTGCATCAAACGTTCATCATCGGGTAGCGCGCAGGATAAAACACCAAAGGTTAAAATGGCAACCCCATACCGCGGCCGCCACGAAACCCCCGTTTTTTCATCTGTTTCATCATTTTCTGCATGGCGGCAAACTGCTTGAGAAAGCGGTTGACGTCCTGCACGGAAGTACCGCTGCCTCGTGCGATGCGCTTACGGCGACTGCCGTTGATGATCTGCGGCCGTGCCCTTTCTTCCAGGGTCATCGAATTAATCACAGCCTCGATGCGCACCAGCGCACGGTCATCGACCTGCACATTTTTCATCGCCTGGCCGCCCATGCCGGGAATCATTCCAAGTACCTGGCTCAAAGGCCCCATTTTTTTGATCTGCTGCAGTTGATCACGGAAATCTTCAACGGTGAACTCCGCCTTGCGCAGCTTCTTTTCCAGCTTTTTAGCTTTTTCGAGATCAACGCTTTCCTGGGCTTTTTCCACAAGGGAAACGATATCACCCATGCCGAGGATGCGCCCGGCCATGCGGTCCGGGTGAAATTTTTCCAGTGCATCGAGTTTCTCGCCCGTGCCGATGAATTTGATCGGCACGCCGGTAACGCCTTTGATCGACAGCGCGGCACCGCCCCGGGCATCGCCATCCATTTTTGTCAGCACGATGCCGGTGAAACCCGGTCTGGCAAGAAATCGCGTGGCTGCAGTCACAGCATCCTGCCCGGTCATGCCATCTGCGACGAAGAGAACTTCATGCGGCTGCAGGGCCTTTTTGACCGCATCGAGTTCATCCATCAGCGCATCATCGATATGAAGCCGGCCGGCTGTATCGACGATCAGGGTATCCAGCCCGCGCTGGCGCGCTTCGGTAAAGCCTTGCTTGCAAACTTCGATTGGTTTGGCGTCCAGATCGGAATACATGGGGACCCCGACCTGCTCCCCTACGATGCGCAACTGTTCAACCGCCGCTGGACGCTGCAAATCCGCCCCCACGAGCAAGGGAGACTTCCCCTGTTTTTTCAGCAACCGGGCCAGCTTGCCGCAGAATGTCGTTTTACCAGCCCCCTGCAATCCAACGACCATAATCACCGTCGGCGGGATATTGGCGGTACGCAGGGGCTTATCCACCCCACCCATGAGGGCCGCCAGCTCATCATGGACGATTTTGATGATCTGCTGTGCAGGCGTGATGCTCTTGACAACCTCGGCACCAAGGGCTTTCTCAGAAACCGCAGCGACAAAATCCTTGGCTATTTTATAATTTACATCTGCTTCAAGGAGTATCTTCCGAATCTCGCGCATGGTCTCGGACAGGTGTTTTTCCGAAATCTTACCATGGCCCTTGAGCTTGCGAAAAACGGTATCGAACTTCCCGGTTAATTCCTGAAACATGGATTAACTTTCAATAAAAAAAATCACAGAAAATATCTGTGATATCACGATATCCCCCATCACTGATGATGTCTGTCCAGAACAAACGCATCGAATTTAATTAAATATAAATGGATATGCAAGCGATTTTTCCTGTTGCAGCCCGGGGAGTCGCGTTCGCTTTTCACGCAGGGGAAAGTGCGATGGCGGGTAGCTTGAGGTGTGTCACGCCGCTTTCCGAACACATGGCAGAGCGAAGGCGGGGATTTCATATCTCACAGGTGCCCAGAAAGAAGGACGTGACCGGAGAGCGCCGGCTATCACGGCAGCAGATGCACCAGCTCCTGAAAGACAACCAGCCAGCGTGACGGAAACAGCCCGAGGTTGAAAACAGCAAAGAAGCACACTGCCAGGGCAATGGCAACAAAGGGCTGGTGGCCTGCGCTTTCAGGGCTGTTTTCGCCACGAGCCTGCATAAACATCACCACGGTCACACGCAGATAATAGTACAGCCCGATCATCGAGCCAATCAGAGCGATGATCACCAGCCAGAGATAACCGCTGCGAACCGCTGCGATGAAAACAAAATATTTTCCGATAAAACCGGCTGTAGGCGGGATACCGGCCAGCGAAATGAGAAAGGTCGCCATCATCACGGATGAGTATGGCCGGATTCTGGCCAGACCGCGCACGTCATCGAGGGTGAGGATTTCGTGTTCTGCGGTTCCCAGCCAGGTCAGCACACCAAAAGCGCCGATGTTCATGAAGGTGTAGGCCAGCAGATAAAACAGCAGTGATGGATAGCCATTTTCGATCCCTGCAAGCACACCGATCAACATATAGCCCGCGTGAGCAATCGAGCTGTAGGCGAGCATGCGTTTGATATTATTCTGTCTGAGAGCAACGATATTGCCGGCGAGAATTGTGAGCACTGCAAGCAGCCAGAGCAGGTTCTGCCATGGCACCATGCTCCACAAGTCAAATGCTGCGGCAACCCGCATCAGCCCGGCGAAGGCTGCTGCTTTTGAACCGGTTGCCATAAAAGCCGCAACCGGGCTGGGCGCTCCCTGATAGACATCCGGAGCCCAGAGATGAAAGGGAAAGAGCGCCAGCTTAAACCCGAAACCGACCAACAGCAGGATCAGGCCATAGGGCAACAGCCCGGTGAGCATGCCGGACGCCGCCTGCCCCTCACCTGCGAGTGCGGCGATCTGTGTGCTGCCCGTAGCACCAAAGATAAAGGCGATGCCAAGCAGAAAGAACGCACTGGCAAAAGCCCCGAGCAGGAAATATTTAAACGCAGCTTCGATGGCAAACCCGTTGCTGCGGCGAAAACCGGCGAGCACATACAGGCTGATTGACAGCACCTCCAGCCCGAGAAACAACATGATCAGATCACCGGAAGCGGCCATGATGTACATCCCCAGCGTGGCGAAAAGCACCAGAGCAAAATAATCGCTGTAGAGCAGATAGCTGCGCTCCTGCTGGTTGAGAGACAACAAAACCGTCAGTGCTGCGCTGAGGGAAAAAATCAGGCTGAAGGCATGGGTGGCATCATCGGTGAGCAGCATACCAAAGGATGTTGCCGGATTTTCACCCCAGTTCTGCAGGGTAAAGAAGACCATGGCTGCAAGGCCGGTGAGCACGATGGCCGCCAAAGTTTCGTCGTAGATCCTCGGGAAGAAGGTACCCAACAACACCAGCAGCAGACCGAGCCCGGTGAGGATCAGCACCGGGGTAACCGCAGCCCAATTTATGCTCAGTTCGATCATTCTGCACCTCCGGGCGTGGGCTGGTCTGCGTCTGCACGGGCATACTGCGCCTGCTGCACGGTCTCAAGAACACGAGCCACCGATTCCTCGGTTTTGCGCAAAAACGGCGTGGCATAGACCCCGATCCAGATGATCACGATCACGATAGGCAGGAAAACGAACACCTCGCGAGTGGACAGGTCTTTCAGCGTTTTATTTTTTTCATTATCCAGCGGCCCGAACATCACCCGGCGGAACATCCACAGCAGATAAACTGCAGCGAAAATCACCCCGCTGGTAGCGATGGCAGCAAGGATCAGGTTTGACTTCGCCGCACCGAGCAAGATCAAAAATTCTCCGACAAAACCGTTCAACCCCGGTAAGCCGATAGACGACAGCGCGATGAGCATGAAAAACGCTGCAAAAACCGGCATCTGCTTGGCCAGACCGCCGAATTCAGCGATCAAGCGCGTGTGTCTGCGTTCGTAGATGATACCGACGAGCAAGAACAACCCGGCTGTGCTCAGGCCGTGGTTGATCATCTGCAGCAGCCCTCCTTGCAGGCCTTCAAAATTAAAGGCAAACAGGCCAAGCATAACAAAGCCGAGATGGCTGACACTGGAGTAGGCCACCAGTTTTTTGACATCCTTCTGCACGATAGCGACAAAGGCGCCATAGAGAATGCCGATAACCGCCAGGACGCTGATCACAGGCGCGAGCTCGACACTGGCATCAGGGAAGAGCGGCAGGCAGAAACGCAGGAAACCATAAGTGCCCATCTTCAGCAGGACCCCGGCGAGAATTACGCTCCCTGCGGTCGGCGCCTCGACGTGTGCATCCGGCAGCCAGGTGTGCAGCGGAAACATCGGAACTTTGATAGCAAAAGACAGCCCAAAGGCGAGGAACAGCCAGAACTGAACATGAGCAGGCTGCAGATAGTCACGCATCAGCTCATACTCGAAGGTGGGCGTACCATACGCTCTGCCAACTTCGACATAGAGTACGATGAGAGCAGCCAGCATAAGCAGGCTGCCGACCATGGTGTAGATGAAAAACTTGATCGCAGCATAGATACGCCGCTCACCGCCCCAGATGCCGATGAGAAAATACATCGGGATCAGCATTGCTTCCCAGAACAGATAGAAGAGCAGAAGATCCAGCGCCAGAAAAACACCGAGCATGCCGGTTTCGAGCAACAAAATCGCGATCAGAAATCCGCGGAGATTTTTTTCAACTGCATTCCAACTGCTGAGGATGACGATCGGGGTCAGAAATGTGGTGAGCATGACCAGCAACAGGCTGATGCCATCAACGCCGACGAGATACTGTGCACCGAGAGCCGGGATCCAGTCAAAACGTTCCATAAACTGGAAATCCGCACTCGCAGCTTTGAACTGGATAAAGATAGGCAGTGAGATGAGAAACACCAACAGGGTGACGCCGAGAGCGATGCCGCGCATAGCCTGTGCCGAATTTTTGCGCAGACAACAGAGCAGCAATGCACCGGCAAGGGGCAGAAAAATGATCAGCGATAACGGATGGATGTCGGCAAAACTTAGCATTTTTTATCCCAAAAGAAAATAACCGAACATGAGAACCAGTCCGAGGAAAATCGAGAGAGCATAGGCTTGCACCACGCCGGTCGTCATTCGCCGCAGGCCGCCGGCAAAAGCATTCACCAGTCGCGCTGTGCCATTGACGATGCCGTCGATCACCGTGACATCGACGATACGAAAAAAAACTTTTTCAGAGAGCCAGAGCAGAGGAGCGACGAAAACAAAGCGGTACAGCTCATCGACGTAGTATTTATTCACGAGCAGCGAATAGAGCGGCCGGAGCTTCGCGCCCGCACGCCGGGGCAGGTCGTCTTTCTTCAGGTAAAAAACCGAGGCCAGCCAGATTCCCAGCAAAGCGATGAGCACAGAGAGTGCCATCAGCACCCATTCCATCTGCGGGTTGACTGTAAGCTCGTGCCCGCCTTCGGGGGCGAAACGGCTGAACACAGGTTCGAGAAAACTTTGGAGCCCCATAAAAACATGCGGGATTCCGACAAATCCGCCGACGATCGCCAGACCGGCGAGAATCCATAGCGGGATGGTCATCACAGGCGGAGATTCGTGCAGTTTAAGGGCGACTTCAGCTTCGACGCGGCTTTTGCCGTGAAATGTGAGAAAAACCATGCGAAACATGTAAAAAGCCGTCAAACCGGCTGCGAGCAACCCGATGGTGAACAGCACAGGCGAACCATGAGGCAGTGCATAGGCTTCCCACAAGATGTTATCCTTCGAGAAAAACCCGGACAGCGGCGGGATGCCGGCGATGGCCAGACTGCCGATGACAAAAGTTTTATATGTATGAGGAATTTTCGAACGCAGCCCACCCATTTTATCCATATTCGTCTCACCACTGAGAGCATGCATCACGCTGCCTGCACCGAGGAACAGCAGTGCTTTAAAAAAAGCATGGGTCATGAGATGGAAGATACCGGCTGCAAAAGCACCGACGCCGACGGCGAGAAACATATAACCGAGCTGGCTGATAGTGGAATAGGCCAGAACTTTTTTGATATCTTTGCTGGTCAGAGCGATGGTCGCGGCATACAGCGCCGTGAGCGCGCCGACCCAGGCGACGACAT
>WFTM01000059.1 GCA_015485525.1 Candidatus Zhuqueibacterota bacterium | reverse complement strand
CTCCGCTGCACCATGTTGTTGATGATGATCAGCTCCTGCCCGAGACTGTCGTGCAGCTCGCCGGCCAGCCTGCGCCGTTCCTGCTCCTGTGCTTCAACGAGCTGGCGGGTGAACGCTTCCTGGGCTTCTTTCTCCTGGCGCAGACGGCGCATGCGCAGGGAGATCAGTGTAAAAATAACGCCCCCGGCCAGCAGCACTGCGATAGCGTGGAACCACCACTCCTGCCAGAACGGCGGTACGATGAGAATGCCGACCGAAACCCCGTCCCGGTTCCAGATGCCATCGTTGTTGCTCGCCCGTACCCGAAAGGTGTACTGCCCCGGACTCAGATTGGTATAACCGGCGTAGCGCCGAAAGCCGGCATCGATCCATTCATTGTCAAATCCCTCCATTTTATATGCATAACGGTTTTTCTCCGGCGCGGTGAAGTCCAGAGCAGCAAATTCAAATGCGAAAAAATTATCGCTGTGATCAAGGCTGATGCTGCTGACTTCAGAGAGTGCCCTCTCAAAGGGGCGGCTTTTGTTGAAGACTTTAAAATCGGTCAGTACCACTGGTGGGATGAAGGTGTTGTCGCGCATGGTTTCAGGGAAAAAAGCTGTCACACCGCTGACGCCGCCAAAAAGCAGCATTCCGTCGCGCGTTTTCAGCGCTGCCCCTGCGTTGAATTCATTGCTCTGCAGCCCGTCACTCACATCGTAGCTGCGCAGGGCGCGGCCGATGCCGCTGGTGTCGAACACGGTCAGGCCTTTGTTGCTGCTGATCCACAACTGCCCGTGGCTGTCGAACAGCAGGCCATGGATAAACATGTTGGGCAGGCCGTGCGCAAGAGTGTACTGCCGGAATGTGTCCTGTTGCGGATCGAAGAAGTTCAGCCCGCCACCCATGGTGCCGAGCCAGAAAGTCCCCTCACCGGTCTCAATGATCGCCGTTACGCTGTTGTGACTCAGGCTGTTGCTGCCGGCCGGATCGTGTTTGTAGCGCCGGAAGCTGTCTTGCTGCGGAAGATACCGGTTCAGCCCGGAATATGTGCCGAGCCATATTGTCCCCTGCGCATCCTCATACAGACACCGCACGATATTGCTGCTCAGGCTGAGCGGATCATCCGGGGAATGGCTGTAGGTTTGAAACGTACCTGTGTTTGGATCAAAAATACTCACTCCCTTGCTGGTGCCGATCCAGATGTGCCCGCTTCGGCTCTGCAAGAGCGACCAGATGAAATCATTACCAGGACTTTTTGCATTGCCGGGCTGGTGGCGGAAGTGCCTGAATGTAACCGGCACACCGTCCTGTTCCAGCCTGCGCAGGGCCTGGTGCGTGGCCAGGTAGAGCCCGCTGCCGTAAGTGCCGACCCACAAATTACCGTCGCGATCGAAGAGTATGCTGCGCACGTCCTCGTTGCCTGCTTCAGAAGAACGCCCTTTCCCCTGTGCGAGGGGAATGCGGCTGATTTCCCCTTTGCGCATATCGATCCGATCCAGCCCGCCACCGCTGCTGCCAACCCAGATGTCGCCGCTGCCCGATTCTGCCAGAGCACGGATGTAATTATGGCTCAGGCCCTGCCTGCCGCCGCTGCCTTGTTCGATGTGCAGAAATTTTTTCGGCTTGCGATCGAGTTTGTTCAGGCCACCGCCCCAGGTACCTATCCAGAGATTGTGCGAGCGGTCTTCAAAAAAAACATCGACGTTGTCAAAGCTCAGGCTTTGCGGCTGCCCCGGCTCGTTCCGGTAGCGGAGAAAAGAGCCGGTCGTGCTGTCGTATCGGCATACGCCACCGCCGGCCGTTCCAACCCAGACCACGCCGGCGTGATCTTTGAAAACAGCCTCGATTTTGTCATTGCTGAGCGACGTCGGGTCGCCGGGATCGTGGGAGAAATGTGCCAGTTTTTTCAGTTTTCCTGCCGGATCGTAGCTGAATACATCGATGCCGCCACCATAGCGGCCGATCCAGATGCGTCCCTGCTGGTCGCGGGCTATGCTTTCGACGCGCGCGTGTTGCGGGCGTGTGCTTCCCGGTGCTCTGTGCTGTATGCGCAGCGCAGGACGGCCTGTCTCATCTGTGCCCATGTCTTTGATGATGAAAAACCCCTGTTTTTCCGTGCCCACCCAGATGGTTTGTGCATCGATGAACAGGCTGCGGATATGCAGGGCCCGGGTTCCCGGGCGCGAGCCTTGCAGGGCGATGCGGTGCGTCAATCCGCTTTGGGGATCGTGTACAGCCAGCCCGCCGCCGCGTGTGCCAATCCAGATGCGGTCGCGGCTGTCCAGCGCCAGAACGCGTATGCGGTTGCTCGGCAGTGTGAGGGAGTCATCCGGGACGTGGCTGAAGGTACGGATCACGTTGCTGCGCAGGTCCATCTGAGCCAGGCCGTGCGTCATCGTACCGATCCAGAGATGATTGTCACGATCAGCCACCAGCGCGGAGATGACATTGCCTGGCAGGCCGGTGTCGCTCGTCCAGGTACGAAATGTATAGCCGTCGTAGCGGTTCAAGCCGTCCAGGGTTGCGATCCAGAGAAAGCCGAGGGCATCCTGGGCAATATCCGTGACATTATTCTGCGACAGTCCCTGCTCGATGGCCAGGCGTTCGAAACGGACTGTAGCGAGACGTCCGGGCATTTCCCTGCCCGCGATAGCGTAAGGGAGAGAGCTGATGAATATAAAGAAAAGTAAAAAAGAAGAACGCATCACGCGAGTGTCCCTGTTAGGATGTCATGGCTGTTGTGTCGCTCTGGGTGGCCGGTTCCCTGCGCCGGGATACCGGAAGTTGCTCTGTCAGAATCATGAGAACCGTTCTCTGCCCGCAGCCCGGCTGGCTGAGGTATATCGGAGAGCCTGTTTTCTTGCGCATAAAAATACACGATACAGATGGAAATGGAAAACGATTTGTGACGACCCTGCGGAGTTGCCGGAGCTGAGTCCACTTCTGGCGGGTAATGTGGCTGCTGAGAGTAATAACCGTGTGAGTCTGTTTGCATTTGATCATTAATATTAATAAGTTTTATTCCGGTTTCTGAGCGACAGGATGCTGGAATTTCCTCTTTCTGGCATGTGCCTGTGTCCGGGATATCCCGGACTCAGCTTCGCTGCAGCCGGAATGACGAAGCGGTAAGCGTTACTTCGCTCTGATCGTAAAGACCGGTGACAGAGAGTAGCCACGGAATCCCCCAAAAAGAATCACGTCGAAATGTGCACGGTCGAATAATTCTTGCAGGTTCAATGCAGCATTCTCATATCCCAAAAACTCTCGGACATTACATCATCGGCAGAAAAATCGGTGAAGGGGGCATGGGGGAGGTATATCAGGGCGAGGATACCCGCCTGCTGCGGCGCGTGGCGATCAAGATTATTCCGGTTTCATCCTCGTATAGTACCTCGGAAAACCAGACCCTGCTCAATGAAGCCAGAATGGCTTCCGCCATCAATCACCCCAATATCTGCACAATTTACGACGTCGGTGAATACGAAGCATATTTTTATATCGTCATGGAATACATCGCCGGGCACACCCTTGCGCAAGAGCTGAACCGCCGGGGAGCGTTGCCGGAGCAGGAAGTCGTTGCGATCAGCTTGCAGGTCTGCGAAGCACTCGCGGCTGCTCATGAACAGGGTATCATACACCGCGATATCAAGCCGGATAACATTATGCTTTGTGAGAATGGCCTGGTAAAAATCATGGATTTCGGCCTGGCCCGGTTGCTGAACGCTCCTTCAGTTGCGTTGGCGCAGACCCGGATTCCCGGGAGCGATCCCCGAGAAAGACTGACTTCGGGCGGCCTCGAGGGCACGGTGCTGTACATGGCGCCAGAGCAGATTGATCGTGGTGAGTTGACTCCGAGCAGCGATGTGTATGCCCTCGGTGCGGTTTTGTATGAGCTGCTCACTGGCGTTCCGCCTTTTCAGGGTGACGACAGTGTTGATCTGGTTACAGCGATTCTCGAGAAACAACCCCTTGCTCTGGAAACTTTGCGGGCCGGATTACACTCTGGCCTTTGTGATGTCGTGCACCGGGCACTGGCAAAAGAGCCCGCGGAACGTTTTGCTGATGCACAGGAATTTGCGGCAGCCCTGGCCTGCTGCAGGCACGCTGATGCACAATGGCGTATTCTGCTCAGTAACCCCTGGTTCATCTCGTTATTGCTGTTCATCCCGGCTTTGATTCTCTTGGTTTTACTGTTGCTGCGTCCCGCTGATGTGCGTATCACCAATCTGCGCGAACTCCATCCGGCTGACCGTCCCCTCGGAAACCTGATCCTGTCACCTGATGGAGACCGGGTTGCCTATCTCATCGATGAGGGAGAGGAAGGCGCGAAACGCAGTAAGCTGGTGATCCAGGATTTACAAACCGGTCAGCTGCAACGTATCGGATTCGAGCCGGCGACCGGGGAACTCAACGGCCCCTATGACTGGTCTCCGGATGGCCGTCAACTGCTGATGACGGGCAAAGCCGGTGGCCTGCTTGCAATCGATACAACTGGCAGAGTCGTGCAGTACTTCAGTGATTTTGGTTTCGAACCCCGCTGGTCTCCGGATGGCCAGCGCATCGCTTTTTCCCGCTTCGAATCGCCGAAATTCACACAGACGAATGAAGTCTGGATTTATGAACTGAAACAGAAAAAAGTGTACCGGCTTTCCCCGCAGGACGGGGACAGCTACCACTCACCGGCGTGGTCTCCGGATGGCCGCTGGCTCGTCTGTGTTGGCGGGGTCGGCAGCAACCGCTATCTGGCGTTGCAGGATAGAGAAGGCAAAACTCTGCACAAACTATTCGAAAGTTCGCAGGATATTTCACAGCCGGCCTGGCTGGCTTCGGGAAACACAATTTATTTTACGCTATCGAGTTCTGAAATCTGGCGCCTGCCTGTAGAAATGGAGCGAGGTATCGTCACCGGACCACCGGAACGGGCAGTGGTCTATAGTGGCATCACGATATCTCAGTTTTCTCGCCGGTCAAACCGGTTGCTGTTTATGCAGCGCTCTCTGGTCGAGGCATTCTGGGAATTCCCTTTTCCGCCGGAGAGCGAAAATCCCTGGAGTCAGGCGCGGCTGATTACGCGTCCGCAGAACTGGGGCATCACCAATCTCGATCTCTCGCCGGACGGCAGGCAGGCTGTGTTTGAGACAACGCGTGAAGGCTGCCGTACCCTGTCCCTCGTCGATCTCAAGCGACTCAGTCAGAGACTGATCTACAACGAGCAGGATGCTTTCGGGCCTTCATTTTCTGCAGATGGGAACTGGATTGCCTTTGATGCCGGTGGCGGTAACCAGGCGGATATCTGGACGGTGTCGGTTGCCGATGGACAGGTGAAAAAACTGATTGACAGCCCGGGCGCTGACTGGATGCCGCGTTATTCTCCGGACGGATCGAAGTTGAGTTTTGTATCAAACCGCGATGGCCGTTTCGATATCTGGCTTCTGTATTTGGACGACGGCAGTGTACGCAAGGTGACTGACACACCGGAGATGGAGTCTGCAGGCTACTGGTCACGCGATGGCAGCAGGCTGGCGTTTTTCCGCAATTCTGCCAGTGACAATCATTCTGCTGTCTGGGTCGTGGATCTTGACAGTGGCCGGGAGCAAAAAGTTTTCGATATGCCCGAGCCGGCAATCGACCTTACCACTGCGATCGCCTGGGGGAGTGGAGACAGTACGCTGGTGTTTGCCGATGGTTTTGGGTTGCGTTTTCTCAATCTGCACACGAGGCAGAGCACCCGCCCCCTCGATGATCCGCATCGTCCCACCAATGATATTCGCTATGCTATCCATGAGCAGCGTTTGTATCTTCTGCAGCGCACTTTTCTCGCTCATATTTTTCTAGCTGACATCCGGGAATGAACCATGACACACAATAGTAATAGTCCCCATGCAACAGCTTCTGTTGCCGTTTTAGAGCAACTGCTGGAAATCGGTCGCAAAGTTCTCGCCGAAGAAGATATCGATCTGATTCTGGCCACAGCCATGGATGGCGCTATCCAGCTCTCCGGTGCTGAGCGCGGGTTGATCATTCTGTTCGACCAGGATGGCAGAACGCGGTTTCACACCGCCCGCAATCTCGCCCGTGAAGACCTCGAACAACCGGGTAATGAGATCAGCCGCAGCATCATCCGCAAGGTGAGGGAACACAAAAAGCCGCTATTTCTGAAAAACGCCCGTGAAGATCCTGAATTCAAAGCCAGCAAAAGCGTGCGCGGTCTAAAAGTGCTCTCTGTCATCTGCCTTCCGCTGCTGCTCGATAAAAAACTCATCGGTGCGGTCTATCTCGATAACCGCTCGTTTCGCGGGGTGTTCAAGCCGGCTACCTACGATTTTGCGCTCCGCTTTGCAGAGTTTATTTCTCTGGCAGCGATGCATGCTCTGCGCCAGCAGCATCTGCGCGACAACGTCGATGCCCTGCAGCATGACTTGCGCCAGCGCTACCAGTTCGGGGAAATTATCGGCACACACCCGGCCATGACGGAGATTCTCCGCCTGATCGCACAAGTGGCTGATACAGAAGCTACGATCTTGATCCAGGGCGAGAGCGGCACCGGTAAAGAGTTGATTGCCCGGGCGCTGCACCAGAATAGCAGCCGGGCAGACAGACCTTTCGTTGCCATCAACTGCGGAGCGCTGCAGGAAAATCTGCTCGAGTCCGAACTCTTTGGGCATGTCAAAGGAGCATTCACTGGTGCCACAGAGAATAAAGTCGGCTGGTTCGAGCGCGCCCATGGCGGCACGATTTTTCTCGATGAGGTCGGTGAAATGTCACCAGCGCTGCAATTGAAATTGCTGCGTATTTTGCAGACAGGCGAGTTCTCCCCAGTGGGCAGTACACTGACTCGGCACAGCAACGTACGTGTCCTCGCTGCTACAAATCGCAACCTGCAGCAGCTCGTCGCCTCCGGCCAGTTTCGTGGTGACGTCTATTATCGCCTGAATGTCATCGCCATCGATGTGCCACCGCTGCGCGAGCGTGCCAGTGACATTGTGCTGCTGGCCCAGCATTTTCTCAGGCATTATGGTAAAAAATACGGCAAGACTGGCCTCAGGCTGACTGCAAAAGCTCGTGCAGGTTTGATGAAGTATGATTTCCCCGGCAATGTGCGCGAACTGGAAAATATGATGGAGCGCGCCGTGATTCTATGCAGCGCTGATGAGATCGGCGCTGATGTGCTGCCTGCCGGCATGACAGCCTTGCCGGCTCCGGAAACCGCGACCCACACGACATTCCGGGAGGCTAAAAAGCAGGTTGTCGAAAGCTTTGAAAAAAGCTACCTCATCGACCAGCTCTCCGAAACCGGCGGCAACATCAGCAAGGCAGCCCGGCGTTCAGGAATGGATGTCAAAAATTTCTTTCAGAAATTAAAACGGTATGGCATCGATGCGAAGATATTCAACGTGAAAAAATCATAATCCCACATCGGTATTCTTCATTTTATCATCCCGCGGTGAAATCAGCGACTTTCGGGCACGCTGAAGCGTGCACTACGAACGCCTTACCTCCCCTCTCGTCACACCGCTCCCGCGGTGTGACGTCCCGGTTGCCCCGCTCCTGCGGCAGTCCGCAAGCGCAACGAAAGGCCGCCAGCGCTGAACTCCCGCATCATTATCGGGTCATCCCGGCCCCGGTGAAATCAGCGACTTTCAGGCACGCTGAAGCGTGCACTACGAACGTTTCGTGACCCCGGATTTGTATTCCCACATAACTGCGATTGCTGCTCCAGAGCTGGTTCGACATCCCCCTGGCCCGGCTGCGGGCCGGGCCTGTCCCCCTTCGAAGGGGGATTTCTTCTCAGCACACCGCTCCTGCGGCATTGTCACAAATGAAACGATGTGCCGCCTGCGTTGCGAGTACGCATCTGATACCGGGAGTGTTCCTGCACTCCGGCACAATTGGGCGCGCTGAAGCGTGGACTACGAACGCCTCCTCTCGTCACACCGCTCCTGCGGTGTGACGTCCCTTTTGCCGCTCCTGCGGCATTGCCACAAATGAAACGATGTGCTATCTGCATTGCGAGTACGCACCTAATACCGGGGGTATTCCTGCACTCCAGCAAAATTGGGGCCTTTCATGGCGCGATAAATCGCGCACTACGAACGGTTTATCTGCAACAATAAAACGATGTGAGAAAAAGCAAAAAAACTCGCGAGGCCGGCGCCCCGCGAGTTTTTTCGTTTACTTCATCAGTGTCAACTTGCGCATCTGTGAGTACTGTCCTGCCTGCATGATCAGGTAATACTGACCGCTCGGAACCTGCGCACCTGCCTCATTGGTCGCATTCCAGCGCACGTCATGCACGCCCCGGGCCAGGCTCTGATCCGCAATCAGTGTTTTGACCACCTGACCGAGGGAGTTGTACACTCTGACCGTCACCCTCTGCTGCTGTGGCAGCGAAAAGGAGATACGTGTTTCAGGGTTGAAGGGGTTTGGATAGGCTTCGCTCAAACCGTAGCTGCTGCCATCGAGCTCGGCCGCGAGCTTGGCATTGCCGCTCACCGTGATCGTGACCTGATCGCGATCTGTTGCGCCACCGGAATCGACGACTTCGAGGATAATCGTATAAGTGCCCGGAAAGTTGATCGTTTCTGAGCCTGAGGAGACGCCGGAGGCGAATTGCGTTTCCGGCCCGCCGTTCCGGCTGTAGAACCAGGTGAACGCCGAGGCAGCCAGTGGGCCATCTTCAGGGTCGCTGCCGGTGCCGCTGTAGCTCACCGTCGCTCCGATGGGGAAAGTCGCTCCGTCAGCCGGGGCAGTGATCGTTGCTGTCGGCGGCTGATTTGCAGCATCGTTGACCGTGATCGTGACCTGATCGGTCCCTGTGGCGCCATCATTATCGGTCACGGTCAGCACAGCGGTGTACGTCCCGGCCGCGGTGTATGTGTGCGTCGGATCAGCTTGTGTGGAGCTGGTACCATCGCCGAAATCCCACGAATAGCTGCTGATGGTGCCGTCTGGGTCAGACGAGTTCGAGCCGGTGAAATTGACGGTGAGCGGCGCCGTTCCGCTGGTGGGCGTGGCTTCGGCGACGGCTGTGGGAGGCGTGTTTCCGGCTCCGCCCACGGTGATGGTCACCTGATCACGGTCAGTTGCTCCGCCGGAATCGACCACTTCGAGGATGAGAACATAGGTTCCCGGAAAATTGATCGTCTCCGACCCGGAGGTGACGCCGGAGGCGAACTGAGTCTCTGCGCCGCCGTTGCGGGTATAAAACCATGTAAATGCCGACGCGCCGAGGGTGCCGTCTTCGGGGTCTGTCCCCGTGCCGCTGTAATTCACCGTAGCCCCTATGGGGAAGTTTGCTCCGTCTGCGGGTGAGGTGATCGTCGCTGTTGGCGGGGTATTGGGCGGCCCGGTGACCGTGATGATGACCTGATCCGTATCGGTCGCACCGCCGTCGTCGGTTACTGTGAGCACGGCGGTGTAGGTACCGGCGGAGTTATAGACATGCGAAGGATCGGCCTGGGTGGAGCTGGTGCCATCACCAAAATCCCAGGAATAGCTGGTGATCGTTCCGTCGGAATCCGTCGAGTTGGAGCCGGTAAAGTTGACCGTCAGAGGGGCTGCACCGGTCGTCGGGTTTGCCTCAGCAACAGCGGTAGGTGCTGCGTTGCCCCCCGGATTGATCGCCGCCCAGAAATCGGAGTGGAAGGTGCTGGTGCCCGAGTTGTTACCGTTGCCGCCGGAACTGCAGCCGCCGTGTGTGTGTACACCCACGACCATACCGGTGGCTTCATCGATCACAGGGGAGCCGGAGTTGCCGCCGGTAGTGTCCGTACGGTAGCGCATGGTCGTGCCGCTGCTGCCCGCGTTTGGCCCTGTATGGGTCTGCTGGGTCTGGTTGCGGTCCCGGTTGTCGGAGTCTGTACCAAAACCGGTGATGCGAATCGTCGCCGGCCCGAGGTCCTGCTTGACAACATAGGAATCGCCCTGGGCATCGATCGGCTGCAGGCCGGTTTGCGTGTTGTCATTGACTTCGAATACACCCCAGTCATTGCCGACACCGCCATTGGTGAAATTGCGGCTGGATTGAATGACTGAGTACTGGTCTTCCGGCCCCGGGTGCTGGATGGTGCCGTCTGACAGGGAGGGAGGAACGTTGAACTGCAGTGTCGTCGCAGTGGCGGTATCCAGGCAGTGCCCGGCTGTGGCGATAACGCCGTTATTGATCAACCATGCTGTACAGCCGACGTTGACGATGCGGCCAGCACGCGGATCACTCGAGGGAACACGATCATCGACGAGATCGCAAATCGATTCGATGGGTTCGCCGCCGACATATTCACCAACCACGACCTCTTCGAGCTGGAAAGATAACCCCCGGTCTCCAGGCGCTACGTAGAGCGTCACTTCCACGGCATCGCCGTTGAAATATGCGCTGGTGAACTGCCACTCTGCTATGGTGCGTGCATTCAACGTTTGCACGGCGCCATCTTTCAGTGAACGTATCGTGAGATAACTGCTGTTGCCCAGAGAAACATCTCCGAACTGCAGGCGCAGCCACGGTGCCTGGGGAATGCGTATGGTGTGTGTGATTTTCGCTTCCGCTTGCGACCCTGCGACAGCCTCTCCGCTGACGACCGGTGAGTCCCACTGGTAAGGCTCGACGCGTTGCGGTATTTCCATCTGCTGAGCGATGAGCGGCATGCTCAGAAACAGGAAATAACCCGCCAGGGTCAGAATCAATCTGCTAACTGCTTTCATGAAGATCCTCCGTTTGGGGTGGTTGATAAGCAAGGCACCGTGCGCGGCAGTGCCATCGATGAAATGCGGAACTGCATTCGGTACGATATTTTTTTTGCAATGTCCAGTAATTTCTACCGGAAAATTTTCGGGCAGGAATCGCCTCGGTTGGCAGACAGGGGGGAGGGAAGCGTCAGGCTCTCTCATACTTTCTGTTTTTCTTGCAGGAGGGGATAAGCTGAGACGGGCTGCTGTTTGCGAAGCGAACCGCCGGGTGGCTTGCGAGCGTGCCGCAGTTCGCCACCCGGGCAAAGCTCCCGGTGATCCTGCTGCTCCATTATGTCGGGAGTTTCAGAAAGCACCGGCTCAGGCCGGATGCGGCAGCTCAGGGTTTACGGTATATTCAAACTGTTTCCTGAATTCATCGGGACTGAGGCCTGCGATGCCGGCAAATTTTTTCAGCGTTTTTTCGTTTTCAAAATCTTCCGGCAGGAGCCTGAGCATGTAGCGCAGGCCGATCTTGAATTTTTCCGATTCGATATCCACCATTCTGATTTTAGTCTTGCCTGTTTTGGGGTCGAGCATATTTTTGAAGAACAGAGGCACGAAGCGCCCTTCCTGTATGGAGACCATGGCAGCGTTTCCACCTTCGAGTATAAATTCAGCCGCACAATGTCCGAGATCGCGGGTGTACTCCATGTCAAAGGGGATCGGATCAGCGCAGCGCAGCTCGTAGCCGATATTTTTGCCGATGATGGTCATCTTGATGTTGAGTTCGTTCAGGCGGTTGAGCACCGCGCGTTTCACCAGCGAATTAAAATTAATCTCCGCCAGGCGGATGTGGCCATGGGGATCGCGTTCAACATCATCCATGGCCTGAATTTCCTCGTGGTCGAGCAGCTCGACCAGCCCCTCTGCAAGGATAGCAACACCGTCTTTGCGGCCATAGCTCAGACGCTTGATCATCGCACCGACCAGGATATCGGCGAGCTTGCGCATCGTCAGTCTGTTCGCGCCCTGAAATTCTTCCGGAATGATCGAAAGGGTTGCCCCCGCAGCTTTGCCGATGCCCAGTGCCAGGTGCCCTGCCTTGCGGCCCATGGAGATGACATAGTACCAGCGCGAGGTGGTATGCGCATCGACCATCAGATTTTTGACCAGATTGACCCCGACATGCCGTGCTGTCTGAAATCCGAAGGTCGGCATGCCCTGCGGCAGGTCGAGATCGTTATCGATGGTTTTGGGTACGTGCACGACGCGAATCTGGCCGCCGGCGTGTTTTTCAATCGTCAGCGCTGAAAAAGCGGTGTCGTCACCGCCGATGGTGATCAGCTTGTCTATTTCCAGCTTTTTGAGAGATTCGATGCTCTTCTCCAGATGCTCAGCTTTTTTGGTCGGATTGTCTCGCGCGATGCCCAGCGCTGAACCTCCGGAGAAATGCAGACGGCTGACGTCCTGAATCGTCAGCGGCCGGCTCTTTTCGATATCGCCGCGCATAATATGCTTGAAGCCGTCCTGTATGCCGACGACTTCCACTCCCTCGATGATAGCCCGGATCGTTGCCGCTCCGATGACGCTGTTGATGCCAGGTGCAGGCCCACCTCCGACGAGGATGCCAAGTCGTTTCTTTTTCATTGCGATATGCTCCTGATTGATCACGATTTATTCGTTGGAAGAAAAATGCAGCAAAAGAAGCTGTTTGCAGCGATTGCTACGTTCAATTTTCAGTATCTGCTGTCAGACCGTCATGGATATTTTGTTATCTGAATTTGGTCAGAAGCCGGGTTTCACCGCGAAGGCGCGCTACATCCGGGCCTACCCGCGCGTATCGCGACATTTATGTCGCATCCCAGTCATGTCCCAAATCATCCTGGATAACGCAACGTATCGAACCACGCGACATGAATGTCGCGGTACATCCCTGGCCACCCGCCGGTTCAAAAAAATGCACAGATAATATCATGAAACCAGCATCCAGGCTGTTGTATTTGGCCGGAATGACAAAATGAGCCATCATTCCGTGTGAATTTCCATGTCAAATACCGAAGAGCCAGGCTGTACTGATGTTGAGAAAAGCCCGGCTGCCTTGCTTTGGATAATAGACGTTTCCACTCAGCAGCAGCATGAGCGAAACTTTATCCGAAAAGCGAAACATGTAACCAAAACCAAAAATGCTCGCCAGGGCATTGGATACGGTGGAAAACTGGTAGCCGTTCAAATCCCAGTCATCCTGCTGACGATAGTAACCAAGTCCGAGATCGAGCATAAAATGGCCGGACAGACGTGGCTGCAGGCTGGCTGTGACCATCAGCAGAGAGGTCTTCTGGGTGGTATTGGATTGGTTCTGCCTGCTCAGCTCTGTGGCGCTCGGCGGGATGGGAGCGTACTGTATGGCCAGGCGTGCCGCTGTGTTGAAATGCAGCGAGCTGCGCATCTGGATACCAAAATTGAATGCCGGAGCGTAACTGTCGGCCATCGGGCCTGCGGGCAGCACCGCACCGATGGAACCGCCGAACTGGGGTTTTGCAGAATTGGTCAGGACGGTCGGCCGGACATCCGCCAGCGGTTCGGGTCTGGGCTGAGGGCCGGGTGTGCGTGTCGTTGCCGGCTTCACTGCCTTGCTGAAGCGGGAGGGTTTCTCCGCGGCTGGCAGCGGCTTCTTTTTGCGTGGCAGCACCAGCATATCGCCTTTGCGCAGAACCTCGCTGCGAATGGCTCTGATGATCCGAACCCCGCTGAGTTTTTTATCCACCACGACCACGCGTGCATGCGCAACCAATCTGCCTTTCCCCTCGATCTTGCGGTACACGTGAAAAACATCTCCCTTGGCATAGGGTGGATTTTCGGGCGTGCGGAAAACCGCGGTTTTACCGCGCGAAGCGATGATCGGGAATTTGATCATTTGTTGTGCGAAAGCCGGGCCAGCGATGAACAGCACGGTACACAGAATCACTCTATAGGATGTTGTCTTGCTCATAGTTGTTTTTCCTCCCTGAAGAGGCCTGTTTTACTTTATCCTGACCAGGGTGATGCCGGGATTGGCCTTCCTGAATTCCGTTTCAGGATGATATCCAAGCTCTGAAATGATCTCTTCGATATCAGGATGGATGGGTGAAATCTCTTCGCCATAGATGACGGCGTCGAAATGGTGTTGTCGGGTGAAAAGCCAGTTGCGCACGTGCTCACGTAAACTGCCGCCGCGGCCGCTGCTGCCATAACCGTGGATAATCTGCAATACCCGCAGTGAAGATGAATTGCGTGCCCTGAGCCATGCTGCCAGCAGAAGCTCATCGA
The DNA here is from genome assembly GCA_015485525.1 of Candidatus Zhuqueibacterota bacterium. Classification (GTDB taxonomy): domain Bacteria; phylum Zhuqueibacterota; class Zhuqueibacteria; order Zhuqueibacterales; family Geothermadaptataceae; genus Geothermadaptatus. Next base: position 757 of record WFTM01000059.1, on the reverse strand, counting down.
CTTCATCCGGATGGTGCGGTGGATGGGCGACATCGATTGTCATCAGCCAGTCGTGCATGGTTTGTTATTTCTCTGAAAGCTTCGGATTGGAACTTAAGCAGCCGGGCGCGTGAACATTCGGCCTGGTGGCGCGTGAAAAGCGTTCTTGATTAACGTAGCTCTAATTTCGTACAAATATTTTTGAAAATCAATGAATGTATTTTGGTGCATCCACTTCTCCGGACGTTCCCGCCGCAATCGGTTATGGATCGAAGTTTTGGCTCTTCATATCTGTGGGGTAGGTTTGCAAGATTCACCGGACAGTTCGTGGGGACATGATACGGGGCGTATGATCGGTATGGAAGTCTCCAGGCTATGACACGCGTCAAAGAAGCAGCCACCACCCGGGGCCCAGCGGAAAGGAAACGATTTGTTTGCCCCGGTTCTGCGGGGATGCGTCTCAGAACAGTCCGTGTCAGGACGATCAGGAAACAGTGAGGAGAGCAGGCACCCTATCAGCCGCGCATGGACGAAAAAACGTGGCTGCGCTGGTATGGCCGGGCAATCAGGAGCCGTAACAAGATGATGGAAAAAGATGCCGTAGGATCAATATCAGAGGGGCCCTCTCAACGCCATCATTTTGCGGATGACAATGCGCTTTGCCGAGGGAATAAACAGCACGAGAAATATGATCAAAGCCCGCAGCAGAGGGTTTCGCAGCAAACAGTGCACTATCAACGCGATTTATTTCCAGATCGAAGGAGAGTATCTAAATCCT
>WFTM01000058.1 GCA_015485525.1 Candidatus Zhuqueibacterota bacterium | reverse complement strand
TTCCATCCCTTCCAGATGAAATAGATGGAGGGGATGACCACCAGAGTCAGAATTGTGGAAGAAACCATGCCGCCCACCATAGGCGCGGCGATGCGCTTCATCACGTCCGAACCGGTGCCGTGCCCCCACATGATGGGCAGCAGACCGGCCATGATCGCCATCACAGTCATCATCTTCGGCCGTACCCGCTCGACAGCACCGTGCACGATGGCATCGAAAAGATCGCGGTGATGGCGCATTTCGCCGCGGCGCTTCCAGTCGTCATAGGAATGATCGAGGTAGATCAGCATCACCACGCCTGTTTCTGCCGCCACACCGGCAAGGGCGATAAAGCCGACCCCCACAGCGATGCTGAAGTGATATTCCAGCAGATACATCAGCCAGATACCACCGACAAGTGAAAAGGGCAGAGAGAGCATGACGAGGATACTCTCGCCGATGTTCTTGAAGTTCATGTACAGCAGCAGGAAGATGATCACCAGGGTGATCGGGATGATGACCTGCAAGCGTGCCTTTGCCCGCTCCATGTATTCATATTGGCCGCTCCAGACCAGGCTGTAACCCGGCGGCAGCTTGATTTTTTCGTTGACCTTTTTCTGTGCCGCTGCGACATAGGTGCCGACATCGATGTTTTTCAGGTCAACATAGAGCCATGCTGTCTTGCGCGCATTCTCACTCTTGATGCCGGGCGGCCCTTTTTTGATCTCAAAATCAGCGACCTGAGACAAGGGGACTTGCGCGCCGTAGGGCGTGGGGATGAGAACGCGTTTCAGGCTTTCGACATTATCGCGCAGCTCGCGAGAGTAGCGCACGTTGACCGGATAGCGCTCCAAACCTTCGACCGTGGTGGTGACGTTCATGCCGCCGATTGCACTTTTGATGATATCCTGCACATCGCCGACGTTGAGGCCATAGCGCATGGTTTCTTCGCGTTTGATGTGGATATCGAGATAATTGCCGCCGACGGTTTTTTCCGGGAAGACGCTGAGGGTCCCTTTGACCTCGCGCACAACGTTGGCTACCTCTTCAGCAAGGTCGGACAACACCTGCAGGTCTTCGCCCATCAGCTTGATGCCCACCGGGGTCTTGATTCCGGTGGAGAGCATGTCGATCCGCGTCTTGATCGGCATGGTCCAGGCGTTGGTCACACCCGGGAACTGGATGGCTGCGTTCATCTCGTCGATCAGTTTCTGCGGCGTCATGCCCGGGCGCCATTCTTCCTCCGGTTTGAGCATGATCGTGGTTTCGATCATCGAGAGCGGTGCCGGGTCAGTGGCGCTCTCAGCCCGTCCGATCTTGCCGAACACGTGGTGCACTTCAGGGAAGGATTTGATGATCTTGTCCGTCTGCTGCAGCAGCTCACGCGCTTTGGTGATGCTGATGCCCGGATCGGTGGTTGGCATGTACAGCAGGTCACCTTCGTACAGGTCGGGCATGAACTCCGAACCGAGCCTGGTCAGAGGGTAAACAGTGACGATGAGAACGATCAGGGCGGCAACGATGGTGGATTTGCGGAACTTGAGCACGAAGTGAATGATCGGCCGGTAGAGCATGATCAGAAAACGGCTGATCGGGTTTTTGTGCTCAGGCATGATTTTGCCGCGAATCAAAAATCCCATCAGCACCGGCACGATGGTGATCGCCAGCAGGGCAGAGGCGGCCATGGCAAATGTTTTCGTATATGCCAGTGGCTTGAACAGGCGGCCTTCCTGCGCTTCCAGAGCAAAAACCGGCAGAAAGGACATGGTGATGATCAAAAGGGAATAGAACAGCGCCGGGCCCACTTCTTTGGAGGCGTCGAGAATGATGAGCCAGTGGTCTTTGGTGCCGCCGTCGTGTTCGATATGCTTGTGCGCGTTCTCGATCATCACGATGGCTGCATCCACCATGGCGCCGATGGCGATAGCGATACCACCCAGTGACATGATGTTGGCATTGATGCCGAGGTAGTTCATGACGATAAACGAGATCAAAATGCCCACAGGCAGGGTGAAGATCGCCACGAACGAGCTGCTCAGGTGCAGCAGGAAGATGATACAGACCACGGCAACGACGATACTTTCCTCTATGAGCTTGAAGCTCAGGTTGTCGATGGCGCGCTGAATCAGGCCGGATCGGTCATATACTGTCACGATCTCGACCCCCTCGGGCAGCCCCTTTTTCAGCTCTTCGAGTTTCTTTTTCACACCCTCGATCGTCGTGAGGGCATTGTCACCATAGCGCATGACCACAACCCCGCCGACGACCTCGCCCTCGCCATTGAGCTCAGCAAGGCCCCGCCGCAGTTCCGGGCCAACCTGGATATTCGCGACCTGTTTCAGGGTGATCGGTGTTCCGTTGGCATCGACACCGAGAGTGACTTTTTCCAGATCTTCTACCGATTGGATGTAGCCCAGACCGCGCACCATATATTCTGTCTCGCCCATCTCCAGCAAGCGCCCGCCGACGTCGTTGTTGGACTCCTTGATGGCCATTTTGACCCTCTTCAGCGGGATGTTGTAGATCAGCAGCTTGTTGGGATCGACCTCGACCTGATACTGCTTGACATAGCCGCCGATGCTGGCTACTTCTGCAACGCCCGGCACCGCGGTCAGCTCGTAGCGCAGAAACCAGTCCTGAATCGAACGCAGTTCAGAGAGATCATGGCGATCACTTTTGAGTGCGTATTCATAGACCCAGCCCACACCGGTTGCGTCCGGGCCGAGGGAGGGGGTGATGCCCGGAGGCAGTTTTTTGGAAACGTAGTTCAGATATTCCAGCACCCGGCTGCGCGCCCAGTACAAGTCGGTACCATCCTCGAAAATGATATAGACAAAGGAAAAACCGAAAAATGAGTACCCACGCACCACTTTCGCGTAGGGTACAGCCAGCATCGCGGTGGTCAGCGGATAGGTGACCTGATCCTCAACCACTTGAGGCGCCTGTCCGGGATACTCGGTCAGGATGATCACCTGCACATCCGACAAATCCGGGATGGCGTCGATCGGCGTGTTGACCAGAGCAATGCCGCCGAACAGGATGGCAAACAAAGTCGCCAGGATCACCAGAAAGCGGTTGTTGATCGACCATTCTATAATTCGTTCTAACATGTTATTTTCCGTTTATTCAAGTGTATGGTTCGTGATGTCACAGTTGATTGTCCCCGCTACTGAGCGGGATGCCTGCATGACACATCACCTGAAAAAATCATAAATCTTGTAAAATCCGGCGTAACTATATTTTTATTTTCAGTTACAAGAAAGCATTCTGTCGAACAAAACTTTTCAGTTACCCCGGCTTCCTTAGATCTGAGCTCTGATGCATTTCAGAAGCCGGGTTTATTAAGGGGACGCCTTCGGGCTATTTCTTCTTCAATCGGGTCTCCAGCATCTTCTGGATGGCTTCCTGCAGTCTGCTTTCCGAATCGAGCAGGAACTGTGCGGAGATCACGACTTTTTCTCCACCGTTGAGGCCTTTGAGTACCTGGTACTGATTGTCTTCGCCCTGGATGCCCAGGGTTACCTCACGCGGCTCAAACTTGCCACCACCCAGAGCAACGAAAACGAGATCGCGTTTGCCGGTCCGGATAACTGCTTCTGAGGGGATAACCGGCGTAGCGATCGGCATCTGGCGCTCGAAAATCACATTGACGTACATCTGCGGCTTCAGCTCGAGGTTGGGGTTGTCCACCTCGATGCGGACTTTGACGTCGCGTGTTTTCTTCTCCAGATAGGGATAAATGTATTTGACCGTACCGCGGATCATCCGGCCCGGAACGTATGGCAGCTCCATGTTGACCTCATCGCCGACCTTGACCCACGGCAAATCGTATTCATAGATATGAGCATAGACCCAGACTTTTCGCAGGTCTGCGATGCGGAACAGGTCCATACCCGGCATGACGCGCATACCTTCCTCGGCCTTTTTCTCGATCACGATGCCGTCCTGCGGAGAGTACAGGGTCAGGGTTCTGCGTACTTTGCCGGATTTCTCCAGCTCGTCGATTTCACGCTGGTCGATATCCCACAGGCGCAGGCGTTCGCGGGCGGCTGCGAGAAGTTCATTGGCGCTGTGTTTGACGGCCGGCTCTGTGCTCGCGCTCAGTTTTTGGGCGTTTTTGTATGCAAGCAGGTATTCCTCCTGCGTGGCTACGAGCTCAGGGGAATAAATTTCCAGCATCGGCTGCCCTTTGCGCACTTCCTGCCCGGTCTCATCGACAAAGAGTTTTTCGATCCAGCCGGAGAATTTGATGTTGACGCGATACAGCGTTTCTTCATCGTAATCCACGTGTGCCACGGTGCGAATTTCACGGCGCAGTTTTTTTACTTCCACCTCAGCGAGACGTACGCCGATGTTCTGCACAACTGCAGGATCGATGCTGATCGTTGAGCCGGAGCCGGTTTTTTCTTCACCTTCATAGACCGGAATCAAATCCATGCCCATGGGAGATTTCCCCGGCTTGTCGGAAATGTAGGTCGGGTCCATGGGAGCACGCCAGTACAGGATCTTTTTATCTTTCTTCTCGCCACCACTTTGCTGCTCGCCCATGTCCATCCCGCTGTGGTCTTCCTCGCTGTGTTCGCTGCTGCCCTCTGCTGTGCTGGACTTGAGCGGCGTGAGTTTCATACCGCAGATCGGGCAGTTACCAGGCTCTTCCTGGATGACGTTCGGGTGCATACCGCAGGTCCAGAGCTGTCCGGACTCTGCCTGTTCCTGGCCTGCATCATCTCCACCGCAGCCTGAAAGGCCGGCGAAAAGGAAGCCTGCCAGAATCAACGGAATCAGTACCGTGATCACATGTTTCATGTTTCTTTGTATGGTATTCATCTCATTCTCCTGAAAATCTACCCGATCTGTGCGGGTATGTCATTATGGGTTTTTCAGTTCGTTTTATGTCAACTTATTCCAGTGAACCGCCGGCAGCGCGCTCCAAAGCAGCAACTTGTTTGAAGTGGCTCGCCTGCTCTTTGATGTAAGCCAGCCGAAGCTGCAGCAACATGCGTTCGGCATCCAGCAGGTTGAGGAAATCCAGCTTGCCTGTTTTATAGGCAGATGTTGCAGATTCCAGGCTGCTCTCCGCCTGGATCAGCAACCCTTGCTCATATAAGCGCAGGGTTTCCTCTATGGTCTGAATCTGGAACAGGATATCTGTAATTTCCGCTTCCACGCTGTTGCGTAAATTTTCGTAGAGAAGTGACTGCGAGGCGCGGGTTTCTTCGGCCTGGGTGACGGCTGCACGCCTTTTGCCCAGCCAGATGGGTATGTTCATGCCTACCATGAAGCCGAGAGGGTCCTTGCCGGAATCAGCAAAGAGATCGTTCACTTTCGGGATAGTGATATAGGTTGCCTGCACATTGAAGTCAGGCATATAGTTTTTCTTGGCGAGTTTAAAGGCATAGTCTGCCTTGCTGATCATCGCCTTGCGGGCCAGCAGCTCCTGCCGGGCCTGCCAGGCTTTTTGCAGGATGCGCTGTTCGTCGATGTTCAGCGGAGTGGTACGGATGGTGTCGGCCTGCTGGATCGCCGCCTCAGATGGCCGGTTCATCAGTGCATTGAGACGCGCAACCACGCCAGTGCGCAATTTCTGAAACTGCAGCTTGCGCGCGATGATCGAGGATATCTCGACATCTGCTTTGAGAATCATGGCCTGGATGCCCTGGCCGGTGGCATACTTGGTCGCAGCTACCGTAGAGAAGTCCCGCAATAACTCCTGGTAGGTATCCAGGGTCTGGAGTGATTTGTCGATGCGATAGAGATCAGAAAAGGCAGCCTTCACCTTAAACGCAACATCACGGCGTACCGCTTCGAGGGTGTACTGTGCGGCGATGGCGTCCTGGTCGGCTATTTTTCCGCGCAAACCCAGTTTGCCCGGAAACGGTATGCGTTGGGACAGAGAAAAGACATTTTCCTGCGGGCCGACACGGGTTTCTACGCTGCTGGTCCAGCGGGTGAAGCCCAGCATCGGGTCCGGCAGGGTGGAAACCTGCTCGGAAATACTGGCCAGTGCTGCCTGCCTGCGTTCAGCCGCTTTGATAGCCGGATTGTTCTGCATGGCAAGGGACAGCATGTCGTCAAGGGAACCGATGGCCTGTTTTTCCTGGGCGGCTCCGGTCGCAATTAACCCGGCCACAAGCAGGGCCGGTGTCAATGAATAGTGCATGATTCGTCTTATTTTTTTCATCCTTATCTTACCTGTCAAGTCATTGAATGAATGGAGTTAGCGTTCTGATTGTCAAAGTTCCCCATCTCAAGGCAAGCTCTATGCCGAAAACAAAGTACGCTGAGAAACGGGATTTGAGCGGTCGATCAACCGCCGGTGATGTGAGAACTTTCTCAGGGGATCTCCGGTGGAGCGATGGACGAGAGTTGGCGATAATGTTGAATTTGGAATCAGGAAAGTGCCTTTTTAGCAACAATAAAGGGCTCTGTCCCGGTTTGCTTACGAATTTTCACGTGGTTGCGGGATAGGCCGGATATCTGAAAAATTTTATTCAAAGAAATATTTTTTTTGTAACTATATGATTAAAATATAATTAAAGCGATTTATCCTGCGAAGTGCAGCTTCTTCCAAATTCCCGGACATCCCTGGATGAGTGCAGATGCCGTTTTTGGCAGATCGATAATGTCACTAATAGTCGATGAAAAAAAGTTATTTTTTTTAAACCGCATCGCGGAACTTTTGAAAAACTACAATTTTTGTAGAATTTTCTACAAAAATTTGGAGAATAGTCAACACACGACGGGGCATAAAAAAAGCATCCCCCGCACACCGGAGGATGCTTCAATTGGTGAAACCGTGCAGCCATCGCTCATGAAATGCCGAATTTCTTCATACGGTAAATGAGCACGTGCCGGGGAATCTGCAGTGCCCGTGCGGCTGCTGTCTGATTGCCGCCGTACTTTTCCAGGGTCGCAGCGATCACGCTTTTTTCCAGCTCCATGAGCGAGCCCGGGTCTGCGAGGGCGATGGTCTTGGTGGAGAGTTCCTCTTTTTTGGCTGTGAACATGGGCAGGATATCCGGCGTGATAGTGTTGTTTTCAGCAAGGATGACGGCCCGCTCGACCACATTTTCGAGCTCACGAATATTGCCGGGCCAGTCGTACTGCAACAGAGCTTCGAGCGCCTCAGGCTGAAGGCGCAGGGTTTTGCCGATCTCGGATTGCTGCAGAAAATGGCGGACCAGGTGCGGAATATCCTGCTTTCGCTGCCTGAGCGGCGGGAGGTTGATGGGGAAGACCGACAGGCGGTAGTATAGATCTTCGCGGAATTTACCTTCGCGGACCAGCTCCTCGAGGTTGCGGTTGGTCGCAGCGATGATGCGCACATCGACCGGAATAGAGCGCTCACCACCGACACGCTCGATCTCGCGTTGCTGCAGCACGCGCAGCAGTTTGGCCTGCAATTCCTGCTTGAGATCACCGATTTCGTCTAAAAAAAGCGTTCCGCCCTCGGCGAGCTCAAACTTGCCTTTGTGATCCCGCAGAGCGCCTGTGAACGCACCCTTGACATGGCCGAATAATTCGCTTTCGATCAGATGGTCCGGAATCGATGGGCAGTTGACGGTGATGAAGGGTTTCTGGTTGCGCGGACTGTTGAAATGGATCGCCCGGGCGATCAGCTCCTTGCCGGTGCCGCTCTCTCCGAGAATCAGGGCCGTCGATTCGGTAACCGCCACTTTTGCGACCATTTTCAGGACATCCTGCATCTCCTTGCTGCGGGCGATAATTTCAGAAAAATTAAAGTTTTTCAGCAGCTCGGAGCGCAGCTCGACGTTCTCAGCCTGGATGTTTCGCAGGCGGATGACCTTTTCAATCGTGAACAACAGTTGTTCTCTGCTGAAGGGTTTGGTCAGATAATCATCTGCGCCGATGCGACAGGCTTCGAGGGCGTTCTCAACTGTGCCGTAGGCAGTGATGATGACGAAGCCTGTTTTGCTGTCTTGTTCACGCACGCTTTTGAGCAGATCGATGCCACTGCCATCAGGCAGGGACAGGTCAGATACGACGAGGTCGAAAGCCCCTTTTTCGAACCTGGATCGGGCGGACGCTACGTCCTGTGCCGGTTTTACCTGATAATCCGCCTGCTCCAACTGGTGCTGCAGGACACGGAGTAAACTGGGGTCGTCGTCGACGAGCAGGATGGTTCTGTTTTTCATACGTTGGCTCTGAAACCTGGTATTGATGAATGGATGTACCGCCGCCCTTCCCTCGGTTTATTAAGAGCGGCGGCTGACTGTTTTATGGGTTTGATGCATTCATCATGCAGTTTTTGTGCCAGATTTTCAGAGCAATGTCCCCATGACAGCTATTTCAGTGCTTTCTCGATCTTCGCCCAGGAATCACGCAGCGGGACAGTACGGTTGAAAACCGGCTTACCCGCGCGCGAATCTTTGCTGTCAACACAGAAATAGCCTTGACGCTCAAACTGGTAGCGCTCGCCGGGTTTGGCCCGGGCCAGTGAGGGCTCCAGTTTGCAACTGTTCAGGATATCGAGGGAGTGGGGATTGAGGTAATCTGTGAACGGTTTATCCTTATCGGCATCCGGCTCGGGCACGGTGAAGAGACGATCGTAGAGACGAACTTCTGCTTCGATCGCGTGCTCGGCAGATACCCAGTGCAG
>WFTM01000057.1 GCA_015485525.1 Candidatus Zhuqueibacterota bacterium | reverse complement strand
TTTCCGATTTTGCGCGCATGCCGCAGTTGCAAAAAAGCAGCGCCAGCCTCAACGATGTGCTCGCTGATCTGTGCAAGCTCTACAGCGACCAGCCTGTTCGCTGCGAGTACGATCCGGCTGTGCCGGCCTTTGCCTTTGATGCCGAGCAGATGCGGCGGGTGGTGATAAACCTGGTCGAGAACAGCTTGCACAGCATCGCGGAAAAGGGCGGGGGAGAGGTCATCCTGCGCACGCAGGCCATGGATCACGAGGTGGTGCTGATCTGCGAGGATACGGGCTCCGGCATTGCGGCAGAGACGCTCCAGCGCATTTTCGAACCGGATTTTTCCACAAAGAAAACAGGCATGGGGCTGGGGCTGGCGATCGTGCGGCGTATCATCGAAGAGCATGGCGGTCGTATCGAAGTGCAGAGCACGCCCGGAACAGGAACGCGTTTTACCATCATTTTACCGGCAGAAGAGCAGGCATGAAACGGGAAAAACTACTCATCGTCGATGACGAAAAAAACATCCGCCGTTCGATCAAAATGATCTGCGAGGGCGAGGGATACCGGGTGTTGCAGGCGGAGGACGCCGCTGCAGCGCTGAACGTGATGCAGGATGACCCCGCGGATCTGGTCCTGCTCGACATCAACATGCCCGGTGTCGGTGGGCTGGAGCTGCTGCAGACCCTGCGCGAAAAGTGGCCCGACCTGCTGGTGATCATGATTTCCGGTTTTGCCACTATCGAAAACGCAGTGACCGCGACGCGCTACGGGGCGTATGATTTTATCGAAAAACCGATTCATAAAGAAAAACTGCTGCTGGCGGTCAAAAATGCCCTGAAAAGCCGCTCGCTGGAGCGTGAGAACCGTTCGCTGAAAAAACAGTTCGACAGCCGCTATGCCATCATCGGCCGCAGCGATGCCCTGCAGGCTGTCCTCAAGCAGATCGAGCGCGTCGCGCCCACTGAGGGACGGGTGCTGATTCTGGGGGAAAGCGGCACCGGCAAGGAGCTGCTGGCGCGGGCGATCCACGAAAACAGCAGCCGCAGCGAGGGGCCTTTTGTCAAAGTCAACTGCGCGGCCATCCCCGAAGAGCTGATCGAGAGCGAGCTGTTCGGCAGTGTGCGCGGTGCGTTCACCGGCGCAGTGGAGACCCGCGAGGGTAAATTCAGCCAGGCCGATGGCGGCACCCTTTTTCTCGACGAAGTCGGCGATATGAGCCTGAAAGTGCAGGCCAAGGTGCTGCGCGCGCTGCAGGAGGGCGAATTCGAAAAGGTCGGCGGCAACAAAACAGAGCGTGTCGATGTGCGCGTTGTGGCGGCCACCAACAAGGACCTCGAAGCAGAAGTAGCCGCCGGGAATTTTCGCGAAGACCTGTTCTTTCGCCTCAATGTCATTCCGATCATCTCCCCCCCGCTGCGCTCCCGCCGGGAAGACGTGCCGCTGCTGGTGCAGCATTTCATCGACAGCTACTGCCAGGAAAACGGCCTGCGGCCGATCGAGGTATTGCCCGAAGCCATGACCGTACTGCAAAAATACGACTGGCCCGGTAATATCCGCGAGCTGCGCAATCTGGTTGAACGCCTGGTGATCATGGCACCCGCACAGCAGGTGTCCGCAGCAGACCTGCCCACAGCGCTGAGCCAGCCTGTGCGCGAAACCAGCCCCCGTTTCGCGGAAAATCTCACCCTGCGCGAAGTGCGCGAACTCGCCGAAAAACAGCACATCATCGAAACGCTGAACCAGGTTGACTGGAATATCAGCAAGGCTGCGCGTATCCTCGATATCGATCGTACCAACCTGCACAAAAAAATCAAGCTCTACGCTCTCTCCCCGCAGAAAAATCACGGCTGAGTGGCAGAATACGTCTTGGATTTCTCCCACAACTCTGTATATTCACGCAGTGGCAGTGGCTCTTTCTGGAGCAGGTTGTTTTGCTCATCTGCCGCAAGGTATCATTTCATCCTAAGCTGAGCGATATATTTTTTGGGATAAAAGCAGCAGAAAGAGCTGTGTGAATGGATTGTTTCATTCCATTTTCAGTAACAGCAGTCAGGTCGTCATAGATATTTTTATCTCTAACCTGTATTATTCACAAAATGCTTTAAGAGTAGGCACAACTACTTTAATATTTTATATGTTACTGCTTGTAATCTCCGGGTATCCAGTTAACTCAGCAAACCGGGCCCGGCTCAGATACCGGCATGTGTCATTCCGGCCAAGCGCAGCGCAGTGCCGGAATCTCATCTTTTTGGTCACGTGCCTGAGTCTGGGAGATTCCGGTCTTCCCCTGCGGGGAAACCGGAATGACGGTTCTGATGTTGGCACGTGCCGTGCTCTAGCAGACTGGCTGAAAAAAGCAACTAAGCTGAGTTAAATGGATAGCCAGAATTTTTTCTCTGCGCTCACTGCGTCTCTGCGAGAATAATGCAGGCTATTTGCCCGCAATATGCCTGGTTATTCCGTTCTCTCAGCTTTGGCCTGCAGCCGGGTTGTACCACGAAGCATGAGACGACCATCAGGTTAGCCGTTCCTTATTTTCAGGTCTGAAGTTGTTTGCGACCATGCGAAGAGAACCGGATAACCAGAGGCATTGCGCCTTAATTTAGTTGTACTCAAATTATTGTTTCGGGTCTAATCGCTCAGATTAGGTTCATGAACATTGCTGATCAGGATGAACAGACGAGGAGAATATGCAGTCACGAAATCCAAATTTCGAACCGTATTTTGCCAACGCCGGTGAGTACACCCCGGCGATCGAGGCGTACATGCACAAGCTGAAGGCGGAGCAGGTGGTCGAGCGTATCTGGCAGCACGATCACACGGTGTGGAAGCCCCGGCCGGAGGAAATCTCTAACCGTCTCGGCTGGCTGCACAGCGTTGACACCATGCGGCCTGCACTGGGAGAGATCGAAGCGTTTGTGCAGGATATTCGCGCGGCCGGTTTTACCCGTGTGCTGCTGCTCGGAATGGGTGGTTCCAGTCTGGCTCCCGAGGTGTACCGCAAGGTTTTCGGCGTTGCTGATGGCTTCCCGGAGTTTGCCATTCTCGACAGCACCGACCCGGCAGCCGTGCTCGCGGCTGAACAGGCATTCCCGCCGCAGACGACGCTGTACATCGTTTCGACGAAGTCCGGCGGTACCGTGGAAACACTGTCTTTTTTCAAATATTTTTATACCCGGGCGCAGGAGCAGCTCGGCGCCGGCGTTGCAGGCCGGCATTTTGTGGCGATCACCGATCCGGGCAGCGGGCTGGAAAAGATGGCCGAAGAATACGGTTTTCGCAAAATTTTCCGCAATGACCCGGATATCGGCGGGCGCTATTCGGCGCTGTCTTTTTTCGGGCTCGTGCCCGCAGCTCTCGTGGGGATCGACGTACGCAAGCTGCTCGACCGCGCTGCGGACATGGTTTCCGCCTGCCGGCAGAACGAAGAGAACCCGGGTGTCTGGCTTGGCGCGATACTCGGCCAGCTCGCTTTGCGCGGCCGCGACAAACTCACGCTGATAACCTCGCCGGGCATGCAGCCGATCGGTGCGTGGATCGAGCAGTTGGTCGCTGAAAGTACGGGCAAGGAGGGCAAGGGCATCCTGCCGGTCGATGGCGAAGCACAGGGCAGGCCTGAGGTCTATGGCCCGGACCGGCTGTTTGCTGCCATCCGTCTCGGCACAGAGCCTCTCGATGACGACTGGCTCGCTGCACTGGGGGATGCCGGCCATCCTGATCTGGAGATCATTCTCGAAGATGTCTATGACCTCGGCGCCGAATTTTTCCGCTGGGAATTTGCCACCATCATCGCCAGCCATGCGCTGCAGATCAATCCATTTGACCAGCCCAATGTCGAGTCTGCCAAGGTGCAGGCGCGAAAAGTCGTCGCTGAATTTCAGGAGCGCGGTGCTCTGCCGCAGCCGGAGCCAACCGCGACTACCGGGAATTGCGCGATTTATTTCGATCGTCCCGCAGCTACCCTCGACGAAGCGATCGATGCTCTGCTGCAGCAGGGTGAGGGCGGGCGCAGCTATCTGGCGATCCAGGCTTATCTGCCACCGCTGCAGGAAATCAGCGCGCGACTGCAGGCCGTGCAGAAAACTCTGCGCGATCGCAGCGGTCTGGCCACGACCCTTGGCTTTGGGCCGAGATTTCTGCATTCTACCGGCCAGTTGCACAAAGGTGACGCCGGCCAGGGTCTGTTCCTGATTATCACGGCTGACGCGGAGCAGGATGCCGGCATACCGGATGAGCCGGGCTGTACCCAGGCTGCAATGAGTTTTCAGACCCTGAAAATGGCCCAGGCACTGGGCGACCGCCAGGCGCTGCTCGATGCCGGCAGGCGCGTACTGTGGATTCACTGCTCAGGGATCGGCGCCGGGCTTGCGGAGCTTGAAAATGCAGTGTGATTTTCCACGCTCGTGCCGGATGGGTGAGCAGCGCGGAGAATTTCTCCTTGCGTCTTATGGGCAGGATTGTTAACCTGAAAATTCGGAAATTTATATTAAAATTCAGGTGTAACTGTATTTTTATTATAAGGTTAGGTATGGGTGACCCCGGGCCCGGATCAGATACCGGCATGTGTCATTCCTGCCAGGCGCAGCGCCGTGCCGGAATCTCATCTTTTCTGGCCCGTGCCTGAGTCAGGGAGATTCCGGTCTTCCCCTGCGGGGAAACCGGAATGACGCCTCTGTTGCCGCTCTCGCGGCAGTACACAAGCGAAACGAGATACCGCCTACCCAGAAAGCCTGCACCCATACCGCGTTATCCCGGCACCTCGCTTCGCTTTGGCTGGAATGCCGGGTATTGATATCTGCATCAGGCCCGGTTAGCTCAGTTAAATGGATAACCGGGGGGAGCCAGAGGCAGAACATTTTTGTTATGCGTAGATCGTGCCGGTCGATAGGGTTGGGTGGCGGTAACGCTGGAGCGGTGTGACGAGAGAGATGAATAAGTAGGGACGACCGGCGGCTCGCACCTACTGTGACAACAGAGAAAGAACATGCTCAGCAAACAATCGATTGTCAAAAACTGGTTGCCCCGCTATACGGGTACCGATTTAGATGATTTTGGCAAATATATTCTATTGACCAACTTCAATCAGTACGTCGAGCTTTTTGCCGAGGCGCGCGGCGTGAAGATTCGCGGCCGCAACAAGGCCATGCCCAATGCTACCGACGGCAAGATCAGCATGATCAACTTTGGCATGGGCAGCGCCAACGCAGCCACGATCATGGATTTGCTCAGCGCAATCTCGCCGAAAGCAGTGCTCTTCTTGGGTAAATGCGGCGGGCTGAAAAAGAAAAATCAGCTTGGAGATCTGATTCTGCCGATTGCAGCGATCCGCGGTGAAGGCACCTCGGACGATTATCTGCCGAAAGAAGTGCCAGCCCTGCCCGCGTTCAGTCTGCAGAAAGCCGTGTCATCAGCTATTCGCGATGCCAATTTCGATTACTGGACCGGCACAGTATATACGACGAACAGGCGCGTCTGGGAACACGATACCGAGTTTAAGGAGTACCTGCGCCGCACCCGCTGCATGGGCATTGACATGGAAACCGCGACGCTGTTCATCACCGGGTTTGCCAATAAAATACCTACCGGTGCTCTCCTGCTGGTTTCTGACCAGCCGATGATTCCGGAAGGTGTAAAAACCCTGAAAAGCGATGAAATCGTGAATGAAAAATTCGTCAAACGGCACATCCAACTTGGTGTGGCCTCTTTGGAAGAACTGATCAACAAGGGTTTTTCCGTCAAGCATTTACGGTTTGAGTAACAGGCTTTATTTTACGACCGCACCACAGGCGAACGAGAGTGAAGTCGTCCAGGCCGGACAGGGATTTTTCAAAAAAAAGAGCTATCATGGGACATCATCACAATCATGCACACCACCACCAGCACCAGTCTGATCGTGGAATCAGCACGGCTTTTTTCCTCAATTTGACTTTTACCGTTCTGGAGATCATCGGCGGCTTGTGGACCAACAGCATGGCGATCATCGCTGACGCTCTGCACGATCTCGGCGATAGTTTTGCCCTCGGGCTGTCGTGGTATCTCGATCGTTATTCCAAACGGGAGAAGGACACACGCTTCTCTTATGGCTACCAGCGGTTTTCCCTGCTGGGTGCAGTAATTAACACCACAGTACTCATCGTCGGTGGTTTTTTCGTACTTTCCGAGGCGATCCCCCGATTGATGGCGCCTGAGCATTCCAATGCTCAGGGTATGTTTGCTTTTGCTGTCGTCGGTATCGCGGTGAACGGCTATGCCTTCTGGCGCTTGCGCAGTAACAAAACTCTGAACGCGCAGACCATCGGCTGGCATCTGCTCGAGGATGTCCTCGGCTGGGTTGCCGTGCTCATCGTCAGCAGCATTCTGATGGTGAAAGATATCCATATCCTCGATCCGATCCTGTCGATCATGATCACGGTGTACGTGGTCTATAACGTACTCATCAACCTGAAAAAAACGCTGGCCGTCTTTCTGCAGGGTGTTCCTGAAGATGTCGATGTCGAAGCGGTTGAGGAGCAACTGAAAAGCGTTCCCGGGGTGACCTCGGCGCACCATACACATGTATGGTCACTGGACGGCGAACGACACGTACTTACCACCCATGTGGTCGTTGAAGAAGGCACGACGATCGAGGAAACCATCGCGATCAAGTGCAGAATCAAGGAGCTGATTCATACCATTAACCTGGAGCACACCACGATCGAAATCGAATATTCCGATGATGATTGCAGTATCAACGATGCCTGCCAGACCGGCACGAACGATGAAACGAATGAAGAAATTAAGGAAACCACCTGATGGATGATAATCTGACGATAATTCTCATGTTTGCTGCATGGTTTGCCCTGCAGCGCTGGGTGTTGCCGCGTTTTGGTGTGCCTACCTGAGCAGCTCCACAAGGGTGCTCGGTCGAGTACGATACAAAGGAAAAAGCCTCGGAAACGTCTGAAGCTGAAAATGATGAACAGCCCCGGTAAGCAACCGGGCGCGACACATTCATTTATCATGTAATCGAGGTAGATTGTTTTTCAGGAGGACTTCTTGGTGCAGAGAAAAATTATCCATCTTCTCGCTGTGCTCACGCTGACTTTGTCCTGTTCCCGGGATTACGTCACCGGCAAGCGTACGTTTAATCTGATCACCGAGGATCAGGAAGTGGCCATGGGCCGTGAGGCAGATCCGCAAATTCTTGCAGAGTATGGCGTCTATGAAGATGAGCAGCTCACGGCCTGGCTGGCCGGCATCGGCGAGGAGATCGCCAGGGTCTCGCACCGGCCAAATCTGAAATACACGTTTCGGATCGTCGATAGTCCGGTGGTCAATGCTTTTGCCCTGCCGGGAGGCTGGGTATATTTTACCCGCGGTATCCTGGCACATTTTAACTCTGAAGACGAACTCGCCGGTGTGCTCGGGCATGAGGTCGGCCATATCGTTGCGCGCCACGGAGCCGAGCAGCTTTCCCGTACTCAGCTTGCCATGTTGGGCATCAATCTGGGCTCGCTCTTTTCTGAGCGCTTTTCCCGTTTCAGCGGTCTTGCCGAAACCACAGTCAGCCTGTTATTCCTGAAATTCAGCCGGGATCAGGAGTCGGAATCCGATGTGCTCGGCGTTGAATATGCGACCAGGCTGGGCTATGACGCGCATAAAATGGCCAACTTTTTTCATACGATCGCCCGCTTGAGCCAGAAGTCCGGCTCTGCACTGCCGGGTTTTCTTTCCACCCACCCGAACCCGGAGAACCGCGAAGAGCGTGTGCATCAGCTCACTGAGGAGTGGCGGCAGAAGGTTGCATTTCAACCACGAAAAACCAGCCGCGCAGCCTATTTACGGCGTATCAACGGGATCATTTACGGCCAGGACCCGCGCCAGGGTTTTGTCGAAAACGATATGTTCTATCATCCGGTCATGCGCTTTAAATTTCCCCTGCCTCAGGGCTGGAGCGTGAATAACACCCCGCGCATGGTGCAGATTGTCTCCCCTCAGCAGGATGCTGTAATCCAGTTTCAACTCGCTGATGCAGCGACTCCTGATGAAGCTGCGGACACGTTTCTCGCCAGCACCCGGCAGACGGTGATCTCACGGGATGACCGCAGATTGCGTGGCTTCCCGGCTGTTTCTCTGGAAACGAAGATCGCTTCCGAAACCGAGAGTTTGCGTGTGCAGGCCTGGTTTATTCAGAAAGATAACCGTGTGTTCGCATTTTACGGTTTTTGCGCCAGCGAAAACTACAAAAAATTTCAGCCTCAGTTTACACGCACCATGCGCGGTTTCAACAGGGAAACCAACCCCAGTGTTCTGAACAGGAAGCCGAAGCGGGTGCGCATCCGCACCGTGCCTGCCCAGGGCAGCTTCGAGTCTGTCATGCGCCGTCTCGGCGTGCGGGGCAAGGCAATCGATGAGCTGGCGCTGCTCAACGGCGTCGAGCGCGACACGGTGATGAAAAAAGGCGATCTGGTCAAGACGATTTCCGAGTAACCAGTACCCGAACACAGCGGAGACCGCATGCACGCGCCACCTTCCAAACTTCCCTCCGTCGGCACGACGATTTTTTCCGTGATGAGCGCCCTCGCCGCAGAACACGAGGCCATCAATCTGTCGCAGGGCTTTCCGGATTTCGATTGTGACTCTCATCTTTTCAGCCTGGTGCAGCAGGCCATGCACGCCGGGCACAACCAGTATGCTCCCATGCCGGGCGTGCCGATCTTACGCGAGCGCATTGCTGAGATGACCTCGGAGCTGTACGGCGCGGCGTATGATCCGGAGCAGGAAATCACCATCACGGCCGGGGCCACGGCAGCGTTGTTCGCAGCCATCAGCGCGGTGGTGCATCCCGGTGATGAGGTGATCGTGCTGGAACCGGCGTACGACTCCTATGTGCCGGTGATCACCCTGTGCGGTGGTACGCCGGTGTTCGTACGCCTGACCTGGCCCGAGTACGGCATCGACTGGCAGGCATTGCGGCGCGCCCTGTCTTCGCGCACGCGGATGATCATCCTCAATTCGCCGCACAACCCCACTGCCGCCACTCTGTCTGCTCACGATCTGCAGAAGCTCGACGAGCTGATCCACGACACCGATATCCTTGTGCTCAGCGACGAGGTGTACGAGCATATCATTTTCGACGGCAGGCAGCACGCCAGCGTCGCGCGCAACGAAAACTTACGCCAGCGCGCTTTTGTGGTCAGTTCCTTTGGAAAAACGTTCCACACCACCGGGTGGAAAGTCGGCTACTGCCTTGCGCCTGCCGAGCTGATGCGCGAATTCCGCAAAGTGCACCAGTTCCTCACTTTTTCCGTGGCCACGCCCTTGCAGCATGCGTTTGCTGGCTATCTGCAGGATGAAAACCGCTACCTCGAACTGGGCCGGTTTTATCAGGCCAAACGCGACCTCTTTCTCGATATGATGCGCGCATCGCGGTTCCGGCCCCTCGCATGCTGTGGCACCTATTTTCAATCTTTCGACTATTCCGCTATAAGTGAAGAGGATGACCAGAGCATGGCCCGGAGGGTGACGCAGGAGTGGGGCGTGGCCGCGATTCCGGTGTCGGCATTCTACCACGACGGTACGGATAACCGCGTGCTGCGCTTCTGTTTTGCCAAAAGCGATGAAACTCTGGAACGAGCTGCGGAGCGCCTGTGCAGAATTTGACCGTAACACTGATGCAGAGCAAGCTGGCCTGGGAACAGCCCAGTGTCAATCGCGCTCATTTCGATGAGCTGCTGGCTGCCATGGGGCGGCAGACAGACCTGGTGGTGCTGCCGGAGATGTTCACAACCGGTTTTACCATGAACGCGGCACCGCTGGCAGAAACCATGGACGGGCCGACGCAGGAGTGGCTGCGCCTGCGCGCGCAGAAGTATGGCTGCGCCCTCACCGGCAGCGTGATCATCGAAGAAAACGGGCGTTATTTCAACCGCTTGTTTTTTGCGCTGCCGGATGGGGCATTGCACTGGTACGACAAGCGCCATCTGTTTCGCATGGCCGGGGAGGAGAAGGTGTACAGTGCCGGAGATCGCAGGCTGGTGGTGGAGATGAAGGGCTGGCGGATTTGTCCTTTTGTGTGTTATGATCTGCGTTTTCCGGTGTGGATGCGCAACACGCCCGATCTGAACTACGACCTCATCGTCATCGTTGCCAACTGGCCTGCAAAACGGGCCGCGCACTGGAATGCCCTGCTGCCTGCACGGGCGATCGAAAATCAGTCCTGGCTGGCTGCGGTGAACCGGGTCGGCGCTGATGGCCACGGCTATGACCATGCCGGCGACTCGGCGGTGTACGACCCCCTCGGGCGCGAACTCTGGCGCCGCACCAACGCCGAAGCAGTGGCCAGCATCACCCTGTCGCATGAGCTGCTGCAAACCTACCGGCGTGATTTCCCTGTCTGGAAAGATGCTGATCGTTTTGAATTGGATCAGTAAAACCGGTAGGGGAGCAGGAGGAAAATGTAGCGCGACATTTATGTCGCGTCACAGCCATTCCCCTGCAGAGTCCTGAATAACGAAAAGTATCGAACTTTGCGACATGAATGTCGCGTCGCAGCCATTCCTCTGCAGTATCCTGAATAACGGAAAGTATCGTACCACGCGACATGAATGTCGCGGTACAATCTGGTTTTAGCCCGGCACGGTGCTGGCTTTCTGGGCAGGTGGTGTCTCGTTTCTCTGGTGGTACTGCCGCTGGAGCGGCGAGCTGGACGTCACACCGCGGGAGCGATGTGACGAGAGGACGATTGCCCATACTTAAAATCGAGCCACACGATTTGATGAAGAGCGAAAAAAATTACTTTCAGCGATAACAGACCATGCAGCAAACCCTGGAAGATGGAACCATCATTCGTCCGCTGAGCAGTGCAGCGGACTATGCAGCCTGTATTGCTTTGCAGCACCTCACCTGGGGTGATGATTTTTCCGAGCGCGTGCCGGCTTCGATTCTCATGGTCTGCCAGAAGATCGGTGGCGTGGCTGCCGGGGCTTTTGTTGCAGATGGCTCTCTGGCCGGGTTTGTCTTTGCTCTCGCCGGGTTGCACCAGGGCCGTCCTGTAGGCTGGTCAGACATGCTCGCCGTGCATCCGCGGTTCCGCGACCGCGGTCTCGGCCTGGAACTGAAAAAATACCAGCGTCTCGCCTTTCTCGCCAATGGCATCGATACCATACTCTGGACCTTCGATCCCCTCGAAGCACGCAACGCGCATTTCAATGTCAACAAACTCGGTGCCGAGCCCGAGGCCTATCTGCGCGATGTCTATGCCCTGTCAGACAGCACTTTGCACCAGGGTATCGGTACCGACCGGCTGCAGCTCGTTTGGCGGTTGCGGTCATCACGTGCGGAAAAGGCGCTGGCCGGCGTGGTGCCGGATATCCCTGAGGGTGCTGCACAGGCCCCGTTGTTCAAAGGCTCGCCGCCGTTGCCCGCGGAAACAGGAGCGTGGCTGCGCATCGCTGTGCCGGAGGATATTCAGCGCGTGAAAGCGCAAGACCTGCATACAGCACTGCAATGGCGCGCTGAAACACGAGCGGCCTTCGAAGCTGCATTTGCTGCGGGCTATCGCGTCGCCGGTTTTTTTCGTTCAGACCCGGATAAGCTGTGTTATTATGTCCTGGCCCGTGCCAGCGAGGAAGCTGGTGATTAGTGGCTGCCTGCCGCTGGAGCGGCACTCGTAGCGCGACATTTATGTCGCGTCGCAGCCATTCCTCTGCAGTATCCTGAATAACGAAAAGTGTCGAGCTTCGCGACATGAATGTCTCGGTACAACCCGGTTTTAGCCCGGCACGGTGCTGGCTTTCTGGGCAGGTGGTGTCTCGTTTCTCTGGTGGTACTGCCGCGGGAGCGGCGAGCTGGACGTCACACCGCAGGAGCGATGTGACGAGAGGAGACTCGGCTCAAAATTCGAAAGGAAAGTCATGACTGTCCTTGATATAAAACGCATCACCTTGCGTGAAATTCATCTGCGGCTGCGCGAGCCATTTCGCATTTCATCAGGCGTGGTGCAGGATCGCCGCATCATGCTCATCGAAATCGAGGAAAAGAGCGGTGCGGTGGGCTGGGGCGAGTGTGTCGCGGGTGAGTTTCCGAACTACACGCCCGAGACGATCGACACAGCCTGGTTTGCCTGCACACAGTGGCTGATTCCCCGTCTATTCGCAGCCGGGCCGATTCAGCCCGAGGCTGTTCTGGGCCTGTTCGATGCCGATATCCGCGGGCATAACATGGCCAAAGCCGGGCTGGAAATGGCGATCTGGGCACTGGCAGCTGAGCAGGATGGCGTTGCCCTGGCGCGGCTCCTCGGAGGAACCCGCAGCAAAGTAGCCACAGGTATTTCCATCGGTATCCAGAGCTCACCTCAGGCACTGGCAGAAAAGGCACAGCAGGCTCGGGCAGAAGGGTACCGCAAAATAAAGTGTAAAATTAAGCCCGGTACAGACCTCGTCTTTCTCGAAGCCGTGCGCCACAGTGCCGGGGAAGAAATCGGTATCATGGCTGATGCCAACAGCGCCTACACGCTGGAAAATATCGCCCAGTTGCAGGCTCTCGACGACCTCGGTCTGATGATGATCGAACAGCCCCTGGCCTGGGATGACCTGCGCGAGCACGCCGAACTGCAGAAACAGCTTCGCACCCCCATCTGCCTGGACGAGTCGATTACCTGCCCGGAGCGGGCGCGGGATATGCACATGATGGGCAGCGGCCGCATTATCAACATCAAGCCCGGCCGCGTCGGTGGGCTGTATGCCTCGCTGCAGATTCATAACTACTGCCGCGAGCACGGTCTTCCGGTCTGGTGTGGCGGCATGCTCGAAAGCGGCATCGGCAGGGCACATAATGTTGCCCTGGCCTCACTGCCGAATTTTACCCTGCCCGGCGATATTTCACCCAGCGCGCGCTACTGGGCTGAAGACATCGTCGAGCCGGAATGGACGATGGAAAATGGTTTCGTCGCCGTACCCAACGATATCCCCGGACTGGGCGTGAAGGTGCGGCGTTCGTTAGTCGAGAAGCTCACCCACCGGGCTGAAGAGTTCCTGCGTTGAAATCCCCGAATCCTGCATGCGGGTCATCCGGGAGTCGGTGGTGCATCGAGGTAGAACCCGGTTTCCCCGGCTGACACGTGCCGAAGAGAAGCGAGTCCGGGATGTCTCCGAATCGAATCCTGATTCAACTGGTGCAGAATTGTTTCTGCATCATACCGGCAAAAGGTATTGCTTTTTGATGTGAAATTTATCATTTTCTCCTGCTTTATTTTTGACCTGATAATTGCCCCTATAGCTCAGGCGGATAGAGCAGTGGTTTCCTAAACCATGTGTCCCAGGTTCGAGTCCTGGTAGGGGCACCACCTTGTTTCAGCGCTCCTGTTCCGCAGGAGCGGCCTCTTTTTCTGCCGCCTTCTTGACCAGCAGCATTTTCCTGCGCAGTAATTTTACCACGCCTTTTTTGATTTTATTTTTCAGAAAACCAAAGCGAACATGGCGCAACACATCGATGCGCGAGCGATTCAGGTGGATGAGATAAAAGGGCTTATCCAGTGGCTCATCGACATGAGCGAGGGCTGTAATGCCGAGAGATGCCTCGAAATAATGACTCGCATAGATCTGCTTTGACGCGATCAGCGCATCGGCGATTCGGAGTTCGGGCGGTCGGTAGAGAATCATGTGTATCAGGCTGATCACCCGCTTGTTTGCGCCGATGTCCTCTTTTGCCCAGTGGATGAAATCCTTTGTCCCCGGCAGGGGGTAGGCGGGATATTTTTCGAGGAAGTGGTGGAACTCTGGCTGATAATTATAAAGATAGGGCGAATTGCGCAGCATATCATGAAATTCATCAACCAGCCGCAGAGGTTTTTTCTTGTCATAATATGTCGCAAGCGCCTGATTGCCGCCAGAGATATACGAAGCGACATATCCGACCATGCGCTTGCGCAGAGCTGTGATGATGACCTGCGCAGGATCAGCGCCATCGGGCAGGTCATTCAGCAGTTTCTGTATTTCACGAATGCTTTCCGCAGATAGTTTGATGTCACAATCACCGATCTTGCAGTTCATGATAGCTTTGAAATCATCAGGGTCCAGGGTCAGCCCGCTCAGGTCAGACACAGCAGGGGGTGAGCTGAATGTACCGCTTTCTATGGCAGTCGTGGTTTCGATCATCAGGTGAGCATCCGGCAGCAGCTCGAGAAATCGCTTCATCGAGGCGTTGATACGGACGATACCGAACACGGCAATCTCGCGCCCGACCGGGCTGTCGAGCAGGCGAGTGATGATTTCGCCTCGCTGCAGAGCTGCGAAATCCTGGGCCTTAAAATGAATTTCCCGGGTCAGGAATCGGTTGAGGTCCCTGCTCCGGGCATGGCCTTGCTGGGCTGAGAGACGGGCCGTGCAGAATAATGTCGTGCACAGAGCGAGACTGATACCGAAGAAGCGCAGTGGTTGAAAATCGACTGAGAAATTTTGTTCACGGGAGGGCATTCTGTTTCCTTGTTGATGATAAAACAGCTCCGGTTATCCATTGCACTCAGCGAACCGTGTCTGATACGGATATCGACATCCGGTATTTCAGCCAAAGCGAAGCCACGGGGTGGGATTCCCTCGTTATAGGTACGGGCTTTCGCTCGTTTCGCTTCTGTGCAGAGCCGTGCGAGGGCATCGCACCACAGGAACCGTGTGACGAGCTGGATGAGCAGGTGCACACCCGGCTCGTCACACAGCGTAAATAGCTTCTGTCCGATTAAAAAAAATGAGCTGCTGCCCGGAGAGTTGCCGGACAGTTCAGTACAGGCTGCATGGTAGGAATCACAATGTCAAAATGAAACCGGAAAAAGACGAGGGTTGCTTTCCCTGTGAAGAAGGCCTGACTGGAAAAGCCCACACAGCTCTGGCCTGACAAATCCTGTCGTGCAGATCCGGTGAACAAAGGTCTCTTCGAAATAGCCGAAGATTTTTCTCTCGTCACACCGCTCTCCTGCGGTGTGACGCACCTCCCGACGCTTCAGCGTCACCGCCACCACCCAGCCCGGAATGATAGTCCTGTTGCAGGCACGCGCTGTATACAGGTGGACTGCTTGCGAAAAGATGCACGCACCCTGAGCCAGATGGCTAACCCGGGATATGCCCTGTTAACTTAATGAATATCATCTTATTAAGGCGTTTTTCATGTGGCCTGAGGAGCTTTTCAGGTTAAAAGATATTAATATGACTTTTTCCCTTGCTTTTCTAATGGTGTTCGTGTAGCTTTATCGTAATTTTTACTCATGTCCTGTTTTGAGAATACTCGAAAAAACATTCTCACTGTGTATGAAGTTTTCAGGATATATGTAACCATGTGCGCGAATTGAAAATAGTCTGAAAAACAACAGGTTAGACTCCTCATTTTCATTCTTTCTTTGATGAGTGCTCCCGAGTTGCCGCTTACTTGATCTGATCCCTTCAATCAAGTCTTTTACGACCAATTATTCTGGCGATTCCGGGCGCATCGCCCCCGATGAAGCGCTGCTCTGTACAACACCCCTGTTAATGGAGTGGCACCACGATCGTACTTCACAGGCCGGAGACGGCCTGCGGGCATTTTCTATGACCCGAGTTGAGCAGATGACAGTTCTGCCCGACCGGTGAGATGTCCGGTAGCACGTCACCTCTGAATTGTTTACTTACGAAGGTTTTCCAGATATGAACCAGTCCGGTGAATGGACGGCACCTGAACAGGGGGTTGAATCAGGTAAAAAACGTGTAATCGATGCATCGCCGCAGAGTTTTTCATTGAAGAATACACCCATGGCCAACCCTCTCGGCGAAGTTTCTCCCGATCAGCTTATAGATATCGTCTCACGCCTCGGAGATGTGGTCATCATCACCAATCGCAGTGGCAGTGTCACCCGTTTTTTCACGAACTCACCGGAGTGGGAACAAGTCGATTATGCCGACCTGTGTGAGCATGTGCGCAATTTCCTGGACGACGCCAGGGCGAATACGCGCAACATCGTCAAGCAGACTTTACGCGACAATCAGATCGCCGAATTCGAAACCAAAGTCTGGCGTGATTCTGAAACCTGTGTGACCTGCCGCGTTCGCATCCAGAGTCTGCGCAATCGTGATGAGCGCAATACCGGCTTTATCATCGTCGTCAATGAACAATCTGAAGATGAGCTCAAGGCTGCTGAAGTTCGTCAGCGCAGCGAGGAGCTGGAAGACCTCGTTTATCTCATCGCACACAACCTCAAGTCTCCCATCGTTTCCATCGAAGGGTTCACCGGCCTGATCCTCGACGAGCTGGGTTCAGATGAAGACGATGAGCTGCACTATTTTATCCAGCGCATTCGCAAAAACGTGAACACGATGAATGAGATGATCAACGATTTGCTCAAATTTTCCCGCTTCGGCAAGCTTGAAACGGTTTTCGGCAACGTTGATCTGAATGCTCTGCTGGCTAATCTTTTACTGGAGATAAAGGGGGTTGCTTCAGATGATGAGATCAGCGTTGAGGTCGATAAACCGCTGCCCGTTGTTTGTGCGCATCCAGAGGGCATGAAAGCCTTGTTCGAAAACCTGCTTTCCAACGCCTTCAAGTATCGCAAGCCGGGTGAAAAAGCGCGAATCCGCATCTCCTGCGAGGAGTTGCCCCGGTTTTATGCTTTTCACATCACGGATCAGGGTATTGGTATGGAGAAAAGCTTTCTCAAGTCCGCATTTCAATTGTTCAAACGAGGGGGGAATACCGGCACGGTGGATGGTACCGGCGTGGGGCTGGCGATCTGCCGTCGCATCGTCGAAAAGCACGATGGTGTCATCACCCTGCACTCGACGCTGAATAAGGGCACACGGGTTTCATTTACAATTCCCAAACGCCAGTCGAGCCAGCCGACCTGTTGATTGACAAGCGCGCGTTTCAGGCAGGATCGGCACATGAATCCGTAACAGACCATGTGAATGGTGGCAGGTATCCAGGTGATTGAATCGAACAGTTCAGTCAGTGAATTACGCAGGATGCGTTTCCTCGGCCAATTAGCCGAAGCAACGCTGACAACGGGAAATGTGCGGGATTTTGTCTCCCTGTTACACGACGGCCTGGGTGAAATCATTCCTGTTGATGCGATCTACATTTTTCTGCACGACCGCGATTCGCGCATTTTTTATCTGCCGCCTGAGTTGAACAACATCAATCATTCCACCCTGAATACCTCGCTGCAACTCCTCTATCACGAAACCTCGCTGCACTCCCTGCTCGGCAGCAAGCAGCCTGTCCTGCGCAGCGGCAAAAAGGGAGAGGCGGAGTTTCTCGAATCCGAGCGCCGGATTTTCGGAGAGGACATTGCCGCTGACATGGCTATTCCCATCACAGCACGCGACGATGAGCTGCTCGGGGCCCTGTGTCTGGTGCGCAAAACACCGATCGGTTTCAATAAAATCCAGCAGGCTATCGCCAGCACAGCGGCGAGTTTTATCGGCAAAATTCTCGAGCGAGACCATTTTGCCGAGGCTGTGCAACGCAACGAAAAACAGGCTGCCTGGTGGCGGAGCAGCTTTGAAACCATGTTCCAGTTATCTGCCTCGCCGCTGTGTCTGATTGATACTGAGTCGCGTTTGATTCACCTGACCAATGAAAAGTTTGCGGCGCTCACAGGTCTGCGTGCAGATGAGAGTCAGGGCAATCCGGTGGATGATCTTTTTCAGGAAAAAGATGCCGAGCTTTTGCAGCAGAAGATAGCTGAGCTCGACGTGGAGCCTTATACCAGCTTGCGCGGTTTGCGCCTGGTTACACGCAATGGTCAGATCCGCCATGTGAACCTGCGCATCCGTAGTATTCATGGCGATGGCCGGCAGGCGATCATCAAATTTTTTGATGCCAGCAAACGCTCTGGCGCCTCGCGCAAGTGGGGAGATGTACTCAGTCATCTGGAAAAAATTTTTTCGTGTTGGGATGAGAAAGAGCTGGCTGAAGACCTGCCCGGTGCGCTGGAAAAAGGCATGGAAGTGCTGGGTGTGTTTCTCGACGCCAAGTTTGCTGCCATCCGCCGCCTGCACGGCGATGAAATCGAGTTGATGCAGGCTGTCAGTTTTGATACGTTCAATGATATCAAATTTGCCCGCCCGCTGCTGGCCGGTCACACCGAGCTCAGCGTGCAGGATATGCAGAATCTTTCGGATATCCGGTTCTTTGCCAATGTCTATGACGAAGAGAGCCTGCGTGCCATCGCACCGATAGCCCGGCAGCTGGGCTACGCCAGCCTGATCGTGGTGCCGATTACTGCATCCGGGCAGGCGCGTGCAATCCTGACGCTGTACTTTGAAAAGCGCAAAACTCTGCACAAGAGTGAGCAACTGGTCCTGAAATCAGCGGCTAATCTTCTCGGGCTGAATTTAAAGAAACAGCAGCTTGAGATGGTCACGGCCAGGCAGGCCGAGCACATCCAGGCTCTGCAGGATTTTACGCGTAACGTCAACACCTACCGCGAGCTGGAAAAACTGCTGCCGGCAACTGCTCTGGAAACGCGCAAACTGCTGGATTTCGATCTTTTCGAAGTAACGCTTTTCAACGATGAAGGCGAAAATGTGCGTACTTTCCGCCTGGCTTCAGGCAAGATCGCCCGCAAGGTCGGGGTTGATCGCTGGCAATCCCTTGAAGAACATTCCGAGCTCGGCTGGCTGCTTCATGGAGATGAGCTGCCCTCTGTTTTGGATGCTGAAGTCGAGCAGTTTAAGGCCTCCCGCCTGCACGTGCTGCTCATGCCCGGAGAAAAGTATCTTGGTTCTCTGGAGATTTCCAGCCTGACAGCAGACAGCTACACCGAGGAGCACGCGCGTTTTCTCAACCAGATCGGGGCGCAGCTTGGCATTGCCATCGAAAACGCCCGCATGTTTCAGAATATGCAGCGGCAGATCAATCAATTTTCTGCGCTGGCAACGGTCAGCTATGCCATCGCCCGCGAGGAGCCGCTGCATAAGATTCTGACAGACCTCGTGCGCACGACCCTGACCTCTCTCAAAGCGCAGGATGTCAGCATCTACACCTTCTCGCACGAGCATGGCTTCAGGAAAAAGCTCAGCACCGGGGATCGTGATTTTGCCGGCTTCTGGAGCAGCCACACTGTGGTGACCCGGAAACTGGTGCAGGAGCGGGACAAAGTCGTGATCGAGAACCTCAGCGACCCGGAGTCCGGGGAAGAGGGCGAGGGAGCGTTAATCCTGTGGCCGGTGTTCTGTAAGGAGCGTGTGTACGGCGTATTTTCTGTGGGCTGGAGCAAGCCGAGGCGTTTCACGCGTCACGAGCGTGATTTCACCAAAGCCATGGCCAACCTGGCCTCCAACGCCATCACCAGCGCACGGCTGAACCAGGAGGGCGCAGAGCACACGACCAAGCTCGTACGCGTTAATGATGAGCTTGAAAAGTTCGTCTATACCGTATCGCACGATCTCAAATCTCCTATTGTCTCGATACAGGGCTTTACCTCGATTCTGCTCGATACCCATGCTGATGACCTCAAGAGCGAGGCACGGCACTACCTGAACAGAATCCAGCAAAATGCCATGCAGATGGAGCAGCTCATCCGCGATCTGCTCGAGCTGTCACGCGTGGGCCGGATGAACACCCCGCCGGAGGAGGTGGACTCGCGTTTGCTGATCGAACGCGCGCTCGTGGAGTATTCCTATCAGCTCGAGAAAGGCAAGATCAAAGTCCGCCTCGAGGAAAACCTGCCGATGATCCTGTGCAATCCGGCCTTGATCAAACAGGTTTTTTCCAATCTGATCGGCAATGCCATCAAATTCATGTCGCCGGATAACCCTGCACCCGAGATCATCATCGGCGGCACGCGCAAGAATGACTATGCGTTGTTCAAAGTGCAGGATAATGGCGTCGGTATTGCCTGGGAAAACAGGGAGAAAATATTCAATCTTTTCGAACGCGAAACCACGATCAAAAACGCTGAGGGCACAGGACTCGGCCTTGCGATCGTGAAGCGCATCATTGAAAATCACAAGGGGAAGATCTGGCTCGAATCGCGGGAAGGCAAGGGCGCGACATTTTATTTCACCCTGCCGGTTCCGCAGAAAATTTCCTGATATCGCCACGAGAGTGGTGGTTTCGAATCAGCAGCACGACCGGCTTGCGGGCACTGCGGAAGTATGATCTCTGCTGGCGCAGCTCGCCGGAACGCATGCAGGCAGGGATGTCTGCACACTGTAGAACAACAACTTTGGGTACACATCATGATCGACAGGAAAATGACAGCATCCCGCCAGGGAGATGAGGCCGGGCTCACTGAAGAGGTCGCCAGGCTGCGCAGGGAGCTTCGCCGCAGCAGGGCAGCCCTTGCTGAGAAAGAAACCGAGCTGAAAACCTACCTCAGCACCCTATCCCATGAAATCAAAACACCGATCGTTTCCATGCGTGGTTTCTGCGCGCTGCTGATGGAGCAGTTCGGTGAGCAGATTCCGGAAGAGGGCAAGCACTATCTCGAACGCATCGGTCGCAATATCGACCGGTTGGAAACTCTTGTACGCGACCTGGTGCTGTTAAG
Organism: Candidatus Zhuqueibacterota bacterium; assembly: GCA_015485525.1. Lineage (GTDB taxonomy): Bacteria > Zhuqueibacterota > Zhuqueibacteria > Zhuqueibacterales > Geothermadaptataceae > Geothermadaptatus. Next base: position 4,997 of record WFTM01000057.1, on the reverse strand, counting down.
CGGCTTTCAAAGAGATGACATCCACTTTGAAACCGTGGATGTCACCGAACTGATTGACGATATTCTGGTTGAGCACTATCATGAAAATTCAACACAAACCAGCTCTTTTTCTGTACAGCCGGATTTGCCTCTGGTGCATGGCTATCGCGAAGGGTTGCGGCATGTTTTTTCCAACCTGATCGGCAATGCCATCAAATACCGCCGTGAAGACGTGCCGCTGAAGGTGGAGATCGGTTGTCTGGATGACGAGCTTTTTCTGAAATTTTATGTGCGCGATAACGGCATAGGCATTCCTGCTTCCGTGCGGAACAAAGTCTTCAATATGTTCGTGCGTGCAGGCAATAAAAAAGGCGTGACCGGCAGTGGCCTTGGTTTGAGTATCGTGCGGCAGATCATCACCGCGCACGGCGGCGAAATCTGGGTGGATTCCCGGCAGGGCAGGGGATCGACATTTTATTTCACCCTGCCGATCGTGAGCAATGCCATGCGAGTTATCCGCTGAGCCGGAGTGCGGGCACGATATCTGGCGGGCACAGTTGGTACACCAGGGGCTGGCAAAAACAGGCAGACAACGACGGGAGACGGGATATTGAAAAAAAAGCTACGTATTCTCATCATCGATGATGATCTCGACCATCTTGAAATAACACGAATTTCTCTGAACAAGCAGAGTAAGGATTTCGATATCAGCACAGCCTCATCTGCTCGTGAGGGGCTGAATGCGCTGCAGCGCCGGAATTTTGATGTCGTGCTGCTCGATTATAATCTGCCGGAAATTTCCGGTCTCGGGCTGCTCAAGCAATTGCGGGAGAAAAACGCTACCATCCCGGTGGTGTTCGTGACCGGCGAGGGCAATGAGAAAATCGCTGTCGAGGCCATGAAAGCCGGGGCATCGGACTATATCATCAAAGAAGGTGCTTATCTGAAAATGCTGCCGCGCGTGATCGAGCGCGTGTACAAACATGTGCGCCTGCAGGAACAGTTGCGCAAATCGCAGGAGCGCTACCGTCACCTTTTTCATGAAGCCTATGATGCGATTCTGCTCATCGACAGCGAGAACTATCAGATTCTTGAATCGAACAAGCAGGCTGCGCATCTCTTCGGCCGTCCTGAGTCGGGCCTGAACGGCCAGTCCCCGCTGTCCCTTTGTGATAACCGCTGTGCCGAGCGCTTCCTGCGAGCCCTGCATACGGCCCGGGAGAGCGGCGCTGCTCAGCTCGACGAGTTTCGCATCATTCACGCCGATGGCAGCATCCGTACGGTTGAAGTCTCGCTGACCGTTGTCGAGAGCGGCGGTGACCATATTCTACAGTGCATGCTGCGCGACATGACCGAAAAAAAGATTCTGCAAAGGCAGATTCTCACCAGCAAGCTGCGCTTGCAGGCGCTCTTCGACGGGATTCAGGACCTGATCTCGGTACAGGATGAAGATTATAACATCGTCATGGCCAACCGCAAAGCTGCACAATGGGCGCATACTACGCCGGGCAGCCTGATCGGCAGGAAGTGCTATACCGTCTATTTCAATCGCATGTCTCCGTGCAACAACTGCCCGATCAGCCGCACCATGGAGGAAAAACAGACGCATTTTCTCGAAACCTCTGTGGCTGATGATGTCCTGCATATCCGGACTTATCCCATGGCCGGACTCGAAGGCGAACCCGCTTTTGCTATCGAGCACATCCGCGTGGTCACTGAACAAAAGCGGCTGGAGGAGCAGCTCATCCACAGTGAAAAACTGGCGACCATCGGTATTCTGTCATCAGGAATCGCCCACGAGCTGCGCAATCCGCTGAATATCATCGAAGCAGCGCGTTACTACCTCGCCGATACCATCCCACCGGAAGAGGAAGACCTGCACAACAAGCTGGCGATCATCCGAGTCAATATCCAGCGCTCATCAAAAATCATCAATAATCTGCTCGAATTCAGCCGGAAAAATAATCTCGATCGCCAGGAAGTGGATATCAATTACCTGCTGGAATCGACTATTGGCCTGATCGAAAAGGAGCTGCGCGTACGCGATGTCATCATCGTACGCAGTTTCGAGTCTAATGTCGTCTGCTCAGTGAATATCGATGGCGTGCGGCATGTTTTTCTCAATCTGATCATGAACGCCATGCAGGCAATGCCCGATGGTGGTGAGCTGCGCATCCACAGCTACGTGGATATGGAAAACGACCATGTGTGTGTTGAGTTCACGGATACCGGCATGGGAATTTCCGAGGAAAATCTGAAGAATATCTTTGCACCCTTTTACACGACCAAACCCGTTGGCGAAGGAACGGGCCTGGGCCTGCATATCGCCAACTCGATCGTCCTGCGTCACAACGGCGAGATCACGGTGCGCAGCAGGCTCGGTGAGGGAACGAGTTTTACGGTACGCCTGCCGATCTCCGGCCAGCCCGAAGAAAAGGAAGACAAAAGGGTGACTCAGGTGCAGGAAACACAACAAACTTTCCCTGATCTGATGAAGATCGAGCAGGGACAGAACTACTGAATGAGCTTTCTTTTGACACGCAACCATGCGAAAATCCGGTTTCTTTAGGGATTGACAAAAAAGCATTTATTGTGTACATTGGGCGTTTCGTTTATCTATTATCCCGGTTGATCCACAGATGTGGGTTCAGCGCACGGATAGTCGCAATGGCCGGGCAGAATATGTGATGAAACGCCTTCCAATTGATTGTGCAGGGTTTTTCGGTTTTTCAGTCAGGTTATTCAATAAACTCAGTACGGTTTTATCTTTTCAACCAGACCGTTTGACAACAGCACATGCCTGCACCCGAATGGTCATTCCGGTTTCCCCGCAGGGGAAGACCGGAATCTCCCGGACTCAGGCACGTGCCCGAAAAGATGAGATTCCGGCGCGGCGCTTCGCTTGGCCGGAATGACAGTTGCCGTATCCGGGCCAGGCACGGTTAGCTGAGTAAATTGGATACCCTGAGTTTTCAGTTCAGGCCCTGTTTTGAAAAAATATGAATTTTCAGGTTATCCCGATCATCATGCGCCGGATGAAAATGTGCCAATCGATCGGGGTAGGAATGTAAAACGGAAACGGGTCGGGGCGGCAGATGGCTTATGCCCGGAGCCGGCAGACCATGGCAGAGGGTTGTGTGCGGTTAAAAGAAATACTTGCGCCGATTAGAAGTGATCTCGATGCATTTGAGAAAGAGTTCAAATCGATCCTGAAATCTGATATTTTTCTCATAGATAAAGTCGTCAGCTACCTTGTCTCAAACCGGGGCAAGCGCTTGCGTCCTATTCTCGTTCTCCTCGTCAGCCGCCTCGGTGGGCAGGAACCCTCACAGAAGCGATTGCAGGCAGCAGCGATCATCGAACTGCTGCACACAGCGACCTTGGTTCACGACGATGTCGTGGATGACAGCTATCGCCGCCGCGGCTTTCCTTCTGTCAATTCCATCTGGAAAAATAAAATTTCCATTCTGATCGGCGATTATCTCTTTTCCAAATCCCTGCTCTCGATGTTGAGTTTGCAGGATTTTGCCGTTTTTGAAATCATCTCGCGCACGGCAGAGCGCATGAGCCAGGGCGAGTTGCTGCAGATGGAGCGCAGCAAAGATTTCTGGATGGAGGAGGATATCTATTTCCGCATGATCGGCGACAAAACCGCTTCGCTGATTACAGCAGCCTGCCAGCTCGGCATTGTGACAGCGGATGCCAGGGGGGAAGAGTTTGAGATGATGGGCAAGTTTGGTGAAAATATCGGGCTGGCGTTTCAAATTCGCGATGATCTGCTCGATCTGCTCGGCCGAGAGAAAAAAACCGGCAAGCCCATCGGCAATGATCTGCGCGAGAATAAAATCACACTGCCTCTGCTGCACGCTCTGAAAAAAGCCGAGCGCAGGGAAGCCCGCAGGATTATCCGCCTGGTGAAAAACGGCGCCAAAGATAAAGACATCGAAGAGATCATCCGCTTTATCGAAGAAAATGGCGGCGTCGCCTACGCCCACGAGCGCGCCCAGCGCCTGACCAGCGAAGCGATCGGCATGCTCAGCTATTACCCGGATTCGACGTACAAAGATGTGCTCATCAAACTGGTACAGTTTATCACCATGCGCGAGCATTGAGCGCTATTTTCTCGAAAATCATGACGACTGCGTCAAACCAGGACAGGTTTTGGCGCTCACTCCCGATGATTGATCTAGCAACAACCACACACAAGCACGACACCGAAACAGCGAAAGGGAAGACCACATGCCCAGGACATTAGTGACAGGAGGTGCCGGATTTTTGGGCTCGCACCTGTGTGAGTATCTGCTCAAACAGGGCCACGAAGTGATCGCGATGGATAACCTGCTCACCGGGTCCATCAACAATATCGAGCATTTGCAGTCCGAGCGTTTTCATTTCATCAAACACAACGTAACCGAGTACATCTACGTCGCCGGAGAGATCGACTATATTCTGCATTTCGCCTCACCGGCCAGCCCGATGGATTACCTCAAGCTGCCGATACAAACCCTAAAAGTCGGTGCCATGGGTACGCACAAAGCGTTGGGCCTGGCGCTGGAAAAAGGCGCCACATTTCTGCTCGCCAGTACCTCGGAAGTTTATGGAGACCCTCTGGTGCACCCGCAGAAGGAAGATTACTGGGGACATGTCAACCCGGTGGGCCCGCGCGGCGTCTATGACGAAGCCAAACGATTTGCCGAAGCCCTGACCATGGCCTACAACCGCTATCACGATGTCGATACCAAGATCGTGCGTATTTTCAACACCTACGGCCCGCGCATGCGCGTCAATGATGGTCGTGCCATTCCGGCATTCGTCCCCCAGGCCCTGCGCGGCGAACCGATCACCGTCTTCGGTGATGGCTCGCAGACACGCAGTTTCTGCTATGTCGATGATCTCATCGAAGGAATCTACCGGCTGCTGATGTCTGACACGCACGATCCAGTCAATATCGGCAACCCGAATGAAATGACCATTTCACAGCTCGTCGATAAAATTCTCGAATTTACCGGTTCAAGCAG
>WFTM01000056.1 GCA_015485525.1 Candidatus Zhuqueibacterota bacterium | reverse complement strand
CCCCGACAGTCGCGCCGAGAATAGGCAGAACATCAGAAAAGATGGACTCAATACGCCGCGGCTGATACACACCGGCAAAAGAAAACATAACCAGACACAAAGGCCCAGCCACCAGAGCGACGATATAGTAACTCTCGAAATCAGGAATCGTACTGACCGGGAACAAACCAGAATGGAACCGCAGCCAAAAGGCGGTTACGAAAGCTGAAATCGTCAGCACAAAATCGCCGACAATCAGCGCTGTAGAAAATAATCGCGAATGTTGCTTGAGCATGGGTGCTTCCTCAATGCTGTTTATCAGGCCGGAGCCTGAGTATCATGCTGTATCGTCCTCGCTTCTTCCAAAATGGTCTGGAAGATCACATCCTTGTCTAACCGACGGAGCCCCTATTCCCTTCTATGGTATGGTGATTGACTCTGCAACCTGCCCTTTTGCCTTGATCTGCTGAACAACCGGAAGCGCTCTCCCGGCCTCGGTAAAATCTTTCGATGTCCAGTAAAAATCCTGGTTACTCAATTTTTTCAGCAACCAAACCGGAGCGTTCACGCTCATCCGGCCTAATTTATACCCCGCCCATTTCGCCGCAGTCTGCAGGATGGCATAAGGGACCAGATGCGGTTTCACCTTGATCAAATGCAGCAACAATGCTTTGAGATATTCCTGCCCGCGGCTTTCGTCATCACCCTGGAACTGAAAAAGCTCATAGTTCAATTTGCGATAGTATCCGGTATCAAAATACCGTTTGAATTCCTGCATCAGCGTGTACTCATGCGAGTGTTTTACCTCTGCCTCAGCAACATACGCTATGCGGTGTCCGCGTTGCAGCATAAGCGAGACAGCCAGCGTATCTTCCCCCGTCAGTACAGAACGAAAACCGCCGATTTCATCGAGCGCAGCATTGGCATAAGCGGCACAGGAATTAGAACAAAAGAACGTGTACGCACCGTACGTTCCGGCATCTTCAATACCACGCAGTTGGCTTTGCGGCGGGTAGTTGAATTCTCTCGGAAAAGACTCGAAAACACCAGCCCCATCGTGCGGAATCTGCCGTGCGTAAGCAATTGATGCCCGGCCATCGAGCAACGGCTGAACCAGTTTTTCCAGCATATCATCACCAACCGGATAAGCATCCGGAGTGATCATCACGACGATATCGGTTCCAAGATAGTTCCGGGCCATTTCCCTGGTCGTGCCATGATTAAACTCGACCCTGGGGATGACCAGCGTCTCTGCTCCCAAACGCTCAGCTTCCTCAACCGTGCCATCGTTGGAAGAAGAATTCACCAGTAAAACCCGTGGATTTAAAGATGAATTGAGCAAAGGCGGCAAACAATGCTGCAAATGCTTCTTCGCACAATGTGTGATGACAATCACACCTACAGATAATTCTTTTTGATTTTTCATATTCGGTGCTTTCCCTGGGTGCTGATCACTCCCGATTAATTCACATATAAGCACTTGCGCAAAATAGCCGGGATAACTGAAAAATTTTGTTCTATGCTATGCATCTTCTCGTCACGACGCTCCAGCGGTGTAACACAGCTCGCGACGCTCCAGCGACGCCGCCACCCAACACGATCGACCGCCACCAGCTACGTAAAACAATACTGTGCTGCAGCCTGGCCATGCCCGGCAAAACTGGCGACTTTCCGGGCACGCTGAAGCGTGCACTACGAACGTTTCATCCTCATCTCATCAATCACACCGCTCCTGCGTAGAAAAAATGCAGCCGTGCTGAGTGAAGTGGATAACCAGAGTATTTTTGCATGCGACTTACTGCAAACTATACCGAAGCCTGGCGACACATTACCGGCGGTAATATTCAGCCACCTCGTCCCAGGCCGCTGTCTCATCCCAGTCGAGCTTTTGATGATCAGGCATATCGGTATTGATTCTGACTCTGGGTTCCATGAACTCTGTCTGGTGAGCCAGGTCGAGCTCGCATGCTAAACCCAGCCGCTGACTCATCTCGCTGGCAAAACGCCGGGCAAAGGCGCCCTGGGTCTCTATATAGCCACAAGGATTCAGTTTGCTGAATCCAGATTCAGCACCCAGATTTTGAGCAAAATCGCTATATGCCCTGGCCAGGAGGGAGACATGGATATTATCGCGAACATAAGCAGGCGTATTGACACCCGCCGTCTTTTTCTCAAACCAGGTACGCATCAGGTACGCGGTAAATCGCGGTTCTTCATACGGCCCGAACGGGTTCGGAATGACGAACTTACCCAAATGCATGCCACGGATGGTGCAGTGATACGCGAACATCTCAGCAGTCAGCCCTTTAGAAAGGCCGTACGGTGAAAAAGCACGCAATGGTCTGTCGCCGGCACCCTCGTTGTATTCAAAAACACTGCCTGTAAGCAGAACCCGATTGCAGGCGGACTTTTGCAGATTATCCAGGACTTTGCCGAGATTCCGGGTATTGTTCTCAACCGCAGCCATAACATCGAAGTCCGGGCTTTTGTAGTCAGTCACATCGGCTGCGTGGTGGCACAGCATCCCCCAGTCCTCCGTTGCGATCAGCTCGAGAAATTTGTCATCACCAAAACTGCACTCCCAGATTTGGGTACACAGACTCGCTGCGAGGTCGATGCGCTGGCGTCTGACTCCATCATACTCATCCGCAGTCCGGCGATAAACCGCGACCACATCATGGCCTGCCCGGGCCAGCTCACGCACAAACCAGTAGCCCGTAAATGAGCTTGCACCTGTAAAGAGAATTTTCATCCGTCTCTCCTATTTCAGATGGTAATCAGGATCAAAGTCCGGATGATTGCTGTCCTTTTCAGACACGACAACCGGCTCGATCGGCCATTCGATGTTGAACCTGGGATCATTCCAGCGTACACCGCGCTCTTTCTCAGGAGCATAAAAATTAGAGACCAGATAAAAAGCTTCTGTGTCATCTTCCAGTGTGATGAAGCCATGACCGAAACCCCGTGGCACATACATCATCCGCCGGTTTTCGGCAGACAACTCTGCGCCGTACCACTGGCCAAATGTCGGTGAGTCCTGGCGCAGATCGAGAATCACATCGTATAGGCTGCCTTTGATGCAGCGGACAACCTTGACCTCAGCAGCCGGTTCGAGTTGGTAATGCATCCCACGCAGAGTTCCTTTCTGGGCACTGAGCGAATTATTGATTTGTACAAAATGCGTTTCCAGCTCGTGCTCACGGAATTCATTCTCACAATACAGACGGGCAAAAAAACCGCGCTCATCGCCATACTTCTCCAAATCGATGACGTAAGCTCCGGGCAAGGGTGTTTTAGTAAATTTCATCGCTAAACTCTCCTGTTTAATAATTTCCAGCTATCCCCCCCCAAATCCCCCTTCGAAGGGGGACAGGCCCGGCACAAAAGCCGGGCCAGGGGGATGTACCCACGCTGGCACTGTAACGCAACATTCATGTCGCGAACGACGGGATGTCTCACCAACAACCCCGGCTAAACACATCAAAACTAAAATCCAGGCACAAACCCAACACCGCAGCAATTCGCAACAAAGCCGCAGGACATCCCCCTGTATCCCTTCAAAGGGGGAATCGCTCCGTGCCCGCCCCCAAAATCCCCTTCGAAGGGGGACAGGCCCGGCACAAAAGCCGGGCCAGAGGGATGTACCCACGCTGGCACTGTAACGCAACATTCATGTCGCGAACGACGGGATGTATCACAAAAACCCCGGCTAAGCCACAGGCTCAGCCTTTTCGATACGATCGAGGCGATGGCGCAGGGTTCTCAGACGCACGAACTGATCACCGCTAAAATCCTCTTCGCTGAAACCATGCTCACGATATTTATTGTACAGCTCTTCCATGCCAGCTTTCAGTGTGTACTGCAATTTAAACTCGGGCAGCAGGGTGTACAGCTTGTCGAAATTCACGCGATAGTTGCGCGGGTCCGCACCGACTTCACCGGTATAGACGATCTTCGCATCAGGAACCAGTTCCTGCACGTAATCTGCGACGTCTTTGACCTGATAGTTTTCCTCGTTGGCGCCAATATTGACAGCCTGATTGTGCACCACGTCGCGCGGGGCTTCCATAAAGGCAACAAAGGCGCGGGCAATATCACGGCAATGAATGAGCGGCCGCCACGGGCTGCCGTCGCTCATGATGCGAATATCGCCGCGGGCGATGGCGCAGCCGAGCAGGTTATTGACGACCAGATCGATACGCAGCATCGGCGAATGCCCATAAGCCGTAGCGTTGCGCAGAAAAGAGGGCGAAAAGGAGTCATCAGCCAGAGCGCTGACCGCCTCCTCAGTCTCCACTTTGGAGAACGCATAGGCAGAAACCGGGTTAAACACAGCCGTCTCATCGAGATCCAGCTTTTCACCTTTGCCGTAGATCGAACAACTGGAAGCAAACAGGAACCGCGGTACACCGGCGGCTTTGGCCAGTTTTGCCAGACGAATCGATCCATCCCGGTTGATGCTGTACGTAATTTCAGGATTCAAGTCACCCATCGGGTCGTTGGAGATGGCAGCGAGATGCATCACACAGTCAAAACCACGCAGATCGTCCTCGCTGATATCGCGGATATCTTTGTTCAGTTCGTGGTCCGGGCTCGGGAAAGGCTCCCAGGCACAGCCTTCGAAAAGATCGAGATCACAGCCCGTCACCTCGTGGCCGGCACTCTGCAGCAGTTCAACCAGATGCGCACCGATATAACCTTTATGTCCTGTTACAAATACTTTCATTGTTCTGTCCTCAGATTGGGTGTTCATAAATGACTGCAGCATGCCAGCTACTGCCACGGGGCATTGCCCGAATTCCAGATTTTATTCAGATAGTCACGGTCCCGCTGCGTATCCATGCATTGCCAGAAACCATCATGCTTGAAAACGCTGAGCTCTTTATCCTGTGCCAGTTTTGCCAGTGGTTCCTGTTCGAGTACGCAACTCTCATCTGTGGACAGGTAATCCACAAAATTGCGCCGGAAGAAAAAATAGCCGCCGTTAATCCACTTTTCTTTGAATTCCGGCTTTTCCGCAAACTCGATCACTTTATTGCCGTCCAATTTGAACTCACCGAAACGAGACGGAGGATTGACACCGAGCACCGTACCGGTTCTGCCTTCTGAAAGATGAAATTCGAGCTCGGTACGCAGATCAGCATTGGTCAGGCCATCACCATAGGTCACGGCAAAAT
>WFTM01000055.1 GCA_015485525.1 Candidatus Zhuqueibacterota bacterium | reverse complement strand
CCTGGTCAGCGCATCGCGCTGCACTGCTGTGAGGTCGTTTTTCTCCAGCCCGGACAGGATGGCATGCATGCTCTGTTCATCGCCGGAGAGCCAGTAGAGCGAAGCCCGTTCCAGGTTTTCGTTGAAGGTCAGCGGCCGCCGGGCCTCGAGGGCATCATACGCGCGCAGCGCTTCGGCATAGGCTGCCCGGGCGATGTTGACTGAGATCAGGCGTTTGCGATAGCGTGTATTCGAGGGATTCATGTTGACCAGCATGGTATAGCCTGCCGAGCTGCGGTCGTAGTGACCTTTACGGGCGAGAAAGTCTGCAGCGGCGACTAAATATCCTTCATCGCGCTGGCCGTTCTGAATCCCCTCCCATAGTGCATCAGCAGCCCTGCCATCTTCTCCTGCGGCTTCGTACGCTGCGGCGAGCTGCAGGCGCAATTCGGCATCGCCGGGGAAACGGTTCAACAGCTCCTGTAGTTGCACGGCTGCTTCTCTGTATCGGCCGGTCTGGTAGAGCAGGCCGGCATAATCACGCAGCGTCTTCTCCGTGCTGTTGCCGCTGGCGATGAGTTGTGTGTGCAGGTCTTGCAGTCGCCGGGTTTCTTTTTCGTAGCGATACTGGATGATCAGCTTGTCGATGAGCTTCTGGTCATAGATATCTGCAGCCAGCAGGGCGTTCATGGCTTCGGTGAATTTATCCGGCCGGCGACGCTCAGCACGGATACGTGCAATTTCGCGCAGGACGCTGGTGTCGCCGGGTGCTGTACGCAGGATGTCGCGCAGACTGGTCACCGCCCGCTCGCTTTCCCCGATGTGCAGGTAGAGTGCTGCCAGTTGATGGCGGATCGCGTTGTTGCGCGGTTCGCGTTCCAATTTACGTTGCAGCAGCCGGATTGCCGCCATGGGCTGGTAGGTGCGCAGCAGTTCGAAAAAGCGTTCTCTGGCGGCCAGAGAGTTGCTGCCGCCGTCGGCCATGCGGTCGAGATGGGCGACGGCTTTTTCCGGCAGGTCCATCCACATGTACAGATCGATCAACCGCGACCGCAGCGCGGTTTCGCCCGGGCGTTCCGCCAGAATCTGTTCGAACAGCGCGGCTGCGGGTTTTTTCTCGCCTGCCGCCAGATACAGCTCAGCCAGAAACCGCCGCTGGCTATAGTCTCCGTTCACCGTCTGATAGCGAAGCACCCGATCGATAGCAGCGCGGTAGTTCCCGAGATCGCGGTGCAGGCGTGCTGCCGCAAGCAGCATGTTTGGCGAGAAATTGTCTGAAGCAATCAGGCTGTCATACAGGCTCAGTGCCAGCTCCGGCTGCTGATTCCAGACATAGGCTTCGGCGAGGAGTCCCGGATAGACCGGACTCTCCGGTTCGACTTCGCGCAGTTGGCGCAGAAACAGGATGACGCTTTTACGGTCTTCTCGGGCAGCAGCGAGCTGATAGAGCTGGAGCAGCACCTCCGGCTCACGGTTGCCCGCGCGCCAGGCTTCGAGCAGAGCTTGCTCGGCGAGCTCTTTTTTATCCATGCGGGCATACACAAGGGCCAGCCCTTTGTATAACTCCGCTGCTTTGCCCGGATTTTCAGCGATGAGTCTGTGGTAGCTGCGTATGGCCTCATGGTAGCGCCCCGACGCAACCTGCAAATCCACCAGTCGCGTATCTGAAGCAAAAATCATCACCGAAGCGGTGAGCACAGCTGCGACGAAAAGAAAAATCCAGCCGAAACGTATTCCCATTGCATTTACTCGAGGGTGTGTGTGAAAATTCTGTCCAACTCTCGCGTGCTGATGTACGGTACGAAGCCCAGCGCCCGCACGCGGCGGATGACGTCATCGATCCGTTTATCCTGCACCGGCAGATAATCGAGGGTCAGGATGAGCAGACCCTGCCGCTGCAGCGAGCGAAGCAGATCGAGCGTATTTGTCAGCGCGGTGGTTGTGTTCAGCACAGGCGCCCCATCCTTTTGCACGACGAAAACGGACTCGGCAACCACGCCATCGATGGCATCAGCAACAGCCCCGGCGAGGGCGAAGCCGCGGTTCAGCAGCAGCGGTACTTCGGGATACCGCTGCCGGATTGCGCGGATCAGACGGGTTGCGGCCTGCAGCATGCCCGGGTGTTTTGTTGTGTGATATTTTTCCAGATATTCCGCCGTATCCACTGTGTCGAGGAACAGGCCGTCGAAGCCCCGGGCAAGAATTCCGGGGATGATACTGTCGAGCACGAGTGCGTGCCACCCAGGCTCGCGGATGTCGATATAGGCACCGCCCCAGTTGGGGTTTTCGCCCAGCAGAGGGCAGCAGTCCTCGACCTGTTTGCGGTAGCTGTGCCATTCGCCAACTTCGACCAGACTGAGATACCCGAACAACAACGGCTTCTTTGTACCGAACTGCTGCAGGTCCGGTGGGTTTTCGCCATCCAGAACCGCCAGATCGAAGCGGCTGAGATCTTCGGCTGCTACCGTGGCCGAATAAACACACACCCAGTTGCGCGGCGTCCGGTCTGCGAAAAAGGGCTGGCGCAGTGCCGGAGCACAGCCCGAAAGCCCGAGTGCCAGCATTATCTTCGGCAGAACCTTTCCCATCGTTACTCCGCGGTAATGATGATACGCTGTTCTTGCCGGCCCGCCATCTCAGTCTCGATCCGCAGCAGGCCGTTGCTGTCGCTGGCAGCATACCACGTTCTCTCACCGCTGCGCACCAGCCAGCGCTGTCCGGGCGCGACATTCGCAAAGACGAAAAAACCTGCGCCAAACCCGCGTGTCGAAAACTGCAGCCTGTCCCTGCCCAGCTTCAGCCCGCTGAGCGCATGGGATGCTTTGTGCAGATAGACCTGCTCCGGAGCACTGTCCTGCAGCCAGAGTTCGGCACTGTCCTCTTCGCCGAGGTGCACGTAGAGATTGCCCTGGTAGTGCAGAAAACCGATCACATTACGCGAGCGCTGCAAATCCGGAAAGCGCTGCGTCCCGTCTATTCGAAATGTCCTGCAGGAACCATATTCTGTCAGCAGCCAGCCATCCGGCGACAGTCTGGCAATCCGCGCCTGAAAAAAACCGAGCACTTTTTCGACATACTCTGAAGCAAAGACAGGCGCGACCTCCGTCTGCGTTGTGGATCGCAGCACCTGGTGCAGTGTGTTCAGAGAAGCCCATTTTTCGCCCATGTAAAAATGGTAGTACACGTTGATGGGACGAATTCGACGGGGGTGTTCCGTGCGTTCATAGCTGTCCAGCACCGCACGGTACCCATCGAAGGGGCCATGCCATTCATTGGTGTAGATGTTTTCATTGGCGTTTGCCGTGTAAATTTGCCGGTAATTCCCGACCGGGATGCTCAGCGGCGCAACGTGGGCGTATGAGTTGAGGATTCCGTCGAAAATGGTGTCACCGCCGTTCATATTCAACGCCCCGATTTCTGCGCACGCTTGCAGGGCTTCCGGCGTCGGCTCACAGTTGCCGGACCACAGCAGCAGCCGGACTTTCTTGCCCGGCGGCAGCAGTTTGTCGATCCACGAGATCGAACCGATTACTTCGTGGCGGGCGTCGAAGCGATAACCGGGTACAGCGAGATGGCGTGTTGAGTACTTCTCTTTATCAGAATAGTTATCATCCCAGTAAAAAGGATGGGAAAACGTGTGGCTCGCAGGCTCGACATAGGGGAGAGCGAAAATACTGCGCGCTATGTTCTGGAATTGTGGTTTTTGCAGCAATTCAGCAACCACGACCGATACGGTCACGGGCCAGCGATAGCGCTGCAGAACGGAGTCGCGAATCACCTCGCCACAGTACCGGCCGCTGGCAAGCTGGGAAGTTGAAATCAGGGCATCGCCATCGATGTGGGAAAACCAGATGCGGCTGCCGTTCAGCGTCGTGATGTCCGGGCGTGGTATCTGCTGTAGTCCGAGCGCTTTTTCAAAAAATGCAAAAGGGTCGATGCGCCATTTGCGGCGAAATGTGTTCGGTTCCACATAGATGATATAGGGTGAAATTGCCATCGCCACACGCGGTGAATCGAAAATGACGGCGCTGTCGCTGTCGGGTTCGCCGCGCAGTCCGAGACTGAGGCCGATCTCGGTGTCGGGGTGCTGCGGCAGGATGCGGATATAGTAGGATAATTCGTGCTGCAGCGAACGTTCGAATTCGACCAGGGTTGGATTTTTGAAACGTACTTCGATGCGGGCGAGGTTGTCAGTCCAACGCTCACTCTGAATTTTGACCTGCAGGGTTTCGAAATACCGCTGAACCAATTCCGGAGTCGCCGGGGCTCCTGTTTCGCGCTGTCTGAAATCCGCCGGCTGCCCGAGGATGATCAATTTGACACCCGAGGCAACCTGCCGGGTGATCCAGCGCAGGTAGGCATCTGGGTCATCGAAGGCGTTGGCCTCAAACCATGCGATGACGGCATGGTAGCGGGCCATATCCTCATCAGCCGGTAATCCCTGCTGGAGATCGTGATAGTCCACGATACAGCCGAGATGATTGAGCACCATTTCCAGATTTTCGTGCACCGGGGTCTCGTTGATATGGCCGAAAACCCTGCTGTCATACAGAGCCAGCACGTGGCGTTTGACTGCAACGGAAGAGTGCAGGTCGCCGGATGCGTGCAGCGCGCTGGCTGCGAAGAAAATGGTCAGGCACAACAGCCTGCCAAAAATGTGAGCGATTGTTTTTTCAGGACGATACATGGTAACCTTTTTGTCATTCTGCCGGTTACGCAGTGTATCGTCCACCCGGCATGGAGATGCAGAGATTGTACATTTTTTTAACCTCAGAGAACCGGGCCAGGACAGGGGCGGCAATGACGCAGGAGCGTCGGGAGGAACGTCTCACCGCAGGAGTGGTGTGACGAGATGAGGCGTTCGTAGTGCACGATTTATCGTGCCTTTCAGTCCATCTCCCCACATGATTTGATGGATGACCGCTCTCATTAATTTGACCTGTCCTCATATCGTGTGGGCGGGGCAGGAGTGGGCATACTTGCTTTTGCAGTGGCAGTGGAAGTGACGCTGGAGCGTCGGGGGAGCGTCACACCGCAGGAGCGGTGTGACGAGATGAAAGATGAACCCTCTCCGGATGGCAAAGGCAGAAAAAAAACGGCGCTCCGGGAATATGCTCCCGGGCGCCGTCTGGTATGGATTGGGCAGGAAATTATAAAAAAGTATAGGTGAAGCCGATCGCCAGCGACTGCATGAGCTGGCGTTTTTTGGAGATATTTCTGTCGTAGAGCAGCCGGATGCCAAGATTGACGTTGATGTATTTGGCTACCCTTGCCGTCATCTGCGTATCCCAGTTGACATCGATCTCATCCACGCCTTTGATGTTGGAAAACAGCTCCATTTTGGATTTTAAAATCAGGTCCTCGCTGAGCTTGCGGGTAAAATCGATGACTGATTCGGCGCCGTATTCAGAGAGCGTCTTTTCGATTTCAGGCGTGTCCGGGTTGTCGGCATAGGGTGCCGGGAAGGAATCGGTGAAGGTCTGCTTTGCACTGGCACCGACGCGAACTTTCAGGCCTGTGGCCGGCTCAAAGCCGATCCCCGCACTCTGCGTCAGGTAGATGGGGTCGAAAAAAGAGGACACCACAGTGCTGCTGCTGTTCTCTCCATAGATGAGGCCATCGGCAAACTGAGTCCATCCGGCGAGACTCAGGTATGGCTCGGCAGCTTTTTCGATATTAAACTTGAGAACGCTTTCCAGCCGGACCTCATCGACGGTCTTGCGTGTTCCCTGATCGCCGACGCGGGACTGGCCATAGGCAAACTTGCCGGTCGTCGTCCAGGTGGCCTTCTCCGAAGTATTGATGAACTTTGCGTTCAGGTCAAACTGCCAGGAAAAAGCGTTTTCCCCACCCTGAGACCAGTTGTCGAAACCGACCTGGTTCAGGCCAAGGTTTCCGATTATTTCATTGTTCCAGCCGTATTCTGGCTTTTCCTGCGCTACGACCGAAACTGCAAACAGCAAGATGACCACCGGCAAAATGGTTTTTAATCCTCTCTCCATGAAAAACTCCTCTTCTGAAAATGTCCGTTTAACCTGAAGGAATTACAAATTTTGTAAAATCAGGCGTAAATACCTTTCGTCACACTGCTCCAGCGGCGTGACGTCCCTGTTGTTGCTCCCGTGGCAGTCCACGAGCGAAACGAGAGACCACCTGCCCCAATGATGGTTCCATTCCCTCATACGATGCACAGTCGCGCTGGCTGAACAGGTACATTATTCCATCGATGAAAATTTTTTTCTCATCACGATTCCCCTAAAGCGGGAATTGATAACTGAATCGGGTTACACAAATCAGCGGCGGTTACAGGTGATGAGTTGCCGGGAGCTGCCGGCAGGGTGGTGGGCAGGAGTCAGACGGCGTGGTTACCATTTTTCTTACGGCCCATGCTTCTGTTGGTCAGTTTGATCAGAGCCAGACCAACTAAGAGCCCTGCGACCAGTGCGCCTGCTAAAACTGTGGCAAGATAATAATTTTCCATTTTAATTGCTCCGGAAATTGAGATGACGGTTTTCATTGTGTTGCCAATGGAAATCGGCAGCACGCGGCAGATGTTCATGAGATCACTGAAGAGTCATCTTTTTTGACGGGAGCGTACATGAGTGGCGAAAAATTATCTGCGGGCCGGCATATGCCTGCCCTTTTCAGGGAGTAGCATACGGGGGTCCCCGACCCGCAGAACGGGACTAGATTTTCAAATTATGATCGTTAAAAATCAGTGATTATAAACATGTACATCCTGTTGTGGATACGGAATCGACAGTTTTTCCTGGTCAAAAGTCAGCTTGACCTTCTCCTGCATGTCGAAGAAAATCCCCCAATAATCCCCTGATTGGCACCAGACGCGTACGGTAAAATTTACTGAGCTGTCTGCCAGCTCCGAGACAGCGATCATCGGCTCGGGATCGCTGAGGATGCGGCTGTCTTCCTTGACAAGGCGCTGCAACACCTCTTTCGCCTTTTTCAGATCATCATCATAACCGATGCCAAATGTCATGTCAACGCGCCGCGTGGGCATGGTCGAATAGTTGATAATGTTGCCTCCGGCCAGAGGGCCATTCGGGATGATGATGATTTTATTATCGCCGGTTTTCAGAATGGTGTTGAAAATCTGGATTTCCTTCACACTGCCGGCAAAACCTTGTGCTTCGATGAAATCACCGACTTTGTAGGGTTTGAACAGCAGGATCAAGACGCCGCCGGCGAAGTTAGCCAGGCTGCCCTGCAGCGCAAGGCCCACCGCCAAACCTGCCGCACCGATAATCGCGACAAAGGAAGTCGTGTTGATACCCAGCATGGAAGCAACGCTGATCAACAGCATGACTTTCAGCAGCACCGTTACCAGGCTGGAGAGAAAGTGTTGCAGCGAAACCTCTACTTTGCTGCGCTCCAGTGCTTTGGTCAGCAGGGAGCCAATGAATTTGATGACCCACAAACCAACGATCAGAGTGATGATAGCTGCGATCAGCCCCGGACCGATCTTCCAGGCAAAATCTATTGCCTGGCTTGCAAAATCAGGAAAGTTTTCCATACAGAACCCTCAGAGTGTGTGTTAATACTGGCGCCTGCCTTTATCATCTCACAGTGCTTTGCGTACAGCAGGCGCGAATGGATCATTTTGTCTGGCTATCCCGATTTATGTGCACAATCAACGCTGCTGAGTGGGAATCGGAATAGTTGAATCATTTTGTTCGGCAAAGCATCTGTCAGGTTATCCACTTAACTCATCACGGTTGCATTTTTTCAACCAGACGGCGTGACAACAGCATGTGCCTACTTCAGAATCGTCATTCCGGTTTCCCCGCAGGGGAAGACCGGAATCTCCCGGATTCTGGCACGCGCCGGAAAAGATGAGATTCCGGCATCTGTCATCAGTAATTCGTGCAAGATTTATGAACCGTTCTCGCTCGAGTCGTCTTTATCCTGTTGCTTGTGTTTGTCAACGGCATGATCCGGCGCATGAGTTCCCTGTTCATCTTCCTTCAGCGCGAAATAATCCAGTTTGGCCCTGCATTTTTTGCAGATGACATATCGTCCCAAAAACTGGTCGAGATGAAATGAGTTCATCTCTCTGCAGGCCCGGCAGCGTAGATGGAGTTCCATCGACCTAACTCCCTGGTTCACCGTTGACAGAATAACAGGGTAACGCAGGCCGCCCTGACTCCCCTCGTCCTGGATTACCTTGTCCTGAATGCCTGCGCTACTCCTGCCAGGTGTTGCTCCCTTTGTCACATTATCCGGGGATGCACCGTGCCGGACGCGGCCTGTTTAGACAAACCCCATGCCAATCACTGAGTGAGAGTAATTTTTTTGATTCTAATATGTGGTAAGTGCCGTAAAAATATCTTTTTGCCCCTGTTTTTTCAGCGTGAGATTAAAGCGGGCCGAGGCTGGCAACAGGAAAGGGGTGGTGGTGAAATGGCTGTCCGGGTGGTGAAATGACCAATCGCGAAAAGCCGCATGGAGTGCGAGGGAGCACAGGATATCTCACTTGCATCAAGCCAGTAATCGAGTCGCATCATTCCGGCCGGACGTTGCGCAGTACCGATGTGTCGCAGGGTTGGATGGCAGCTTTTTGGAGTCCCTGTCCGCCGGGATATGGGATGTCGATATTCTGAGTTAACCGGCTACGATGATGCTGGTGATGCGTCGGAAAAATTCACATTGAGAAAAACTATGGAAAGTTTGGGCCCCGGCACGGCGGGTCAGGAATAGTCGCGTGGGTTCAAATCGTATTTTTTGATGCGGTAGCGGAAGGTATCGAGGCTGAGGCCCAGGCGTGCCGCGGCAGCACTTTGAACGCCACGGCAGTGCTGTAAGGCCTGCTCGAGCAGTTTACGCTCATGTTCTTCGAGAGAAAAACCCGTGGCAGGCAGGGTGAAGTCATCCCCGCCGCCAGGTGCGGGTGTGAGGCTGAGTAAAAGATCGCTGGCTTCGATTTTGTCACGGCGGGCAAAAATCATCGCTCGTTCGATGACGTTGCGCAGCTCGCGCACGTTTCCTGGCCAGTGCCAGCTCAGCAGTTTGGCCCTTGCAGAAGGGCTCAGGCCGGTGACTTTTTCGTTGACTTCGAAGTGCAGCAGCTCGATGAAATGTTCCGCCAGTAAGAGAACGTCGTCGTCCATTTCGCGCAGTGGCGGCAGGGTACATGAGACCACGTTGATGCGATAAAAGAGGTCCTGACGAAAGTCGTTGTCCGCGACGGCTCTGCCGAGATCGCGATTGGTGGCAGCGATAAGGCGGACATCGACGCGTTTTTCATCTGTACTGCCCAGGCTGCGGAAGGCTTTCTGTTCCAGGAAAGTCAGCAGTTTGGCTTGCAGTGAAAGGGGCATTTCACCGATTTCATCAAGGAAGAGCGTACCGCCGTTCGCTTCTTCAATAAGGCCTTTTTTGTCACTTTGGGCGTTGGTAAACGCTCCTTTTTTGTAACCAAACAGCTCGGACTCCATCAATGTGTCCGGAATGGCGGCGCAGTTGATTTCGACGAAAGGTTTTGCCGAGCGTGGCGAGAGGTTGTGAATGACACGCGCTACCAGGCTTTTGCCTGTGCCGGTCTCGCCCTGCAACAGCACAGTGGTGTTGTGGTTGGCGATACGCTCGATAAAGGCACGGACTTCCTGAACAGCGGGCGAGGCGCCCAGGATGGCATTGCTGAGAAATCCCGGTTGCGAAGCAAGTCTGCTGCGCAGTAACTGGAGTTCATAGTATTGTTGCTGAAGCTGTTGCTCGGCGGCCACCTGGCTTGTGCGATCGAAGATGAGCACGAGCACGCCCCGGCTGGCTGGTTGCTGGAACGAGTGGGCCATAAACTGCAGGTCGGCGTAATAGAGCCGGTCGTCCGGGCCGAGCTTGTTGATCTTTTCCAGGACAAAGCGTTTTTTACGCTTTGCAAGCAGGCTATCGACTAATGGCTCGCTGCCGATCAGCTCGGGGAAGAGAGTCCAGATGTCGCCGGCCTCAGCCGGGCAGCCTTGCGGCAGGAACCAGGGCAGGCTGGTGAAGTCTGAGCCGGTGAGCTGCAGCCTGTGGTCGAAAAGCGCATAGGCGACGCCGGTTTCACGGATGACAGTCGAGAGAATGTTTTTCGTATTCATCGTTTTTTTGCTTCCGGCATGGCTGCGACGACGAGCTCGAAGAGCGAATCGACATTTTCACCGGTTTTGGCGCTGGTGAGGACGGCAGGCGCCTGCCAGCGTGCAGCAAAAGCATGCAGCTCGCTCTCCGCCTGTTCGTGGCTGTCGAGCAGGTCTGTTTTGTTGCCGGCAAAAACGAGTGCAGCTTCGGGGTTTGATTCGATAAACTCTTTGATCCTGATCTGTTTTTCAGCAAAGCTGCTTTCACGGGTCAGGTCGAGCACGATGATCGCGGCAGCAGCACCGCGGAAATAGTTGCGTGTCGCTGCAGTGAATTTTTCGATATGCGCCAGGTCCCAGATGATGAGGTTGAACTGTATCCCGGTGAGGCTGTCTGACAGGGCTTTGTGCGACAGGTGCACACCGATCGTCGAAAGATATTTTTCCTCGAAAATGCCGTGAACGAACCGGCGCACCAGGCTGGTCTTCCCGGCACCGAAGGTTCCCAGCATACAGATTTTTTTGCTGTAAACAGAGATATTCATATTCTGAGCAGTTCATATTTATTGAGCTTGACCTGAGCAGTTTATTTTTTGGTATCCACCCGGCGAACCTTTTCTCTTTGTTCAATCTCTCCCTTTTCCTCCGGCTCAAATGCGGATACAGGCGAGACGTAGCCGAAGTGGCAACACTTCGGGCGCACCCGGGTTCGTAACTCCTGCGAGTTCCGCTACCGGAAGGACAAAACGTGTGCTCGTGCACAGCATCTGTCCGTTGAGCCCCTTCTTTCTGCAATCTCTCCCTTACCTCCAGCTCGAATGCGGATACAGGCAAGATGTAGCCGAAGTGGCAACACTTCGGGCGCACCCGGGTTCGGAGCTCCTGCGTGTTCCGCTACCGGAAGGACAAAACGTGTGCTCGTGCACAGCATCTGTCCGTTGAGCTCCTTCTTTCTGCAATCTCTCCCTTACCTCCAGCTCGAATGCGGATACAGGCGAGACGTAGCCGAAGTGGCAACACTTCGGGCGCCCCCGCGGTCGGGGCTCCTGCGAGTTCCGCTATCAGTCGAGAGAAACCGCGGATAAGAACTACTTTCAGTCTTTACTGTCAGGTCGTCATGAATCTTTTGGCTCTTCCTTAGATTGTGTGGGTTTTAAAAATGATATTTGTTCCTGGCCCAATTTGGGGGATTGTTGACGATATAATTCCGGATGCGACCCGCACGGTGCAGGGTCGCCCCGCCGGTTGCTCCTGCAGGGCAGTTTTTGGTCCTGGTTTAATATTTAGGCGGCCGTACCACGCGACATGAATGTCGCGTTACACCTGGCGCCCAACACGATTTGCGGTAGAGCCAAATAATCTTGCCGTCACTCTGTTATCTCCAGTTCCTCTGCGCAAGGTGCATTTCGTACTATGCGGAATGAATCGGGCCAGCTTGTTCCTTCTATTTTCTCTCGATAACCACCTCCACCCGCCGGCTCTGCGCCTGGGCGCTCTCGCTGCTGTCCTGCAGGGCCTGTGCTGTCGCAGCAAAACTCCGGGTTGTGATTTTATCTTCAGGAATGCCGGCCGTTTTGATCAAAAACTGGCGGACATTTTCTGCTCTTATCGCAGCGATACGCTTTTGTGTTGCCCGTGTCCCTGAGGCATCTGAATATCCGCTAACCAGGATGGAAGTACCGGCGGATGCTGTGTTTTTTTTGATAAATTGCAGCAGAGCTGCCGTGTCAGCCGGGGTCATAACTATAGAGTTGCGCGGGAAATAGATGCGGCTCGTGTCCGCTTGCTGCGCGCTGTCGATGTGCAGGTCATTGATGAGCACCCGAAAGGGGAGTGTTTCGGCCAGAAGGGAGGCGACGAGCAAGCGCTGCTTCTGGTCGCTGACCGTTCCCCTGATGGTCAGCACGTCCTTGTCGATATTGAATTGCAGTGTCGATGGATCGATGTCGGTTTCTCCGGCCAGGCGCTGCATGGCTGCCTCGCGAACCTGTGCGAGAGATGCTGCCGGTCCGGCATTGCGCAGCTTATCGATGACCAGGCGGGAATCGGCATTCCGGGAGAGAAAAGCGACCATCTGGCGATGTTGTGCCGCATCTGCAGCCAGGCCGCTGATGACAATCCGGTTACCGTCAACGCGAAGATCGAGATCAGAGGGCAGGGAGCTTCCGGTGGCGGCCAGGTGTTCCTGCAGCTGGGCTTTCAGTTTGCGGGCTGCGAGGTAATCGGGCACTTTCTGCCAGGCGAAAAAGAGCACCACGATAAAAAGGATGGCAAAGAGATAACGCAAACCTT
Organism: Candidatus Zhuqueibacterota bacterium; assembly: GCA_015485525.1. Lineage (GTDB taxonomy): Bacteria > Zhuqueibacterota > Zhuqueibacteria > Zhuqueibacterales > Geothermadaptataceae > Geothermadaptatus. The sequence goes on along the minus strand of WFTM01000055.1, from coordinate 5,879 downwards.
GGTTTTCGCTTTGTTCCTGCGCTCCTGTCTGTTTCGCGATGTCCTCTGGATGCATGACCCGGTTATAGAGCTGCCTCATCAGCGTGTGCGCATCAGAAAAAGCGGATACATCGCCGTCAAAGCTGCGCAGTTGCTTGTGAAAGCGGTTGTGCAGCATATTTTCGTACCGGGCGGCCTGATCTCTGAAATGGTCTGGCTCGGCCCCGGAGGTCACGATCGCCAGCCAGGCATGGCGTCCCATTTCAAGGAATATCGTCATATCTTCGTACTGAATTTCGCGCAGCGTCTTTGCTTCGTTTTCTTCCGTAATTGAACGGGCAAAATCTGTAATGGCACTGAGCATACCGCCGACCAGCTCCTGGTCCACGCTGCTGCGTGAGGTGGAAGATGGGTCGAAATGAGCGAGTAAAATGCCGGTTTCGCGATGGATATAGAGAATATCGTGTATGGTGAAGGGCAGTGCTTCTTTCAGGATAAGCTGGTCCTGAGGCACGCCGGTAAGCCTGGCTTTGATGCGTTGCTTCCACAGGCGGAAGCTCAGAGCCCGTTCGACCTGTTCGTTAACAGACCGGGCCAGGTTGCGCATGGCCTCGGCGATGGCTTTGCGGATCGTGGAGCCGATGACCGGGTAGAGCGCATCGACGATATCATCCTTGGCTGTAGCGATCTGGGTTTTGATTGCTGCGCCCATGACTGGCGCCAGGGCTTCGGCCATCTCATCTTTGGCCTGTCCGATTCGCCGGGAAATGGCATCGCCGACGACGGGGTCGATCGTTTCGATCAGGGCCTCTTTGTCGGATATCTGCTGCCTGATCTGTTCGATCTCCTGCTGCAGCCGTTGGATTTTTTCCTGATCTTCTTCGAAAAGCAATTGGCGCAGCTTATCAATATCACCTGCGGATGGGGAGTTCGGCATAGGTCATATCACGGTTTGGGTGAGTAACACGTACGGCAGACGGGATTGTCTCAGCCGGCTGTTTCGCTGTTGTGGTTTTGCAGGCGATCGCTGAGCTCGGCAAACAGGCTGCTGATCGTCTGGATGTCCAGTTTGCGGCCAAGGCCCTGGGCTGTTTCCGTGCTGAAGGTGTCGCGGAACGTTTCGAAATCCGAACGCAGAGTGGTTATTTTTTTCGTCAGACCGGACTCGGTCTCGCCGATGCGCGAGTTCAAGGCTGATTCCAGCTCCTGCAGGCGCTGGTCGAACGTGGAAAAGTTTTTCTCCATCGTGCTGTTCAGTTGCGAAAGGCGTTTGTTGATATCATCGAGTTTTTTCTCCCAGGCATCAGCGAATTCTCCCAGAATGATTTCCTGAATTTGTTTGAAGCGATCCATGCCCATGTCGTTCTTGCTCATATCCTGTCCTCACAGATGCAGTTTTACAGTTTGATTATTCACGGTTGCCGGCAAAAAAATGAAAGCTTCCGGAATGGTATTTATTAAGATAAATATAGTTAGAGTCAATTTAAATAATACCGAAATTGGAGAAAAGTGGTGAAAAATAAGCACAAATACGAAAAGGGTGATGAAAAAACAACAATTTTTCTCGTCGCTGTGAAACTTCAAAACTTTGCGAAGGCTACGGGCCTTCGCAAGGTTCAGGCCCGTCATGTCTGTGCCATACGGTTCGAAGCCGCCCCTGAGGCAGCGCAGGGATCACGATAAAGCAGGAGACCCGAATTCGCCAGAACAGGGAGGTATTCACCCCACACGATGTGAGGAAGAGCCGGAAAATGATGTAACCTCTATGCTATGCTGCAGACTGCCGGAGGCGTCAAGCCGGCGCGACCCGGCTTGGGGATCCCGGTCAGTTGCTTTTTTTGAACGAAGTGCACATTCAAAAAGAATAAACGGTGATTGTTTGGTATTATTATTATTGTATTTGCTATAAAGGCCGCTTATCTTTGCTCGCTGAAAAATATGATTCTGTTTTTTATCCGGCATGCCGGCCGCGACCGCTGCAAAGGCACGACCGGCAACACCACACCTCGCACAGCTTCTCAGTTTCCTGATAGCGAAAATTGCTTTCTCATATCTGGCAAAGTCCGGCGTGTTCTTCGCCGGGCTGGACTCTCTACCCGGAGCCGTCACGCTCCAGAAATATCACAGACAGAAAAGAAGCAGGCATATTCCCGGACTGTGCACACAAAGGCGGCAGTGCCAGCACCTCGCGCAGCGGTGCACCGCATGATTCAGGCGTGAATTCCGGCCCGGCGATCGCGGTAAAGCCCGTGTTTTTCTCTTTGCTCTGCCTTCACGAGGGAAAAGATTTTATACCAGCCTGCTGGCACCGATTTTGCCATCATATCGGGGCTGAATCGAGCCTCATGTGAACGTTGTGGCCCGAGACCGCGAGCTTCCCGTACTACCAGGCGGGTCTTCTTTGGAACTCGTTAATAAAGTTATAGTTATGTTTGCTTTGCAAAAATCTATGAATTTCCCAGGTTAAATTCAGGAGGTGTCCAGTGAAAATCGGTATCCCGAAAGAAATAACGGAAGGTGAAACCAGAGTCGCTCTCGTGCCTTCGATGGTCAGCGCCTTGACCAAAGGAAATCATGAGGTCCTGGTCGAGAGTGGTGCCGGCGCCGGTTCTTCCTTCAGCGATGAGGAGTACAAGGAAGCTGGTGCAGCTGTGGTCAAAGATAAAGCCGAGCTGTACAAGAGTTCAGATGTCATCATCAAAGTGCAGCCTCTGCGTGCGCTGTCCGGAAGTAAGCACGAGATCGACCTGCTCCCGGAGGGCAAGGTGCTGATCAGCTACCTGGCGCCTTTTACAGAAAAAGAGACGATCAAAAAATTAGCGGACAAGAAAATCACGGCGTTTGCCATGGAGTTCATCCCGCGCATCACCCGCGCGCAGAGCATGGATTCTCTGAGTTCGCAGGCGACGGTGGCCGGCTATAAAGCCGTGCTCATCGCCTCAAACCATCTCGGCAAATTTTTCCCCTTGCTGATGACCGCTGCGGGCACCATTCCCCCGGCGAACGTCTTTGTGCTCGGCGCTGGTGTCGCCGGCTTGCAGGCCATCGCTACAGCCAGGAGGCTGGGAGCCAAAGTGGAAGCGTTCGATCCACGTCCTGCTGTACGCGAGCAGGTGGAAAGTCTGGGCGCGCGCTTTGTCGAAATGGAGCTGCCTGAGGAAGATGTCGAAACCAGCGGCGGCTATGCCAAGCAGCAATCCGATGAGTTTTTGAAAAAAGAGCAGGAAGCCATTGCCGGGCGTATCGGCAAGGTCGATGTGGTCATTACCACTGCGCAGATTTTCGGCAAGACGGCACCGGTGCTGATTACCGAAGAGATGGTCAAGAGCATGCGCCAGGGCTCGGTCATCATCGATCTGGCTGCAGAAACCGGCGGCAACTGCGAACTGACCAAAGCCAATGAGACCATCGAGAAGCACGGTGTTACCATCTACGGCGCTGTCAATCTGCCGGCCAAACTGCCGGTACATGCCAGCCAGATGTATTCCAAAAATACCACAAATCTGTTCCGCCACCTTTTCAGTGCGGAAGACCAGTCCCTGGATTTTGAAGATGAAATCACCAGTGGCGCCTGCATTACCCACGCGGGTGAAATCAGGAATGACATGGTTCGCAACGCTATTTCCGGAGGAGAATAAGATATGGACGGCACAATTTTAATTTCGATTTATATCTTCGTGTTGGCGATTTTTGTCGGCTTTGAAGTGATCACCAAGGTCCCGCCGCTGCTGCACACACCGCTGATGTCCGGCTCAAATGCCATCTCCGGGATCACCATCGTCGGAGCGATTATCAGTGCAGGGGCCGGTGACTACCAGCTCAGCCAGATTCTCGGCATGGTCGCTCTGATCTGCGCCACGATCAACGTGGTCGGCGGTTTCATGGTCACGGACCGCATGCTTGAAATGTTCAAAAAAGAAAAGAAGCAGGAGAAGTGATGCCGGTCTGCAGCCCGTCACTACAGGGCGTGAACCAGATTCGATGACGCTGAAAAGGAAAAAAACGGAGAAACTGACATGTCTGTTCTGATAGATTCATTTTACCTGTTATCGGCCGTGCTGTTCATCATCGGCCTGAAAAACCTCGGCTCGCCAAAGACGGCGCGCAAAGGCAATCTCTACGCGATGATCGGTATGCTCATCGCCATCGTTGTCACCCTGATCGACAAGAGTATTTTACACTATACTTATATCATCGCCGGCATCGTCGTCGGTGGTGCAATAGGCGCCTACGCAGCGAAGGTCGTGGAAATGACCTCCATGCCGCAGATGGTCGCTCTGTTCAACGGCTTCGGCGGTGCGGCTTCTACCTTTGTTGCCCTGTCGGAGTACCTTGCTGATGTCGAGCGCGGTGAAGCATTTCTGTTTTCCAATGAACTGATTATCACGATCGTGTTGTCGATCTTGATCGGAACAGTAACTTTTTTCGGCAGTCTGATTGCCTTTGCCAAACTGCAGGGCCTCATGAGCGGCGCGCCGATCGTGTTCAAAGGCCAGCAGGCGACCAACGCACTGCTTTTACTGGTTACTTTTGCCCTCGCCTATATGCTGATGCAGGACGCCTCTCAGATTGAGCTGATCTATGTCATCATCGGCCTGGCAGCCGTGCTCGGCATTCTGTCGGTGATCCCGATCGGTGGTGCGGACATGCCGGTGGTGATCTCGCTGCTCAACTCCTACTCCGGCCTGGCAGCCGCAGCCACAGGATTTGTGCTCAACAATAACGTGCTGATCATCAGCGGTGCCCTTGTCGGTGCTTCCGGGCTGATTCTCACCAATATCATGTGCAAGGCGATGAACCGCTCCCTGGCCAACGTCCTCTTTGCCGCCGTCGGCACCAGCGACAGCAGCGGGCAGATGGCCCGTGGCGACAAGAGCAAAGTGACCGAGTATTCTGCTGAAGATGCCGCCATGGTGCTGGACAGCGCTTCCTCGCTGATCATCGTTCCGGGTTATGGCCTAGCGGTTGCCCAGGCTCAGCATGTCTTGCAGGAGCTGGCGCAGATTCTCATGGACCGGGGCGTCAAAGTCCGTTATGCGATTCATCCGGTGGCAGGCCGCATGCCCGGACACATGAACGTCCTCCTGGCTGAAGCCAATGTGCCGTATGACCTGCTCGTGGAGATGGATGATATCAACGAAGATTTCCAGAATACCGATATCGCTCTGGTGATCGGCGCCAATGACGTCATCAACCCGGCTGCTCGCACGGATAAGGACAGCCCGCTGTATGGCATGCCTATCCTCAATGTCGATCAGGCCAAATCCGTGATGATCGTCAAGCGCAGCCTGTCGCCGGGCTTTGCCGGTGTGGATAACAGCCTGTTCTATGACCCAAAAACCATGATGCTTTTCGGGGATGCCAAGAAGATGGTTACAGACCTGGTCAAAGAGCTGAAGGACTTGTAGCCCGGATAGTCGATGGCTCACCCTGAGCGTGACTGTACATTTTCTGCCCGGCAGATTCTCACTGCCGGGCTTTTTTTGTCCCTCATCAAATCGCGCCTCCTGTCTCTTCACACCACTCCAGCAGTGTCACGCCCTGTTGCCGCTCCTGCGGCAGTACCACAAGCGGAACGAGATACCGCATCCGTCTAAAGTCTGCACATATTACCGATGGGCTTCCTGCATATCGCTGAAATTGGTGCCATTCAGGGCGCGATAAATTGCACACTACGAACACCTCCCTCTCGTCACACCGCTCCAGCGGTGTGACGCCCTGTTGCCGCTCCTGCGGCAGCACCACAAGCGGAACGAGATACCGCATCCGTCGAAAGTCTGCACACATTACCGATGGGATTCCTGCATATCGCTGAAATTGGTGCCATTCAGGGCGCGATAAATCGCGCACTACGAACACCTCCCTCTCGTCACACCGCTCCAGCGGTGTGACGCCCTGTT
>WFTM01000054.1 GCA_015485525.1 Candidatus Zhuqueibacterota bacterium | reverse complement strand
ATCTGCAGGGATAAAACGTTCGTAGTGCCCGCTTCAGCGTGCCCCAACACGCAGACCAGTGCCCGTACCTCACGCAAAGCGTGCAGAGCAAAAGAAAACAACAATTGAAAAACTCTGCGGTCACAGCGAACTCAGCGAGAGAAAAAAAGGATTTGCAAGAGCAGAGTGACGACCTATCTGCGGAGATAAACGTTCGTAGTGCACGCTTCAGCGTGCACTACACGCAGACCAGTGCCCGGACCTCACGCAAAGCGTGCAGAGCAAAAAAATCAACAACTGATAAACTCTGCGGTCACAGCGAGCTCAGCGAGAGAAAAAAGGTATGCAAGAGCAGGGTGACGACCTATCTGCGGAGATAAAACGTTCGTAGTGCACGCTTCAGCGTGCCCCAACAAGCTCAAAATAAAGCAACAGACCTGCGCCCGGGCCTCACGAAAAGCGTGCAGAGCAAAAAAATCAACAACTGAAAAACTCTGCGGGCACAGCGAGCTCAGCGAGAGAAAAAAGGGATTTGCAAGAGCAGGGTGACGATCTATCTTCGGAGATAAAACGTTCGTAGTGCCCGAAAAGATGAGACTCCAGCCAGGCCCGGTTTGCTGCGTAAAACCGGCTACCCGGAAACCCACACGTTCTGGCACCAGAGCCAAAGAAATTTTTCCAACAGCCTGTAATATTTTACTGTACAAGAGCTTACGCTCATGTTTATATTTACCGTTGATGTTTTTTCGCGGGCAGACTGTTGCAGGCTGCTCACAAGCACCCGTTCGCGGAAATGCGGGTGATCGATAACTTTACCGCTTCAGGAGCCTGACGATTCAGTGCTTCCTCCTGCCATCCATCCGCTGGCAGGGGACGGTACCGGATAATCTAGGGGATGGGCGGCTGTTCAGGAATTCAACAAGGGGTGACTATGCGAAACCAAAATATTGTTGCGGTTCATCTATTCTTTTTACGAGAAGCACAAATACTGTTACTTCGCCGTTTCAACACAGGTTATGAGGATGGCAAATACAGTGTGGTGGCTGGACATGTTGAAGCGGAGGAGACTGTAACACAGGCGGCTATTCGGGAAGCGAAAGAAGAAGTTGGTGTAAGTGTGAAAATGGATGATCTGGAAGTCGTCCATGTTATGCACCGGAAGTCTAGTGATGAACGCATAGACTTTTTCATGGCTGTAAAGCGATGGAGTAACGACATTAGTAATTGCGAGCCGGATAAGTGTGATGAATTGACCTGGTATCCTGTCAGCGAGTTGCCCGAGGATGTGATTCCATATGTGAGACACGCTATAGAAGGATATCAGAAGGGAATCCGCTACAGCGAGTTTGGATGGTGAAACCCGGCAAAAAGGGCGGGTGAGGTTCATGTTATTGTACAATCCTGTTATGGTGCAGGATAGAGAATCAGGAGGAAAACTGCGATGAATGCTACACGGAAAATCGTTACAGCGCTGGCCATGTTTCTGCTGCTGCTCACGGCTTGTGCCGGCTCACGGACAAAGATAGGAGACATTCGGACCAATCCGGGTGAATTCAACGAGCGGGAAGTTACGGTGAAGGGCACGGTAGTGCAGACCTATGCCGTACCTTTTCTCAAACAGAGTCTGGTTTTGATCGATGACGGTACCGGGGAAATCTGGGTGAAGCCTGCTGGCAAAGTGCCTTTCAAGGGTGAGGAGATCAGCATCAAGGGAGTCATCAAGGTGGGGCTGACCATTGCCAACAAAAATTTGGGGTTTATCGTTATCGAGGGGGAAAAGGGTCAGTGAGCTTCAGTCTGTTGCGGTACTGAGGCAACATTTATCCGTACCTGCAGGAGATTCGGCTGGTACCAGCAAATTGATGTCAGCGATCTTGTTTGTCTATTCGTCCCTTTTTAACCCTTCCCAAGGAACGGCCGGTAGTGTATGTACGCTTATTTACAGAGATTGACAGCTTTTTTGCTGTTCGCAGCAGGCGCCACTGTGTCAGTGGCGCAGACTGGAAGCAGGCTGGAGCTGTTTTATGGCGGCATCATCAGTTCCGAAATTGAGGTCAGCAGCAGTGGCCTGTTTGCTCTCAGTGGAACTTTTCCGGGAGCTGGTGCTGGAATCAGCCAGCTCCGGCCCGGTGGCGAAAGCGTACGCTGGAACCCTGCCGGCCTGGCATATATGAAGAAAAGCCTGCTGTACTCAGAGTATGTCCCACCAATTGCACTCAACCTGAACTCCATCCTCGATGTCGAGAACCGTGTCAATACGACTTTGCGCGATAATACAGCCCGTTTTGCCGCGGCGGACAGCTTGTATGACCAGCGCGACAGCAGCATCCGTCCGGAAATCAGTCTCTCCGGCGGTCAGGGAACCTATTCTGCCATTGTTAAAACCCGGTATTTTTCTCTTGGAGGCGCCGTGCACCAACCGGTGCGCCTGGCGACCAATTTTGCAGTCAGTGGCATGAAATTCCGTGCAGCAACCCAGTCCGCTGGCGGGGGCACAACCTTGCGTCTGCTCGGCGTGCTCAATGGTACCTTTGCCTCGGAATTTATCCTCACAGGCTACGCCCTGGCGGTTGGCGGAAAGGTGGGACGCGGGTTTGCTCTTGGGCTGGGTTATGACAGCTTCAGCACCACGCTGGAGTCATCGGGGATTTTCCGGCCTGAAGCGCAGATTTCCTCAGGCTCGCAGGAATTTGTCTTCAACAGCCTTCAGTCTTCGCATTATGACAGTCTTGGTGCCGAGACACGTGGTGCTTTTTTCGGTGACGGAGCGCGCATTCGTCTCGGTTTTGGCTGGCACCATGGAGACCGGTGGGCTGTGGATGTCGCCTGGTTCGCACCCTACGATATCGCCATGTCAGGCGCACTCACCCTGAGCTATGACCGTATTCTCGCTTTTAATCTCAGCGCAGAAGAAGGCAGCGAATTCTTCGATGCCGGGCAACTGCTCGATGATGATTTTACCGGCACCCATCCTCGCCAAACCCGGCTCACCAGTCTGCGTTTGAGTTTCCCGGGCAGGTTAGGGATTGCGCTCTCCGGGCAGTGGCGCAATGGTTCTGTGATGCTGGTCTATGAGCGCTATCAGAGTGCACTCGGTCTGGCTTTTGCCTATGCCAGCACCGGCGACAGCACCTTTACTCCGCTATCCGGTGAGCGGGAATACCGTTTTGCACCCAAAAATGCCCTGTCTCTCGCAGCCGGTGCCGAGTGGTTACAGCTCCAGATCGGAGTGGCTTCAGCCTCGTTGACGACCGTGCACAGCCGGGAAAACCTCCAAACCCGGCGTTCTTTTCTGTTGTACACGTTCAGTATTTCCGGCGGCTTTACCATTCCGCATTTTCGACGTATGCGCATGGATTATGCTTTGGGCTTTGGCATTACCTCTTTTTTACGTTTTGGCTTTTCTTACACACTTGAGTGAGCTGATCCAGGCGGTGGCCGGCGCTGTCAGTAATGGGCCGCCCCGAAATGTGTTTCACCTTCCGTACTGTCAGCCGAACACGGTTTTTGTTCTCGTATCGAATGAACAGATGATGAAAAATAGACACACCACAGATTCTATTGCTTTTCAGCGTGAGTGGGGCAGAAAGCTGCTGCTGTTCTGTCTCCAGGTATTTTTTCTCCCCGGCCTGCTGCATGCCCAGCGCGTTGTCATGCCTGCTGCAAAGCAGCGCGCTCCGCAATTTTTATATTCTGTTCAGGCCCAGAATAAGGCCGAGGTCGTGATAACACGCATCACAGGAAATTACATCACCCGCAACACGCCATCGAAGCTGGAAATCTTCTGGCGGGATAGTACGCGCACGTGCCGGCTGTACTTTTCCACCCGGCCCGGCAGCAGCCCCGATGAGTATGATCAGGCGATCGGAGACCCGGGCAAAGGCCGTCTGACGATCAGTTCCGGGTTCGAAGTCTTGCCTGTGGGTATCTATTACAGCATTCTCAAAGACACCAGCGATCCACAGGCGACTTCGGTGCCATTTATCATCTATGTGCAGCCGGAGGTGCCGGTCAACATGGTTGCCCCGGCTAACGGTGCCCTTGTCGAGGGTGGCAATCCCGAGTTCCGGTGGGACCCGATCGCCGGCATGCCTTATTATCTCATCGTTCTCTCACAGGGTGCTCTGACGATCGTCAACAACGAAGAGACCGGTGAGTTTGAGTCGTTGTCTGGTGTCAATATCATCTGGCAGGCTTTTGCCTCGCAAGGCGGGATTCGCTACGGCGACAGCGATCTCTCCGCTACCTGGCCGGACAGCAATATCCCCCCGCTGCTGCCGGGTGTGGAGTATAACTGGCTGGTTTTTTCTGCTTTTGCTCCAGACCTGCGCTATGTAGCCTGGGACCTGTATCCCCTTTCGACATCTTCCTTCCAGGTCAGCCGGCCGGCGCTGACGCGTTCTCCGGTTTTGCTGTTTCCGACCGAAAGTTCTCTGGTCGATGAGGATGAGCTCACTTTTCTTTGGACAAGTGTGCCCAGTGCCACCCGTTATCACGTTCAGTTGCATGAACGTCTGGCTCAGTCGGATATCGGCGACGGCACCATTTTGCTCTGGCATCATATCACGGTGGATACCAGTGCACTTTTCCGGGCTCGGGAGTTTCTCGCGCGTAAGGACTATGTCGTCCGCATCGTAGCTGAGTCGCCTGCAGCATTATCCGCTTCGCCGGAGTCTTCTTTTCAGTATGGTGCGCAGACATTTTTTGCACAGAATTACGTGCGTGACAGGATGACACGAGCTGGCGTGCCCAATGCACGGCTCGATTTTACCGGCGATGGGGGAACCGGGCTGCCCTTTTCTCTCTTCACCGATGAGTTCTCATGGCTGCAGATCACACTGCCTCTGCGTGCCTATGAAGTCCGTGCTACTGCGCCCGGCTATGTCCATGAAAAGCAGGTTTTATTTCCGTATGCTGATACCACGTTGTTCGTGGTTGAAATGGAGCAGGCAGAGAATGTTCTCTCCGGCCGGGTCGTTGATCCGGAGAAAAGGCCGATCCCATTCGCGCGTGTGCTGTCCTCCGGCGGGGATGAGCGCCGTACAGACGGTGCCGGTTATTTTAATCTGCCGGTACGGCAAATTCCGGACAAGGTCAGTTTTTCTGCCCTGGGATACCAGAAAGACGACTACCAGGCTTTTGTGCCCAATGACTGGGGTGTAGTCGATTTGGGAGATGTCGTTTTAGCGCCTGTCTCATCTTCGCTGCGTATCACCAGTGTCGATGCCGATGGTCTGCCCCTGAGCGGCGTACGCCTGAATATGGCCAGGGCGGGGGAGGAGACTATCCGTCTGACCAGCGGCGCCAGTGGCACGGCCGAGTTTCCCCTTGCCCGGGGAACGTGGCAGATCACACCCTCGTACCCGGGGTATTATCCCTCGCCGGAGGAATATTTCGTCCGGCTCGAAGAGGGCCAGAGTCCGGAAGTGACCTTTGTTTTTTTTCGTGCCGCCCTGTTCGAGGGCAGGGTTCTGTTTCGCGATGAGCTGGTTGCCGGTGCGTCGATCGAACTGATCTCAAAATCCGGGGTTAAGCGGTCGGCTGTGAGTGATAATTACGGTACTTTTCAGCTCGACGCACCGGCCGGGGATCATGCAGTCAGGGTATATCACGAACGTTTTGGCTCATGGAGTGCAGAGGTTACTCTGCGCGAGGGCAGGGTCACACGTTTCGATGTGCCTTTGTCGCCGGCTACTATAATCTGGGGGCATGTGAGCAGCGGGGAAGACGGCACACCCCTGTCCGGCGCAATGATTTATGATCGGAGTTCGAACCAGAAACTGGCGGAAAGCGATGCTCTCGGCCTGTATGCTTTCACGGCTGAAATCGATCGCAGCTATCAACTCGAAGCAGAGTTACAGGGTTTTGCCAGCCGGGGCACCACGCCGGCGACGGCCGTACCTGAGGATTCCCTGCGAGTGGATTTCATTCTCGACCCCTCGACGGCCGTGCTGCGCGGGCGCGTGCTCGGCCG
>WFTM01000053.1 GCA_015485525.1 Candidatus Zhuqueibacterota bacterium | reverse complement strand
GAAGTTTCTAAATTCAGAATCTGCAAAAAAATGGCGGCGTAGCTCAGTTGGTCAGAGCAGTGGAATCATAATCCAAAGGTCCGGGGTTCGAGTCCCTGCGCCGCTACTTTCTTTTTCAAGCCCGATTCGGGCTTTTTTTGTTTGGGAGCCTGTATGAAAAATCTGGTGCTCAGCAACAATACCTACCGCAGCGCGGTTCTGATCATCTTTCTCATCATTATCATCACGATCCTGCACTACAGCACCGACGTCCATCAGCCTTACTACCACGAAATTTATAAAATTCTCTATTATGTTCCCATCATTCTGGCTGCGTTCAGTTTTGGTGTAGCAGGCGGGGTGGTCGTCGCTTTCACCATTTCACTCATCTATACCCCACACGTCGTAACTGCGTGGAATGATCATGATATGGTGATGCTCGATCGTTTTGTCGAGATGGTGGTTTTTAATGCTGTAGCTTACATCACGGGCAAGCTGGTGGAAGCGGAACGGGAGGAGCGCCTGAAGTATGAAAAAGTAGCGCACGAGCTGCAGGAGTCTTATACCAAGCTGCAGGAGCAATCCGAGCGGCTGACAGAAGTAGAGGAACAGTTGCGTGCGGCTGAACGGCTCGGAACGCTGGGTGAGCTGACGGCCAGTCTGGCCCATGAGGTGCGCAATCCATTGGCGGCGATCAAGGGCGCGACGGAAATTTTGCGCGACAGTTTTCCGGCGGACAGTAAAAATGCCGAGTTTGCCCGCCAGCTCATCTTTGATGTCGAACGCATCAACAAAGTGATCGAAAACTATCTCAGCATCGTACGTTCGAAGCCGGAGTCGGTGGAGTTCGACCTGGTGCAGGCGACGCGCGATACCATCCGTCTTCTCTCCACTCGGGCGCGCAAGGAGAAAAAGCAGCTCAAGCATGCCTTCCCGCGCTCAAAAGTTATCGTCACCGGTGATGAAATCAAGTACCGGCAGATCATTATCAACCTGCTCATGAATGCCTTCAGTGCAAGTGAACCCGGCTCGGAAGTTCTGGTCACTATCGAGCGTCACGGTCGTGGTGAAAATGCTTTTGCCGAGGTTGTGATCTCAGACACCGGGTCGGGCATCCCGCGCGAGTATCTCGATAAAATCTTCAAGCCATTTTTCACCACCCGTAAGGACGGAACCGGCCTCGGACTGCCGATCTCCCAGCGTATTGCCAAAGATTTCGGCTGGACGCTGGAAATCGAGAGCGATGAGGGCGTCGGTACCACGGTCAAGCTTACCATCCCTCTGCATCAGAAAAAAGTCGTACGCGAATAGAAAAGCCCGGCAGATGCGGGCTGTTCTTTCGATTCAGCGTGCTCTCACCACGAGGCTCTGTTCACACCGATAAATCACGTCCTAATCTGGGTATCCAGTTTACTCAGCAAACCAGGTTTGGCCCAGTTTCCGACATGTGTCATTCCGGCCAAGCGCAGAGCCGGAATCTCATCTTTTTGGTCACGTGCCTGAGTCTGGGAGATTCCGGTCTTCCCCTGCGGGGAAACCGGAATGACGGTTCTGAGGTTGGCACGTGCCGTGCTCTGGCAGGCTGGCTGAAAAAAAGCAACCAAGCTGAGTTAAATGGATAGCCAGCAGGAACTGCTGGTATTGATTTTACGATACTTCAGCTCTCTTCGAGAACTTCGAGGTGCAACCCGGCTTCAGAACTAAGCTGAGAGGTCGGAATAACCAGACACGATGCGGATAGATAGAGATTAAAAATATCCACGGCGACCTGACACCATATACTGAAAATTGAATGTAGCAATCCATTCAAATGGCTTCTTTTGCCGCTTTTTTAGTTCCAAATAATAAATCCCTCAGGTTGGACACGTGTAGGCTGCTGTGGGGAAACGTGAGGGGAGCAATCCGGCGGCACTCACGTGGTCACGTAGTAGAAAACATTCGGCCGAAGCTCTTCGAGGTGGATGAACTTCTTGCCATCAGCACGTTCCTGGTTGGTTTGTGGTTTCTGAGCGCCTTGCGACAGGAAAAGCAGACCGGACTCATTATCCGATACGCCAGCCTGGACAACGCGCACACTGCCATCCTGCTCGCGCACCATGGCTACGACACCGAGCTGCTCCATTTTCGACAGCAGCTTGTCGAAGTCCCGCTGCGGCAGCTCGAGTTCAGCCAGCACCTTGCTGAGCTTTTGCCGTTTTCTGGACAGATGCGAGGGCACCAGTCCCATCACCGGGCTGGGGGAGAATTCGACCATTTTGCCGCGAACAGAGTAGATGTCGTTGACGCGGAAGTCTTCGCCCTCCCAGCGGGCGAGGATGTTCAGTTTCGGGAAGCGCAGAAAGTGGTTGGTCATGATGCTGAGTTGCAGGATATTGTTCTTCATGGCAGCCAGGCCGCGCAGGTCGCGGCGATAGAAGAAATGGAATTCATCCGTGGCTTTGAGCAGCATGCGCGAGTTGATGCCGGCTGCGCTGCCGACAGCGCCGAAGAAGTGATTTTTCAGCAGAGAGGCTTCGCGGGTATCGCGCGCCTTGCGCACATCGAGATCGAGAGGCGCGTACGGTTTGGTCCAGTACAGGAAACGTTTGAGATCGCCCTTGAGCATTTTTGTCAGAGGCTGGGCACTGCGCACGGCCGCCCGGAACTCTTTTTCCGCGCGTGGCACCGGGAAGCTGTCCTTTTTCCCGCAGCCGGCCAGGGCTATGGTAACCGCAAGCACACCAAAACCCCACCTGCCGGTGAGCACAAATCCTTTATGCTTTCCTGAAATCACTGTTTTTTCTCCTGTTGTTGGGCATATTTTCAGTTCTTGTCGTTGCAAAATCCGGCATTCAGACCATCGGTGGAACCGGAGTAAAGTTACCGCCGGCACAGGCAGGGAAGATACGGCGCGCAACCGCGCTTGTCAATGAGATTCGTAGCCCTTCAGCCCGCCTTTGGCCACGATCAGAGTGAAATTCTCCGGGGTGATGGTGAAGCGCCTGCCCCCGGCCGTGAAACAGCGCTCGCCTGTACTCACATCCTCGCTGATCTCGACGCCGGCAAAGGTCAGCGTGTCGATGATCATCTTCTGCCAGTCCGGCCAGTCCGCAGCGGTTATCTCCTCGATTTTGCCGTGCGCATACTGGTCCGGGTCGAGGCGGTCAAAGGGATTGAAAAACAGCATCTGGCCGCGCCCCGCACCGCCGAGCAGCTTGGTGCCGCGATAGGGCCGGTCCTGGATGCACACCGCACCTGCAGCGTCGTAATACAAACCGGCAAAGAAAAATTTTCCGCCCATCAGCGACTCACCGGCATATTTACTCGCTGTGCCGAAAATATGCACGCGCAGGTCCTGGCCGCGACTGTCATTCACCGAGTTCGTCCAGGCGCGATCGACGATATCGCCGAGAATGAACACATCGCCGCCTTTGGAGCCATAGCCGCACACCTTGCCGGCATTGCCATAGATGCGGATTTCGCCGTGGTGCATGCCCATGGCAGTAAAATTCTGCGAATTGCCGTGCACGCGCAAACGTCCTCCCTGCATAAAAGCGCCGGTATATTCTCCCGGAATGCCGTACACATCGATTTCGACGTCATCGCTCTCGGATGTGCCCATCACTGCGGTGGAAATCAACCGCTGGCCATTGACGCGGTAGAGCAGAAAGCGCCGCCAGCCCAGGTCATACGCCTGCGCCAGCAGTGGCGCGATGCTGATGCGCGCATCCGTGCCCTCGGGTTCATACCCCGTGGCATCGATGAGCAGTACCTGCTTGGCTGCGTCGCTGCAGGGCGGGCACTCCGGGCGCGCGATCGAACAGTGTTGCCAGCGTGTATCTCCGGATTTGGGCAGTGTATCGAGGAAATCGTACAGGGTTTTGCGCGTGATATCGAGCATCGAGCTTTTGGCTTTTTTGCCGGTATCGAGGCCGCGCATGTGGTCGATGAGCCAGGTGAGCACAGCGATGACCGTGTCCGCCGGAAGTGCTGTCCTGCTGGCGCAGAGTTGTTTCAGCACCCAGCGGAAGGTTGCGAAACTCCAGTTTGCCAGCTCGGCTCGGAGCCAGCCGGGCAAATCGTCCCTGTTTGCCTGCAGAGCGTCTAACAGTACCTCGCCGTTGCGCGGTTTGCGTAAACTGCTCTGTCGCAGGCTATAGTGCTCACCCGGGTCTGGCAGGGCGATGGGCTGGCCATAGCGATCGATAAAATCGACGCGCCGGATCACGCATTTTTCATCAAAAGAAAAGCGGCTGATCATACCGTTTGTGACGGTAACCATGTCCGCAGCGGCACCACGGATGATGCCCTCTTTGTCCAGACACTCGAGCATTTCCTGAATTGCCTGCTCCTCCGAGGCGATGAAGCTGAACACCCGTGGCCGGTCGCCATCCCGGTCGATCCAGAAAGCCGTGGTGTTGGGGCGCAGGTCTGCGGGGTCTTTCAGATCGACACGCTCGGTAGCGCGTTTACCGGGCAGATGGCGCAGGCAGAGGTACTGGTACGGCCCGTCCGGGCTGCTGGTGAACTCGACGCGCTGCACCTCCTCCAGCCGCTCGCGGATGTGTTCCGGCGCCAGGGCCAGATCATCACCTGTGGTCGGCGAAAAACTTTCGAACAGCGCCCAGTCGGGATACTCCAGCTCGTCGGCGAGCAGGTGGAATTTCAGCGAGGCAACCTCGGTATCCGTGGTGGCCAGCGGGTGCAGTCCGAACTGTTCGACGCGCTGTTTCAGGGCCTCGTAATTCGTGGTTTCGCCGTTGTGCGTCAGGGCGGTGTGCAGCTTGCCGAAGGGGTGCGAGTTCATCTGCTCGACCACGCTGCCCGTGGCCAGCCGCACGTGGATGATGTTGTTCGGAGCAGCCGGAGTTTCCCAGGGAATCTCGCGCCCGGCGGTTTTCCAGACGCCGAAATTTTTCCCCGCCGACATCACCGCTGCGATGCGCCGCACCCGCGGCTGGTATTTGTCGCCATGTCCGTTGTGCGCAAAGCGCTGGGCGAACTGGCGCTGCAGATACAGGTAGATTTCCGCCTGCTCATCGACATTTTCCAGGCTCAGGGGAGCGCCGCTCTTCAGTTTTTGCAGAAATCCGGCTGTGTCATCTTCGCTTTCGATGAACGGCAGCCAGAACTCTTGCCGGGGTTCGTGCACGTACAGGGTCTGCGTCAGCGCAGTGGTGTGATTGAACACGTACAGGTCTTCTGCTTTTTGCAGAAAACGTGCGTGCTCGCGATAGTTCGCCGGCGTCACCTCCGGGAAATATTCGCGGATGTAGCGGTAGCGCTCGCTGCTGAGTACCTGTTCCTCGATGAACTGGTGCAGCACCGGCTCCTTGACACGGACGAAAAAGCGGTAGATATCGCCCGGATCAGTGTGCTCGTTGCCGAATTCGCGGTAGTCGCGCTCGTTGCCATCGGCGTCTCTTTTGCGCCAGTCGCGCACCTTCTCCGCGCTGGTCTCGCCGGTGAAATCAAAAACCGGCTCGAGGAAAACCGTGCGGATCGCCTCGGCGAGACGGTTGCGGTACGCGAGCAGCTTTTCGCGGGCATGCCGGCGCACATCGCGGCCATTGCTGGTGGCGAGCATCTCCTCGACCTCATTCTGCAGCAGGCCGCGCACCATGATGCTGTACGCATAGTGTTCCGGATAGTCGGGGAAACACAGCGTCTTGCCCACACCGACGCCGTCCATGCCGCGGTTTTTCATCGCAAACAGAGCGCGGTCGAGGATATAACTCGGCACCGGCTCCGTGCCGATCACCGCGGCGACACCACAGTTGCTCTGCCCGGTGGGATGCAGCTTGTCAGCGATTTCCGAGTAGCGCTCGCGATATTCGCGGATCTGCCGCCGCCGGAAATCGACGCGTTCCTTCAGCCCGAGCCACTGAATTTTATCGAAACGGCCGCGCAGCCTGCGGATGTCACGCAGGCCGAGACCGGCGAGCGCGCGGATGATCTGCATCTGCAAAATGAGAAATGCGTTGGTGATCTGCTGGGCGTTTTTCTCCACATCGCGCAGGTTCTGCATGATCAGATTGCTGGTGGCGATCCCGCGGGAGCAGCCGTCGTGGCAGTTGCGGTTGCGGTCGCAGCCGATGGCTACCAGCGGCGCTGTGCCCCAGATCACACCGTCCGCACCCAGGGCCACGGCTTTGATGACATCCTCATAGGTGCGGATGCCGCCGCTGACGAAAAAGTTGACGTGGTTGCGCAGGCCGTCTTTCACCAGCCGGTGATGGATGAGCGGGATGGCATATTCGATGTGCATGCCCATCTGCCCTTTGATGATGTTAGGCGAGGCGCCGGTGCCGCCGCGCGGGCCGTCGAGCCAGATTTCGATCTTCAGGCCATATTTTTTTGCGTACTCTTCGGCTGATTCCAGCGCACTATCTCCTGTGCCGGCAGACAGACGTTCGCGCGCCTGCAGGGCCTCCAGGGTAATATCCCGGGAAATCCGTGCCAGCCCGGCTGCGATGAATTCGATATCCACAGAAGGCGATACTTTCACCGAGACCACCGCGCGCGGGTTGATCATGCGCACCATGTCGATGAACGATTTCACATCCTCGATTGAATAGCAGTTGTGAAAAGGAAACGGGGAAATGATGCTGGAGTAGGAGTGCGAAATCACATCCTCGCACAACTGCATCAGGTTTTCGAATTCGATCGGGTCCAGCGCATTCTCGCTGTGCAGCGCATAGGCATGCTGCTGGATGTGCCAGAGCGCTGTTTTCAGCTCAGGGAGAATTGTACCTGAGTCCTGCGATTTGATGATATCCTCGTAGAATTTTTCCGCCACCTCATGCAGGGGATGGTCTGCCTGCTTTTCCAGCCGTTCGATGCGCTCAGCCAGGGACTGGATGACTTCGAGGTTCAGCTCCTCCAGCCCTTCGACGCCGCGCAGATAGGCGACGAGTTTGTTGACTTTTTGCGCCAGAATATGCCCGCCGATGCCCATTTTCGCCCCCTGGCTGTAGGCGATAACCACGCGCCGGGCTTTTTTGATCGTCTCGCGCGTGACGCCGAACAGACCGGTCTTGAGCTCTGTGGAGATGAACGGCTCGTGCTCGCTGTCGATGACGACATAGAACAGAAAAGGCTGCAGCTCCGGGTACGGCTCGAGTGCCCGGAACATGCGCGGATGGCTTTCAGCGCTGAAACCGTTCTGGCTGATGGTCTCGCGGATTTCCCGCACGGTGTAGTGCCTGCCATGCTCAAAATACGATTTGATCTCCTGCATGTCCGGCTCGGTGAAGAAGATCGGCTCGCCTTTGCGGTTGAGGAAAAAGCAGGTGGGATAGCCGCCCTCGCCGGTGTCGTACTGGATGCCCAGCCGTTTCACCGCCAGCACGTGCGCGCGCCAGGTATCCAGCCCGATCGAGCCGACAGACTTGCCGCCGAACATCCACGGCGCGTTGAGAATCAGGCCTTTGTCGAGCATAACCGCAGTGTTGATGCTGTCGAGCTCATCCTCGGCGATGTTATCCGGGTCGCGCTGGTAGAGGATG
This sequence comes from Candidatus Zhuqueibacterota bacterium, assembly GCA_015485525.1. Classification (GTDB taxonomy): domain Bacteria; phylum Zhuqueibacterota; class Zhuqueibacteria; order Zhuqueibacterales; family Geothermadaptataceae; genus Geothermadaptatus. The sequence continues at coordinate 12,308 of WFTM01000053.1, read as the reverse complement.
CGCATGACGTCAAAACCATCGCCGAGCAGCCCTGTGCCGGTGACGGTTTTCAGGTAGGCCATCTGCAGATCGCCCGCGGCCATGCGGCCCATCGTTTCGATCACCCAGCCCGGCCAGACGTGATCGCGCTGATAAACCGTCTGGTTGGTTTCGCTGAGCTGGTAAAACCAGTGCGGCACGCTCAGGGGAACGACACGCTCTTTCAGCTCGCTGTATTTCGGCGCCTGCAGCAGACCGGCATCAGTCTCGGCAATGAGCTGCTCGTTCAGGTGTTTGAAAGCCGGAATGATCTCCTCGCGCTCGAATATATCCTTTTGAATGCGCAGCTCCAGTTCGTTGAAATCGATCAGCCGGCCCTCTTCGCCGACGGTCTTTTTCACATCTTTGAAGCCCGAGGCGCCGAGCACTTCGAGAATCTGCACTTTGCGCGATTCCATCTGATTGACCAGCCGGCTCACCGCCCATTCGATGTCGAGGTTGAGCAGCCGTTCGGTCGTGGTCTGATCATGAGCAGCGGCCTTGTAGGCGTAGGGATCGAGGGCGAGCAGAGCGGCAAAATCGATCAGCGTGGCCTCGGCGCCGCGCTGGATCGTTTTCTGGCTGTCTGAAGCCAGCCGGATACCGCCGGAGGCGATGATCGCCACTTCGTGGCGGCGGCCGGTTTTGAGCAGATAGTGATGCACAGCGCGCACGGCGCTGGAGGTGACAAAATAGTTGTCCTTGTTGCGCTTGCCGTGCACGTGCAGCACATCCATGCCGGCATCGAGAAAAGCCTCGATTTTGCGCAGGACTTCGGGCAGCAGCTCGATCATGCCGACCATGTCGTACTCGGTCACCTCGAGGTAACCGCACAGCAGCGGCTTTTTACCCTGCAGCGCGGTGACAGAGTCGTTGATATACTGGATCGTGCGGGCGATATCCGGGTGCCAGGTCAGGGCGAACATGGGCATGCGCCACAGGTCCTGCAGAAAATCCCGCCCGGTCTGCGGGTTGACGATGAGGTGGTGGATAAGCTCGTGATCGACGCGCGGGATGATGACCTGCGGCAGATGTTCATACCCGCCTTCTTCCTTGAAGAAATCATAATATTCCAGCAGCCGGTTGAGCTTGATGCATACCAGCGTGTCCTGCTGCTCCGCCACTTTCATGAATGCCAGCTCGACGCGGCCGTTGCTGTCCAGGGTGACGGTGTTGTAGAGAATCGGCGTTTTCAGTTTGATTTTCGGGTAGGGTGGGTTGTGCATGTGCCCTTCGGCATCAAAGGTACAGTAGCGGTGGCGTTTGCCGAGCGTAACCGAGAGTTCCTCGTCCGGATCGCCCTCATGCAGCCGGTTCTGCGCCGGGCCGACGATGTGAAAATGCGAAAAGCGCTCTGCGTCAAAGCCGATGCCGCGGTGCTTGTCGCCCTGGCCCATGCCCGAAACCGGAATCTGCCCGGTGGAGGCTTCCTTGTCGATCTCCATGATGATATCTTCGGTGACGTAGATGTCGGCCATTTCCGTCAGCTCGCCGGTGCGCTGGATCGTCGTGGTGTCGCGTAAATGGTGCAGGCGGGAGTTCCAGTACTTTTTCTCGTCGAGATCGACAGCGTTGTCGATCAGCTTTTTGACCAGTTCGCGCTCGCTTTGTATGGCCTTGTTTTGCGGGCAGAAGTTGATGCAGGCGTTGCACAGGGCACAGTTACGGTGCAGCAATTCGGGGATTTCCCGCGGGTGGCCGATGCGTGCGCCGTAGGTGCAGGCGTTTTCATGCGCGCACATGCCGCAGCGGATGCAGGTCTCGGGGTCGATGTACAGCCGGGCGTAGGCATAGCCCTTGGGGTAGATGATCTTCAGACCGTGCTCGAGGTGCGAGCGTTGTTCTTTTTGCTGTGCCTGGGTGTGCGGCAGATAGAGCGGGCTTTCCTTCATGATCTGCCAGAAGCGGTCGATGTATTCGCTTTTTTCGCGCTCGTCCATGCCCAGCGCCTGCTGAAAACGGTTATCCTTTTCCACCAGATCGAAAAGTTCGGTGAGGGGGATGTTGGTCGGGCAGATGCGGCTGCAGTTATCGCAGCGGGTACAGGCGAGAAAGCCGAGGGCCTCAGCGCGGGAAATCTCCACGCCCTGGGCGATGCGGTTGGCTGTCTTGCGCCGGGTGATCGGTGTGGCGATCCCCCATGAACCAAAGACATCGCTGGTGGGGCAGACGCGCTCGCAACTGTCACACTCGGCGCAGGCGGAGGTGATGGCGAGAATAGGCTTGCGCCGGGCACGCAGTTCCGGCGGCACGATCAGCGGCAGGGTGACTTTGCTCGCGTGCCATAACAGCCTGCCGAGATGATAAAACGGCGAACGGCTGCGCTTGCCCTTGCGCCGGCCGTAGTGCAGCAGCACCATGGCTGTGCGGAAGAAATGCGGCGCAATACCCTTGAACAGCCGCAGCGCCAGCTTGCGCCCCGCCTGGTTGATGAATTTGCATTGGTTGATCAGATTGTTCGGATCGAGGCGGCTCTTTTCGGCGCGCAGCTCCTGCACGTAGTTGCCTTTGCCCTTCTTCTGCACCTGTTTGAGAAAGGGCAAATTCCAGATGCCGGTGCCATAGGTGCGGCCGCCGAAATAGACAGCGGCTTCGGTCATGAACGGTACCAGCCCGAGATAGAGCTGGTGCCGTTTGCGCCGCGAATCAGCGAGCAAAATCGACTGGATGAGAATCTCGCGGTCATTGAGCAGATGCGCTTCGGTTTTCACCCGGTTGCCGGTCCAGGCGCTCACCGCTGCGTTGACAAACTCCATGTACATGGGAAATTTCTTCACCGGCAGGATGGTCTCGCTGACCAGCATGCTCGGCCCCTTGGGCTTCATCTCCACCGGCAGATAGCGGTGTTCCCAAAGCTTGTGCGCCATGGCAACAGGCAGGCGCTGAAAGGAGATGGAGCGATAGCGGCGGCGCTCGCCCGTGGCCGTGAAAATCGGATATTTCAGGCAGCGCTCGTAATCTTTGTGGGCATCGAACTCCAGCACCACGAGATGCTCGATCTCCTCCATGCTGCGGATCAGCTCCAACTCTTCGCGCAGCTCGCGGATTTTTTCTTCGTCCTGCAGTTCGAGAGCGTTGTCGAGACGGCGGCGGACTTTCTCCTGCTCAACCTGCTGCGTGGTGCGCACATAGTCGGCATCAAAATAGAGTACGGTCGTCGGCGTGAGTTTCCATTCCGATAGCAGTTGCATGAATTTCTGCGCACCGTGGACGTCGGAGAAGGAGAAGGCGTAGGGTTTGGTGATGTGGTTTTGCGGCCGCACCCGCAGGATCACCCCGGCGAGAATGCCGATCTGCCCCTCGCTGCCAAAAACGCGCTCGAACAAGGGGTCTTCGGGCGTGATGGTCTGCCAGGTGCCGTCCGGCAGCAGGAAGAGCATGGCTTCGACTGATTCCCGTACGTGCCCGTATTTATAGGCCCCGAGGCCGATGCCGCCGGTTACCACCCAGCCGCAGATACTGCCGGAGTGCGGGTTGGTAATCTCCTGCCGCAGGGCAAATCCTTCCTGCTTCAGCGCTTTGCGCACCGTGGCGAAAAGGGTGCCGGCGGCAACCGCGAGTTTGTTTTCCTCGGGATAGAGCTGATAAAAGTCCAGGTGCGACAGATCGAGCACGACCTCGCGGTTCATGGCCACCGAGCCCCCAAAAGGCCAGGTGCCCGCCCCGCGGATGGTATAGCGCACGCGGTTTTCTGCGGCCCAGGCGACGAATTTTTGCAGGTCATCCAGAGTCCCCGGCCGGACGATGAAGCCGGCTGACAACGACAGCAGCATCTTTTTCAGCCGGTTCGGGACAAAGGCCGTGCCCGAGTCTGAGCAGTAAATTTCTTCCTGGACGGGATTGGGTGAGAAAATAACGGTCGCGTCGCTCAGGAGCGTGCGCAATTGTGAACTATGCGGTTCTGCTGTGGGAGGGTTTTCAGCGGTGCTGTACCGCTCTAACAAAAGGTTTACGGCTTCAGCCTGCTGCTGCACGCGTAACCGTGATGAACATGCATGCAACTGTTGAAAAGCCCGGTCAACAAATCTCGATTCCTTCATTACCTATCCTGGATTCGGTGAGATGGGTCGGTTGTGGGAAAGCAGTAACAGATCACTTGCGGTTATCTGATATAGTTTCGGTAGGCAGTGCCTGATATTCATATTTTTGACGGCATATTCATGGTTGCCGGGTGTCACGGATCGTGTACATTCCGGCCAGAATACGTCTGTATTCCGCCTTGTTCATGAGCAGCCGAACAGACGCAGAGAGAAAAATGCCCTCATCCCGACTCTTCCTGTGCCAGAGTTCACTTGCGAATCAAACCGCTCCGTCACCATCGCGCACAGTGGCACCTATGAAGAGTCAGCCCCCCTGCCGGCATAATAAAGCGAAACAATAAGTATCTATATCATCAAAGTCAAGAAATGAAGAAACGCACCCCAAGGCCTTGACACGCGTGGCGCACAATGTGTGTGTCATGTATGTCTCTATTTGTCTATGCCCTGGACGCCTTGTTTTTCAGGCTGAATTGCGTTCTGAGTTTTTCTGATGATCAATAAAGATAAGATTTTCTTATGATGGTCATAAGTGTATGTGTGTCTCCTGCGTCACATGTTTTTATTTGAGAGTTAAAATTTTTATTTATAAATATTTGTTTTTATGTGATATAAAGAGATTTGATTTTTCGTGGCACGTCTTTGGCATGGAACGCGTTGCCATTGAAATTCCGGGTCTTTATCGGGCCGTTATCGCCATTCATTTATTTTGAGGAGTGTCACATGGGTAAAGTCAACCATGCCAACAATGTCAAAAATTCCGGTAGTTTTGCAGCCGGTGTCCGGGATTACAGTGAGGAGGGCAGGCACTATTACAGTCCTGGCTACACACCACGGGAGGAGGAGGTTCTCGCTGCGTTCCGTATTACTCCGCAACCCGGTGTGTCCCGGGAGGAAGCCGCGGCCGCGGTTGCAGCCGAGTCTTCTTCCGGCACATGGACGACAGTGTGGTCGGATTTGCTGACGGACCAGGCACGCTATGCCGGCCGCACCTACCGTATCGAGTCGGTTCCGGGTAATGAAGACCAGTTCATCGCCTATATCGCCTATCCGCTGGATCTGTTTGAAGAAGGATCGATGGCCAATCTGATGTCATCGATCGTCGGTAATGTTTTTGGTTTTAAAGCCGTTCGTGCTCTTCGTCTTGAGGACATCCGGATCCCGGGAATCCTGTTGAAAACATTCCAGGGGCCGCCTCACGGGATTCAGGTTGAGCGTGACCGCCTGAACAAATATGGCCGGCCGCTCCTGGGCGCCACCATGAAGCCTAAGCTCGGGCTTTCGGCCAAGAACTATGGCCGTGTCGTGTACGAAGCCCTGCGCGGTGGCCTCGATCTGACCAAGGATGATGAGAATATCACCTCGCAACCCTTCATGCGCTGGTATGACCGCTTCTCCTTTGTGATGGAAGGTGTGAAAAAGGCCGAAGCTGAGACGGGCGAGCGCAAGGGACACTACCTCAATGTCACGGCAGGGGATATGGAAGAAATGTACCGCCGGGCCGAGCTTGCAAAAAAGCTGGAGTCACCCATCATCATGGTGGATTACCTCACCGTCGGCTTCACGGCGTTTACTTCTCTGTCAAAATGGTGCCGCGAAAACGGCATGCTGCTGCACATCCACCGTGCCATGCACGCCGTGATGGACAGGCAGCCCAACCACGGCATCCACTGGCGCGTGCTGGCTAAATGGTGCCGGGTCGTCGGTGGCGATCACGTGCACAACGGCACAGTCGTCGGCAAACTCGAGGGCGACCGCGCTTCTACGATCGGTATCAACGATCTGCTGCGGGAAGATTCCATCAAAGCAGATAAAAGCCGCGGGATATATTTTGACCAGGACTGGCACGCTATGCCGGGCATGTTCCCTGTTGCTTCCGGTGGTATCCACGTCTGGCACATCCCTGAGCTTTTGCATATTTTCGGTGATGACGTCATTCTGCAGTTTGGCGGCGGTACTCTCGGCCACCCGTGGGGAAGCGCAGCCGGTGCAACAGCAAACCGCGTCGCTCTCGAAGCCTCGGTTCTGGCTCGCAACGAAGGCCGCGACTTGCTCGCTGAAGGTTCGGAAATCCTCAAAGAAGCTGCACGCTTTTCTCCGGAGCTGAAAAAAGCCCTGGAAACCTGGCAGGATATCCGCTTCGATTTTGATACGGTGGATAAGCTCGAGCCGGTACAGTAGCGGATTGTCTGGGACAGTAATGATTGGAGCAGGTTTTTCTCGCTTTTTTACGAAGGATTATCTGAGGGCGGGATAGAAATGGAAAATTCAGAAAAATGGAGATAATGACTATGCGCACAGAAACATTTTCTTATTTACCACAACTGACGACAGAGCAGATCAAAAAGCAGGTAGCGTATATCCTGAAGAATGGCTGGATCCCGGGGATTGAGTTCAGCCGTGAGATCGATCCCTATAATTCATTCTGGAGTTACTGGAAACTTCCCTTCTTCAACGCCGAACGGGTTGACGAAGTGATGCAGGAACTCGATGCCTGTCGGGAAGCGAATCCGGATGCATACATCCGTTTGACAGGCTATGATAACATCAGGCAAGGGCAGGTTCTCAGCTTTGTAGCCTACCGTCCGTAATCAGCACAAAAAGGAGGGCATATTTTGGATCGCAAAACCATCATGCTCGGAGTGGTTGGTGATAGTGCGAGTGGGAAAACAACATTGACAAAGGGACTTGTCCAGCTTCTCGGCGAAGACCGGGTGACTGCTATCTGCAGTGATGATTATCACCGCTACAACCGAAAACAACGCAAGGAAATGGGTATCAGCGCGCTGGACCCGCGCTGCAATTATATCGATATTCTGGAGCAGCATTTCGTTCTCCTGCGCAAGGGCCAGCCGATACTCAAACCTGTTTACAACCACAGCACCGGAGATTTTGATCCGCCGGAGTATGTTGTCCCCAAGGAGTTCGTCATCGTCGAAGGCTTGCTGGGATTCCATACCCGTATCATGCGCAACTGCTTTGATATCAAGGTCTATCTCGATCCGCCGGAACCGCTGCGCTATGAATGGAAAATCAAGCGGGATACCAGCAAGCGCGGTTATACCCGGGAGCAGGTGCTGGAGGCATTGGAAAAACGCAAGCATGATTCGCCCATGTTTATTCATCCGCAGCGCGCCATGGCGGACCTGGTGGTGCGTTTTGAACCGCCGGAAAACAACATCAGCGAGGTAGGCGCACACCTCAATGCCAATCTGGCACTGCGACCGACAGTGGCACATCCGGACCTGTCCGACGTGCTGGAAATCGCCGGGTCCAATGGCCTGCAGCCGCCGCCGTTGCGCATGCGGCTCGACCGCCACGAAGGCAAACCAGTGGATATACTCGAGGTTGACGGAGATATCACCGAGAAAAAAACACTGGAGTTGAAAAATATCATCTGGAAGCACCTGCTGCCTGAGGAAGGCCATGAAGCACCGGTGAATATCGGCAGTTACCAGTTTGGTGATACGCCGAAGCAGTCCTATCCTCTGGCACTGACGCAGATGCTCATCGCCTACCACATGATTCAGGCAAGAGAGGCCATGAAAAAAAACGAGAGAGGGAGAAATGTACAGTTCTGAAGTTTCACCGGGGATTACAATCAGCTCTGCCAGGCTGCAGCGTTTTGCCAATACAGTGCGCGGCCTGGCTATCGACGCCGTGCAGAACGCCAATTCCGGTCACCCCGGCCTGCCCATGGGCGCAGCAGATGTCGCTGCCGTGCTGTGGAGTAAATTTTTAAAATTCAACCCGGCAGACCCGAACTGGGCAGACCGCGATCGTTTTGTACTTTCCGGCGGCCACGGCAGCATGCTGCTCTATGCCCTGCTGCATCTGACGGGTTTTGATCTGTCTCTCGATGATTTGAAATCCTTCCGCCAGCTGCACAGCAAAACACCCGGGCATCCCGAGTATGGTCATACGCCCGGCGTGGAAATCACGACCGGCCCGTTGGGGCAGGGACTGGCTTCAGCCGTGGGAATGGCTATTGCCGAGCGCAGGCTGGCGGAAAAATATAACCGTCCTGATTTTACTCTCATCGACCACTATACCTACGTGCTCGCAGGTGATGGTGACCTGATGGAAGGCATTTCGCACGAAGCATGCTCCCTCGCCGGGCACCTCGGCCTCAACAAGCTGATCGTTCTGTATGATGACAACGACATCAGCATCGACGGTAGCACAGCTCTGGCTTTCAGTGAGTCTGTGCCCGCGCGCTTTGCCGCCTATGGCTGGAATATTCTCAAAATCGATGGCCACAACATGCAGGAAATCGAATCCGCTCTGGCCGCTGCTCGCAAGTCTGAGAAAAAACCTACGCTGATTTGCTGTAAAACCGTGATCGGCTATGGCAGTCCGAACCGGGCGGGAACGGCAAAAGCCCACGGAGAGCCGCTCGGGCCAGAGGAAGCTCGTTTGAGCAAACGCCGTCTGGGTATCCCGGAATATTGGCCATTTCACGTGCCGGCAGATGTAGCGGAAATTGCCGCAGAGTGCCGTACTACCGGGGCCATGCTGCAATCGCAGTGGGAGGCTTTGTGCGCCCGGTATGGTGAGAAATATCCTGACCTGCTCAGCGCGATGCAGGCTGAGCTTTCCGGAGCGTGGGGAAAAAAGTGGCAGCGGGCATTGCCGCGTTTTTCAGCAGGCACCGCTCTGGCAACGCGTGCAGCCTCAGGCAAGGTGCTGAACCAGCTTGCCGGTAAAATCCCCGGTTTGGTCGGCGGGTCGGCGGATTTGTCCGGGTCCAACAACACCCTGCCTGAAAACGAAAAGGGCATCACCAGCCGGGATTTTACTCATCGATATGTGCATTATGGGGTTCGTGAGCATGCCATGGGCGCTATCATGAACGGGCTGGCATTGCACGGCGGACATCTGCCCTATGGCGGCACTTTTCTGGTCTTTTCCGATTATATGCGCGGCAGTATCCGGCTGGCTGCACTCATGGGGCTGCAGGTCATCTATATTTTTACCCATGATTCCATCGGCCTGGGAGAAGACGGGCCGACGCACCAGCCTGTGGAGCAGCTCGCTGGTCTGCGCGCCATGCCGAACCTGACTGTTCTCCGTCCGGCGGATGCAAATGAGACCGTTGCGGCCTGGAAGGTGGCGCTGGAAAATCGCTCCGGCCCGACCGCACTGGTACTCAGCCGGCAGAAAGTGCCCGTATTGGCGCAGACAGGTGCCGGAAAAGCGGAGGTCGCCCGTGGTGGATACATCCTCTCAGACAGTGATGAGACACCGCAGGTCATTCTGATCGCTACCGGCTCCGAAGTCCACATCGCCGTGGCCGCGCAGGAGATGCTGAAGACAGAGGGTATCGCGGCAAGAGTTGTTTCCATGCCTTCGACAGAACTGTTCGAGCGCCAATCCCAGGCCTACCGGGATCAGGTTCTGCCGCCACACGTACGGGCACGCGTGGTCATTGAAGCGGCAGCAACGTGCTGCTGGGGTAAATACGCCGGAGACGCGGGCGTGGTCATCGGTCTGGACAGATTTGGAGCTTCAGCTCCGTATCAGGAACTCTACCAGGAGTTCGGGTTCACGGCTGAACACATTGCCGCAGAAGCGCGAGCGCTGTGCGGCTCCCAAAAAACAAGTGCGCGGAATGGCGTCCACCGGCAGTCAAAAGCCACAGCTTGACCATGAGCTGCCTTCGAGCGCGGCAATACTGGACAAATCCGTTGTTTCCCCAGAGCCATCACCGAAGCCTGACCAGAAAATTCTTTGTGGCCCGGCCTTATCCCGGGAAGCGACAATTTGTGAATAATTCGGGATTATGGCGCTGCGGTTCGATACTCAGAAAATGACAGCCGGGCACTGATAGCCCACAGCCAGTTTTATCACGATAACAGGAGTCAATCATGATCGTTACCACCGCGCAATTGTTTGAAGTCGCCTATGGCAAATTTGCAATCGGCGCCTATAATATCAATAATATGGAGCAGGCGCTCGGTCTTTTTGAAGGGCATATCCAGGCCCGTGCGCCGTTTATCGTACAGCTCTCAAAAGGGGCCAGAGCCTATGCCGGGGTGAAAATGCTGGAAGCGATTATCCGTGCCGCGGATGAAAACTACCCGGAAGCCATCTTCGCTGTGCATCTCGATCATGGCGATGAGGCGACGTGTTATGATTGCATCGATTCGGGGTTTTACAGCTCTGTTATGATCGATGCCTCTCACGAAAAATTCGAGGATAATATCGCCATAACCCGCAGGGTGGTGGAACGGGCACATGCACGCGGACTGAGTGTTGAAGCGGAACTCGGTATGCTCGGCGGTGTCGAGGAAGATATTCAGGTGGATGAAAAACACGCCATGCTTACAGACCCGGATGAAGCCAAAGAGTTCGTCGAACGTACCGGCTGCGATTCCCTGGCCGTGGCGATCGGTACCAGCCATGGAGCATACAAGTTTTCCGGAGGCCAGGGACTACACTTCGATCGCATCGCGTCGATCCAGCGTAACCTGCCCGGTTTTCCGCTGGTTATGCACGGATCGAGTTCCGTGCCGCAGGATGAGGTGGAGCGTATCAATGCTGCCGGCGGCAAGCTCGACCCATCTGCCAGAGGCGTCGATGCCGATGAATTTGCGCGTGCCATTCCTCTCGGCGTCACCAAGGTCAACATCGATACAGACGGCCGCCTTGTTTGGACCAGAGTGCACCGGGAGTATTTCAGGGATCATCCGGAAAATTTTGATTTTCGCAAGCCCGGTAAGGAGTATATCCGCGAATATGCTGCCTTTATCGTGCATAAATCAGAAAAACTGCGCTCAACCGGAACTTTGGATATGGTGCGCGAAGCGATCACCGGCAAAATGGAGCTGGTGTGATCATGTCAGGCAAACCAGATAGAAACCTGGCTATGGAACTGGTCAGAGTTACTGAAGCAGCGGCATTGTCCGCTGCTTCTTTTATGGGGCTTGGCGATAAGGAAGCAGGAGACCAGGCAGCGGTAGATGCCATGCGTGCTGTGTTGCAAACCGTTGCCATGGCCGGGACGGTGGTGATCGGAGAAGGTGAAAAAGATGAAGCACCGATGTTGTACAATGGTGAAAAAATAGGCAATGGTGCGCAGCCGGCCGTCGATGTCGCTGTCGATCCGGTTGAGGGAACCGCCTTGTTGGCCCTCGGCCGCCCTAACTCTATTTCCGTGATCGCAGTTGCAGAAGAGGGAAGCATGTGGAACCCCGGTGCTTCGCTGTACATGAAAAAAATCGTTGCAGAAAAGAAGGCGCGCGAGGCGATCGATATCACGGCAACACCGGCAGAAAATCTGCATCGCATAGCCGAGGCGTTGGGCAGGAAGGTCTCGGAGCTGACGGTTTTTGTACTGGATAAACCGCGCCATCGGCAGTTGATAGCAGAGATCCGTGCGGCAGGGGCGCGCATCTCCCTGCACACCGATGGCGACGTCATGGGTGCGCTCATGGCTGCAATCCCGGGTACAGGCGTTGATGTGCTGATGGGAACCGGTGGCACGCCGGAAGGTGTCATCGCTGCTGCTGCAGTAAAGGCCCTCGGTGGTGGCATGCAAGGGCAGCGCGATCCGCAGGTCGGATATGAACAGGCAGCTCTCAAACGGGAGGGGACACAGGTTGATGCAGTACTTTCGATCGATGATCTGATTCGTTCTGATGATGCTTTTTTTGCCGCCACGGGCATTACCGACGGCCCGTTTCTCGAAGGAGTTCACTTTGACCGCAACGGCGGCGTAACCACGCACAGTATCGTCATTCGCGCGCTTTCCGGGTCCATGCGGTTTGTCCGCGGTGTGCACCAGCTCAACCCCGAGCACATTTTCGGAGACCGCCATACTGCTGAAGCCGTTCGACTGGCGACGAGTTGAACCCGCCCGCAAAATGCTTGCTTTGCATGACAAAAATCATTTTGTTGTCAGGGCGACTGCTGGGAAGAAATACGTGTTAGTGAAGATTGAGTCAGCGTTTCAGGACCTCCGCTTTTCTGCATCAATTTCGGCTGCAGCGTATCGAAGTCCCGGGTTCAGGGCTTTTCAGAACCAAACTAACCGGCAACTGATATGAAAAAACGAAAAATCGCTCCATCAATTTTATCTGCTGATTTCGCTCGTCTTGGCGAACAGGTCAAACTGGTCGAACAGGGAGGTGCCGAACTCATCCACGTCGATGTGATGGACGGGCATTTTGTCCCTAATATCACCATCGGTCCGCTGATCGTGCGCGCGCTGCGTCCGGTCACAGAGCTGCCTCTGGATGTGCACCTGATGAT
>WFTM01000052.1 GCA_015485525.1 Candidatus Zhuqueibacterota bacterium | reverse complement strand
TCGATGATGTTGTTGTCGCGCAGGGTGACGAAGATGGAGCCGGGCGGGTCTGCGCCGGCCTCGGCCGCGCGTTTGAGACGATAGGCAAAAACCGGTACCCGGTCCTGGTCAGTAAAGGTGATTTCGGCATCCGCTGAAACTGCGTTTTGCCAGGTGATCTGCCAGCTTTTCAGCGCCGGCGAAACCGACGAGTTGGTGGTCTCCATCCTGGCCTGTAAACGGATACGCTGTTTTGAGCGCAATCGGGTGATTTCAGAAAGGGCGAACTGGTTGGTCGTGGCTGTTTTGCTGGCCGGAAAACTCTGCAGGATTTCTCCCGTCTCCGCGTCGATGATGCGCACCTCGAGCTGGACGTCATCGCGGGTGGAGGGATCATCGGGGATGACGGTCTCAAAGGTGAGCTCATCCCAGCGGGTGATGATCAGCCCGGCGCTGTCGGAGATGACGGCTGAGGTGAGCAGGCCGGTGGTATCGGTATCAAAAAAATGAAAATGCACCTGCACACGGCTGAGCACCGGTGTCAGCAGGAAAGCATTGGTGATCAGCTCTGTGCGGAGCTGGTAGAAACGCAGGCCGCTGTGCAGCGGATTGATGGCCTGGCTGTCCGCAGTATAAAAGCTGTTTTCGCCGCTCGGGCCGAGCCACGGCGCGCTGTCGAGGTCGCTGAGGATGTTTGCGGCGCGCATCTGAAAACGGATGTCTGTTCCGGCGGGCAGATCGACCTGCCAGCTCAGGGAATCGAATGTGACCTCTTTGCCGAGGTCGATTTTTTCCAGCTCGATGAGCTCGGTGCTGTAGCCCAGCCGCCGCAGTTTGTTGTTGGAAATGACCAGTGTGCGCCCGTCCTGCAGCCGGTTTGCGGAAACGAGTCCGGGCAAATCGCCGAGAAAGCGCCAGACGATCGTGCCGGTTGAATCGACCTCGATCAGCCGGTTGTTGCCGGTATCGGCGATGAGCAGGTTGCCATTCGGCAGAAGTTGCACATCTTCCGGGGATGACAGAGACCTGTCGCCGGCTCCCGGGGTGTCAAGAGTACCGATGGTGCGTTCGACGATCAGGGTTTCCGCATCATAAACAAACACGACGTGGCGGGCCTTGTCCACAACCGCGATGCGGTCATCATCGAGCTCGATATCGACCGGTTCTTCGAGTTCAGCGCCGAACTCATCGATGATGCGCGACAGGCGCGTGTCGATGCGGAGGATGCGTTTGTTGCCGGTATCGCAGACGAGAATTTCCGGCAGCCCGGGCACGGGAACCGCCGCCCGTGGTTCGAGCAGCGCGCCGTCGAGGGCGCGGGTGTCATCACGGGTGAAATCCCAGGTTACAAGCCGGGTATCATAATCGAAAATGATTACCCGGTTGCCATCGCTGTCCGCAACCAGCACACGCCGGACATCGATGCCGTTTTCCACACTGGAGAAAGCACGCGCAGAAACCGGATTGTTCATGGCTTCAGGCTGACTGGCGCTGCCTTTGAACTCCGCCACACGGCCGCCATCTATGGCCCGGATGACGAAGACTTCACGACCAAAACCATCGGCAACGATGTACAGGTCTGCGGCAAAGGGAACGCGGCTGAAATCAAGTGGGACGGAACCGGTGTTATAGGTTCCGGCGTCGCCGCTGAGATTGAGGGAAAACGTGTCGGGGGTACTGCTGATCGCCTCGATGGCGAGCAGATGCGCGGTGCTGTCGATCTGGACTGCTGAGGTGGAATCGATGCGGGAGAATGCCGGTGCACCATCTGACCAGGTGCGGGTGCCCTGGGCGTTTGCGCTGGATAGAACCGTGCAGAACACGGCTGAAACCAAAAAGGCGAAAAATCCTTTTTCACGGCTGTGAAAGGAAAGTCCTGACTCCATGAGCTTCATTCTGTGCCGTCTTTTTTGTTCAGGGTGATTCGATAAAACGGGATTCGATCGATACGGAAAAGCGTGTTGCGATGAGACCGGATGGTCACCTCCCGGTGTCCTGCATGTAGTGCGTTTTCTGTGTACGGCGCCGGGATTTTCTGTGAAGAGAAGACTCTAATTTAATAAATATGAATGAATTAGCACAATAAAAGAAAATATGAAAAATAAATTGCCAAAAGTCAATAAAAATTCATAATATTATTAAAGTTGCGTGCATAATTCGCCACAGGCGCCTGAAAAGGAGAAATACAGATGCGAAAAAGCTGGGATGAATATTTTATACAGATTCTGCATTCGACACAGGAGCGGGCTACCTGCGACCGGGGGCGCTCCGGGGCGATCATCGTCAAGGACAATCATATCCTCTGCACCGGATACGTGGGCAGCCCCTCGGGTGTCACCCATTGCGATGACGATGGCCACGAATTCATCGAAAGCTATGAAAAAGATGAGCGGGGGGAGATCGTTCTGAAAAAACACTGCATTCGCACCGTGCATGCCGAGCAGAATGCCATCTGCCAGGCAGCTCGTTTCGGAATTTCCATCGCCGGCGCGAAGATGTACTGCACCATGTTCCCCTGCTACACCTGCGCCAAAATGCTGGTCAATGTCGGCATCGCCGAGGTGATCGCTGAGTATGATTACCAGAGCAGCGACAGGTCAAAACATATTCTCGACCTGGCAGGCGTCTCGTGGACGATCCTGAATCAGAGCTCTTTATACTGACTGCGTTGAACATCCGGTTGTTGGTGCGGCCGGATCGTTCTCAGTAGCTGATGGGATGTTTTTTGGGGAAAGGAGGCAATGATGAAATGGCGATTTGTGCTTGCAGGTGCGATGCTGTCCGGGGCGTTGCTGGCCCAAACCTATCCGCCTTCCGCGTATTTGAAAGTCTATATGAGAAGCCAGGATGTGCAGGTCTATATTGACGGGCAGGCACAGGAGATGGCTGAAGGCCGGGATGTCTTCGAGACGGAGTTGCCTGAAGGCCGGCACATCATCCGGTTTGAGCGTCCCGGATATATTTCCGCCCGCTGGGACCGTATGTTCCGCGCCGATTCTCTCTATGTCGTCCGCCTCGATACGCTTGTGCCGCCATGGACGGCAGAACGGCTGATTACCTCCGCTGATCAGGTGTTGAAACGCGAAACCACGACCTTTGTTGTCGTCAGCAATCCCACGGGGTTTGAGGTGCAGGCCAATGGCCAGCCGCTTGAAAAAACACCTGTGCGTGTCACGCAGTTTCCCGCCGGCCGCACACGGATCACTGTCGCGGATGCCAGCGAAGAGTTCGACCTGGAGCCCGGCGGCTTTAAACGGATCCGCTATGACCCGCAGGAAAAAAAGCTCTTCGATGCCACGATCGATATCACTACAAGCAGTTCCCTGCCGCTGGAAGTTGTCGATGCCAAGCTCTATGCCAGCCATGACCCAGAACTCAACATCGACTGGCAGGCGCTGGAGTCCGCACATTCCGTGAACAGCTTCATCCAGAGCGCCTCACCGATGTATCTCCTCGATGTCCTGTTTTTCAATAACCCAACCGAAAAGCCCGTTGTTTTCAGGCGGACGGTGCGTCTCTATCGCAACGGCGAGCTCGTGGAAGAAAAATCGTTCCATACCCGTGTGGATGCCCTGGCCCAGCGGCAAAGCTGGTACAGTTATGCCAGGCGTGTCTGGCCCGCGGGTTTTTATCGCATCGAAATTTTAGATGACAACAACGTCGTTCTTGCCGATATCGCTTTCTATGTTCACAAAGCAGGATGAAGTGTCTGCAAAGAAGCAGCCGTGCTGCACGTGTAAAATGCTGGCTGGAAGTGTGCTGTGCCGATGCACAGGGTAGAAAAATGTTGTCGGCTTCGGGAATTCTGTTATATTGGTAGCCATGCCCGCGTCTGGAGCTTAGCGGCTGCCGGCGTCAGGCTGTTGCAAAAAGGCATGGGGTCCGCGGTGGAGTAAAAATTGAGGAGAGAGGAAGCCCGGTGTTGCAAAAAGGGCGGCGACCATCGGGCAGATGTTGATCACTATGGCAGGGAAACCACAATTCAAGGCCGTGTGTTTCGATTGGGGGAATACTATCGAAATCGGCACGCCGGCTATCGTCGTTGCTTTGCAGAGACTCTGGAAACAGTTTTTCCCCAAGGTCAGGGCCGCTGACATACTGGAAGCCAGCCAGACAGCCTGGACCGAGCTGGTTACGATCGTACCCACGCGCAAAGACTTGAAAGATATGGACATGTTCCGCCAGAAACTCTATGCGCGGCAGGCGGAAATCATGGCCCGCGAGCTCAAGGTTGATCCGGATATTCCGGACTGGCCCTGGGTTGTCAATGATTTTTTCAACGAAGAGTACTTCCGTAACCGGTCGTGGCGTATTCCGCGCGTGCATGCCCGGGTTTTGCGCAAGCTGCGCGCCGCCGAAGTTCCGATGGCGGTCATATCCAATGATAACGATCCGGCTCAGCTGCCGAAGCTCATCTCCGACCTCGGGCTGACCGGCTTTTTTCAAACGGAAATTTCCTCCTCTTCGTTCGGGTTTTGCAAACCTCACCCGAAAATCTACCTCGCCGCTCTCGATCATCTCGACCTGCGTGCCGATGAAGTGCTGTTCGTCGGGGATGATTATCACAACGACTACTGGGGGCCGGAACAGGTTGGCATGTTTCCGGTGTTGTTTGACCCCAACAAGTTGCACATCAAGGTCAAGGGTATTTTCCGCATCGAGTCCCTCGACGAAATCCTCGATTTTTTCCCTGACATCGAATAACAGGGACGCATCCACAGGAAACAGGTATGCTGAAGAACCGTCTCATTCATTTCATCACAGTGGCAGTTGTTTTTCTGCTCTCCTGCACGGGTGCAGAAAAGCACAGCGGATTCAAAGTTGCCCTGCTGAGCCCGGGGCCGATCAGCGATGCCGGCTGGAATGCCTCGGCATGGGAAGGCTTGCAGCGGATAAAGAGCGAGCTCAACGCGCATGTCAGCCAGGTGGAGACGCGTGTGCCGGCGGAGTTCGAAGCCTCGTTCCGGGAGTATGGCCGCATGGGGTATGATCTGGTCTTTGGACACGGTTTCGAGTTTCAGGATGCTGCCGCCACCGTGGCGCAGGATTTCCCGGAGACGGTCTTTATCACCACTTCCGGTAACACCGTGCGCAAGAACGTCGCTCCCATGGTTTTTCAGCTCGAGCAGGCAACATACCTCGCAGGCGCCCTGGCCGCGCTGATGAGCAAAACCGGCCGTATCGGAGGGGTGGGGGGCATCAAAATCCCTCCGGTGCAGAGCACATTTGCTGCTTTTGAAGCAGGTGCCCGCGCCGTTCGTCCGGATATCAAGGTCAGTTTCGTGTATATCGGTAACTGGGAAAATGTCGGTGCAGCGCGCCAGGCTGCTCTCGCGCTCATCGATCAGGGATGTGATCTGCTCATCCACAATGCTGATGCGGCTGCAGCCGGTGTTTTTCAGGCGGCGGCTGAACGCAATATCTACGTTTTTGGCACAAACAAAGACCAAAATACGATCGAACCCGAGCACGTGCTGGCAAGCTGCGTCAGCGATATCCCCGGTGCTTTTGTCACCATGGCGAAAATCGTCCGCGATAAAAAATTTGCAGCCAAAATCTATCGTCTCGGCATGAGGGACGGCATCGTTTCTCTCGTTATCAATCCCAGATTAGCAGACCGCATTCCCGCCTCAGCACGCGAACGCCTCGTCAGCCTTGAGCAGCGGATTCTTTCCGGTGCGCTCAATGTCCCCGGCCTTCCGTAACCCTCATCGGCTCATGAGCACTGCTATTTCCCTGCACAAGATCGTCAAAAACTATGGCCCTTTTCGTGCCCTCGATGGCGTTTCTTTCGAAGTCCATTCCGGTGAGCTACACGCCCTGCTCGGGCAGAACGGCGCCGGCAAATCGACACTGATGAAGATTCTCTACGGCCTGAGCGTACCTGACAGCGGAGAAATTCGCCTCGGCGATGCCGTGCTCAGGCCGGGTTCGACAAAAGAGGCCATCAGTGCGGGCCTGGCGTTTGTCATGCAGCATTTTTCTCTGATCGACAGCATGAGCGTTGCTGAAAATCTCATGCTCGGCCAGCTCAAAGGGGCCAGCTATTCGCCACGCAAACTGATCGCATCCATGCAGGATTTCATCGACAGAAACGCGTTCGAACTCGATGCTGCTGCACAGGTCGGCAGCCTGAGCGTGGGGCAGAAACAGCGGGTTGAGATTCTCAAAGCGCTGTATCGAAATGCCCGCTTCATCATTTTTGATGAACCGACAGCCGTGCTGGCGCCACACGAAATCAGCGTACTTTTTGCAACCCTCACGGCCTTACGGGAGGCTGGAATCGGCATTGTTTTCATCTCCCACAAGCTCGATGAAGTGCTGCAGGTTTCCGATCGCATCACGGTTCTCCGTGACGGCCGCACGATTACCACAGTAAACACCTCAGAAGCGAGCGCCGCGCAGCTGGCGCGGTTGATGGTCGGCCATCTTCCGGCGCCGCCGCCAGCGCGCCAGAGCGCGGATATCTCCCGAAGTACTCCTGTCCAGCTCGCCGTGCGTGACCTGCGTGTATCCCGCGAAGACGGCAGCCCGGCGCTGGAAGAGATCAGTTTTGAGCTGCACGCCGGCGAAATTCTCGGCGTTGCCGGTATCGATGGCAGCGGGCAGAGTGAACTCGCTGCCGCACTCTACGGCCTGATTTCTCCTGAGCAGGGAGAGGTTACTGCGTGTGTTCCTGCCAATCGGATCGGTTTGATTCCACAGGATCGCGATGAGGATGGCTTTGTTTTCGGCTTTTCCATCGCTGAGAACTGCGCACTGGATGAACTCGATATGACTGATGCCGGAGACTGGACTGTACTTTCGCCGCAGGAAAGTGATCGTCTGGCACGAGAGCGTATCGAAGCGCTGGATGTGCACTGCCGTGGCCCGCAGCAGGATGTTGCCGAGCTTTCTGGTGGTAACAGACAGAAGCTATTGCTTGCGCGCGTGCTGGCCCGGCATCCGAGGGTATTGATCGCGCACAACCCCACCTGGGGCGTGGATGTACAGGCTACAGCGCTGATTCGCGATAAACTTCTGCGCCAGGCGGAAGCCGGGACGGCAGTCCTGCTGATCTCCTCTGACCTCGACGAGATTTACCGTCTCTGCGACCGTTTTTTTGTTCTTTTTCGCGGCCGTATCACCGGCTGGGGCGACCGAAATACGGAGCGCTCGCGCGTCAGTCTATGGATGACAGGAAAGGAGGAAGGTGCAGCGTGATCGATTTCAGGAAAGCGTTACTGCGCGCTGCTCCGGCTCTCGGCCGTGGTGCATTGTCTTTTGTCGTTGCGCTTGCCCTCGTCGCTCTGTTGACGACCTGGGCCGGCTATGATGCCGGCGTGCTGTTCCATACCCTTTTTGCCGGTGCCGCAGGTGATGGCTACCGCATCAGCGAATCTCTGTTGCGCAGCATCCCGCTGGTTTTCACGGGTCTTGCAGTTGTGGTTTCCTTCCGGGCCGGGCTGTGGAACATCGGCGCAGATGGGCAGTTTCTCGCCGGAGCCATGGCCGGGACTTTTGTCGCCCTGCACTGGAACGGCATGGCGCAGGTGCTCATGCTGCCGGCGATGTTTGTCGCCGCTTGGGTGGCTGGTGCATTTTGGGGCTGGATCGCGGTGTGGATTCGCGTCCGTCGCGAGGTCAATGAAGTGATCACCACGATCATGCTGAACCTGATCGCCGTCCAGATACTCGCATGGCTGGTGCATGGCCCGCTGCAGGAGCAGGCCGGGGCCTACCCGCAATCCGATGCAGTTCCGGCGGCAGCGCGTTTGCCGGTACTGTTCGCCGGCCTGCGCTTGCACGCCGGCGCCATCATCGCTGTTGTGGCCGCGTTGCTGCTCTGGCTGTTGTTGTTCCGTTTTGCCATCGGTTTGCGCCTGCGCGCAGTGGGGCACAATCCGCGTGCAGCACGTTTTGCCCGTGTTGCCCTCGAACGGTACAGGATCCTGGCGATGCTGCTCGCAGGAGCCCTGGCTGCAACCGGGGGCATCGTCGAAGTAAGCGGCGTGACGGGCAGGCTGTATGAAAACCTCAGCCCGGGCTATGGCTTTACTGCCATCGCAGTCGCCCTGATCGCCCGTTTGCACCCGATCGGTGTGTTGCCTGCAGCCGTGCTTTTCGGGGCGCTGGATACGGCCGCGCGTGCTCTGGAACGCGATCTCGGTGTCTCGCCCGTGTTCGCGGATATCGTGCAGGCGCAGGTCATCCTGATCATCATCTTATTGGAAACACCGGCAATCCGAACGCGTTTGCAGCGTGCTCTTGCCGGGGTGCAGGCGCGTATGCCGTTCAGAGGAGGTGAGCATGCCTGAATTCGCTGTACCGCTGCTGGCCGGCGCCGTGACTCTGGCGACGCCGCTGGTGTTCGCCGCTGTCGGCGAAATCATCATGGAGAAAAGCGGGGTGCTCAACATCGCCCTCGAAGGCACCATGCTCGTGGCAGCTCTTGCAGCAGCTTTTGTAACCTATTTCACGGCATCGCCGGCTGCAGGGCTGGCCGCCGGCGTTGCTGCTGCCGTGCTCTTCGGACTTTTGTTCGCACTCTTCGCCGTGGGCATACAGGCAGATCAAATCGTCACGGGCACGGCCATGAATATTTTCGCTCTCGGACTGACCGGTGTGCTCTATCGCAGTTTGTTTGGCTTTTCAGGGACACGCCTTGCCGTTGCGGGCTTTCAGCCCTGGCCCCTGCCGTTTCTGAAGGATATCCCGGTGATCGGGACGGTATTTTTTTCGCAGAATGTGCTGGTCTATGCTGCTCTCGTGCTCACGTTGCTTGTCGCGGCCGCTCTGAAGCGGACCCGTACGGGGTTATATTTACAGGCTGCCGGCGAAAACCCGCAGGGGGCAGAAGTCGCCGGTATCTCTGTCTATCGCCTGCGCCTGCTGGCGATCATGACCGGTTCTGCCCTGTGCGGGCTGGGAGGGGTTTTTCTCGTGCTGGTGGAAGGCAATACGTTTGTCGAAGGCATGACCGCCGGACGCGGATTTATCGCATTGGCTATCGTCATCCTGGCGCGCTGGCAGCCGGTGCGCGCTCTGGTGGTGGCGCTGGTTTTCGGGCTTGCTTCAGCCCTGCAATTTCAGGCACAGGCGATCGGCATCGACGTGCCCTATCAGCTTTTTCTCGCACTCCCCTATGTTTTGACGATTCTTTTTGCCATGCTGGTCGGGCGCGCAAACGTTCCGGCAGCACTGGCCAAACCCTATATTAAGGAATAACGATGATGACAGAACTGACCGGAAAACAACGGCGGTATTTGCGTGGCCTTGGCAATCGCACCAAAGCGACCGTCCATGTTGGCGCCCGTGGAATCAATGAGATGCTGCTGGAAGCGATCGAAGAAGCGTTTCATACCAGCGAATTGATCAAGATCAAACTGCAGGAGGGCTTTCCCGGGGAGCGAAAACAAACCGGTGCCCTGCTGGCTGAGAAAACCGGTTCGCATCTCGTGCAGGTGCTCGGTAAGACCATTTTGCTCTACCGTCGGGATGAGGAAGCCCCTGAGATTGAACTGCCTGAGTAGTCTGAAAAAGTCATGAAGCGTTGTGGACGCTGATAAAGCAGGAAACGGAGAGCGGTCTTGCCCTGCGGGGAAATCGGAATGACGGTTCTGGTGCAGGCGCGTGCTGTTGTCACGCGGTCTGGTTGGAAAAATCGTGTCCACCCGGCAAGCTGCAGGTTGCTTTCCCCCGCGCTCAGTTTAGTAGCGGAACTCGCAAGAGTTCCGGCGTTCGGTGCGCCCGAAGTGTTGCCACTTCGGCTACGTCTCTGCGATTGCGGTGGCTGAGTCGCAGCAGCATTCGAGGCGACGAGAAGGGGAGAAACTGAAGAAAGGTGGGAGAGAGCGAATGGATATCGTGCACGAGCACAGGCTTTGCATCGTGTAGCGGAACTCGCAAGAGTTCCGGAGTTTGTTGCGCCCGAAGTGTTGCCACTTCGGCTACGTCTCTGCGATGGCGTTGGCTGCGGCATAGCTGCATTCGATGCGGTGAAAAGGGGAGAAACTGACGAAAGGTGGCGCTCACCGGACGGCTACCGCGCCCGAGCATACGTTTTCCCCTCGTGTAGCGGAACTCGCAAGAGTTCCGATGTTCGGTGTGCCCGAAGTGTTGCCACTTCGGCTACATTTTTCCCGTAGCGGTGCCTGAGCCGTAGCCATTCAAGCCGTGCGAAACTCGCGTATTTATTATGAAACATCCATCTTTCCCCTTCCGTAGCAGCAGAGCATTCCTGGAACAGATGGTGTTTCGTATCATAAAACGCAGGGCTGAGACATGAGGACAGCACACAAAATACTGTTGCTGGTACTGTTGGCGAGCCAGGCTGCATCCGCTCAAAACAGCATCGTTGGGTTTGGTGCTGTTTTACAGCGCCAGCAGACCGGAGAGAAGGCAGAATTTATTGCCAAAATCAAGAAACGCTATCTGGC
>WFTM01000051.1 GCA_015485525.1 Candidatus Zhuqueibacterota bacterium | reverse complement strand
TATCTCCTCCAGAAGTGCGGGTCGGCCCAGCTGTCCCGCACTTTCATACTTGAGATGAGTCGTGCCAAAATGTATATTGTCTGTCAGCATCGCTGTCAGCAAAATTTATAACGCAAATAACACCGGCTTAACCCGGCTCATTCACGATTGATCATTCCGGGGAGCGCCCGATACGTTCCATCTTATTAGCCTGAATGCCAGATATCGACATCTGGAGCCCCGGGACTGAGCCGAAGTTGCTGGATACCCTGCAACATTATGAAGTACGCATAAAAGAGACAAGAGAGGAAAACATGCCCAAAGCCACGAAACTGGCTCCGGCAGAGGCCGAAATCATGGATGGCATCTGGGAGATGGAGCCACCGGTAACAGTGCGCGAAGTGCACTCCAAACTGTATCCAAACGGAGAAAAAGCCCTGACCACTGTGCAAACGATGATGAACATCCTGGCCGAGAAGGGCTTTCTGAGCCGTAAAAAGACAGGGATGGTGAATTTCTACACGCCGAAACTGAGCCGCGAACAGGCAGCGCAGATGGAAGCGCGTTCGCTGGTATCCCGGCTGTTTCACGGCTCGTTTGGAGCTCTGGCCGCACATCTGATCAATTCCGGTTCCCTGAGCAAGGAAGAACTACACGAGCTGAAAACCCTGATCGATTCCAAAGCATCAGACAAAGGGGACAGCAAGAAAAAATAAACGCCCTGAAGGGGGCAAGGAGATGGAGAACTCCATGGATACACTCAATTTTCTCGCACATGGCTGGCTGCCATTATTCATGACACACATGCTGGAAAGCTCGCTTTTTATCACCCTGATTTACGCCGCGGACAGGATATTTGTGCTGGATACCCGCCGCCGCTACACCATCTGGCTCCTCGGTCTGGTCAAACTGTTCCTGCCGCCGGTCATCACAGTGGGCATGCCGGAGGTTGTACCTGTGCCGGTACAGCAGCTTTTGCCTGCTGTCCTGCTCCCGGCTGTTTCCAGCCAGCCCGGGCATGTAACGAACCTCACTCCTGCCGGATTATTGTTTATACTGTGGAGCATCATGGTTCTGGCGACAGTCGCTGTGATCCTGTATAAAAATTGCCAGCTCAATCAGCGTCTTGCTGATTCCCGGCCCGTGGACCAGAATGCGATCATTTCCAGTACGATGCATCTGCCAGCAAAGCTGCAGATTTTTCTGACCAGTGCCCTGTCCACGCCCCTGGTCAAAGGAATTCTGCGGCCACGATTGTACGTCCCCAGAGAGCACCTGCGCCTGCCGCAGCAGCAACGACACAGCATTCTCGCACACGAGCTCGCTCACCTGAACTCCTTTGACATACCCGCACTCTATCTCCAGGCGCTGGCCATCAGTGTGTTTGGCAGCAACCCCATGGTCTGGCTGCTGCACAGGCGGCTGGTGTACCTGCGCGAACTGCGCTGCGATGAGACGGCCATGGCACAGACCGGGATCAATCCGGTCGAGTACAGCAAAGTTTTGTATGGTTTTCTGGAAAATCAGAATATGGCCGGTTGTCCTTTGCATGCCGGTGTTCCATTTGCAGAGAACAAAGATTCTGTTTTCAAACGTTTTGAACATATACTGAACTCAAGCGGCGTCGGCGCACAGGCATCCAGACTGAGCAGGGCAGTGCCCTTCGCTTTCGCACTCCTGCTCCTGCCCTTCTCCCTGCACTGTGACGGTTCCCTGCTCTCACCAGGGTCTGAACAACGCGGCCCAACCATGGCCCAACCTCCCGGAAAGTCTGCTGGCACCACCTTTGTCGCCTATGATGAAGCACCGCAGCCGATCGGTGGCATTAAAGCCATACAAGACAATCTCATCTATCCGGAGGCAGCCAGAGAGGCGGGTATTTCCGGACGTGCGATCGTCAATGTTCGGGTCGATCAGAACGGGAATGTACTGGAAAGCAGAATCCTGAAATCAACCGGTAACGAGGAACTCGATCAGGCTGCACGGGATGCATTGCGCACAGTAGAGTGGCGACCGGCGCGGCACAACGGCAAACCCGTCACGGTCTGGGTCGGCTTTCCGGTCATTTTTACTCTGGACTAAATTCAGAGAATTCCGGGGGCGACCCGCGGGTCGCCCCTACGGGATTTGTGCCTGTTATCATCAACAATAATTACGTTGCCAAACGGAAACGGTGTCAATATCGATATTTGGGCGAAACGATTTTGTAACGCAGGTTTTAAATCACGTGTAATGGCACCAATGGATGTGGGGATGATTTTTTGACATTTATTTTGTCGGCTGCGTTGTTGTTCGTAGGGGTTCAAAATTTTGAACCCCTACAATACATCGCGACATGAATGTCGCGGTACAACCTGGACGCCCCCCGGTTGCCCTTGCTGAAAATCCCCCACACGATTTGAGGAAGCGCCCATAAAAAAACCCTGTTCGTGACATCCCTGCCACGAACAGGGGCTAACGGGTGCGCAGAGTATGCGAGGGACACGCACCTGTCTTCTGAGTTCCCCTTAGCGTACAGAGCAAAAAACTCTCCCCAAAAACAGCATCAGGCCCCTACATTAACCGTAGTGTTCACATCAAAACTCGATTTGCTGCCCACTGCCCTGCTGCCGACAAATTTCAGCGTCCACGTACCGCTGATTTTGACATAAGCGAGGTTAGGGTCCTGGATAGGCGTTACCTGCCCTTTCACGACAGTAATACTTCCGGCATTAAAAATCAGCTTTTCGCCAACCGGGTTAGAAATCTCGACCCGTACGAGAACGACGTCTTCAGATGGCGTAGCGAAAAACTGGAGTCCTGCCTCACCGCTTTGCAGGGCGACTGTTTTGGTTGAAATGGAAAATGTTGGTGGCAGCTCGATCTCCGGCTCGGGCTCTGCAGGTGTATCCTTTCCACAGGCAGAGAGAAAAAGAAAGCCGGAAAACAGGAGCAACAAAACTGTTGAACGAGAAGACAACATGACATACCTCCCTTAGATTACGGAAATACAATGATTTATAGTAATAATGTGCTATCCACAGGTTGTATTCTCCCGGCATATTCACCTTGAATTATGAAAAAATAATTCCGTAAATTGAACCTTATACCGGCAGGATACCGATTACGTCTCGATAGGAATCTTTCACAAGCAGCTGTACCCTTCACAACCCGTCTCACTTGCACATGCGCAAAATCTCCGGGGAAAGGCTCATGCACGATCAAAAAGAAATCACCGTTTTGCTGAAAAAGATGGGCGAACGCGACGAGCAGGCAGTGAACAAGCTCTTTCGCATTCTCTATGAAGAGCTGCGCGCAATAGCCGGAAGACGCATGCAGCAGGAGCGCAGGAGCCACACCCTGCAGGCAACGGAGATCGTCCACGAAGCGTTTATCAAGCTCATTTCCCAGGATGATTTATCGGTGATGAACCGCAGTCATTTTTTTTCGATCGCGGCCTCTGCCATGCGCCAGATACTGGTCGATTATGCGCGCAGAAGACAAGCCGGCAAACGTGGCGGGAACTGGCAGAAAATCGAGTTTGACGCTATTCCGCTCTACGATGTGCAGCGTGATGGTGAGCTGCTTGCCATCGATGAGGCGCTGCAGCGGTTTTCGCAGCACTATGAGCGCCAGAGCAAGGTCGTGGAGTTGCGTTACTTTATCGGATTCACCAACGAGGAAATCGCTGCATGCCTGGACCTTTCACTTTCCACCGTGAAACGCGATTTTGCTTTTGCCAAGGCATGGTTGCAACGGGAGTTATCCGGAGATGAACAGCATGGAAGCTGAATTTGCCCGGCATCTGCGCCAGATATTCGAACAGGTCGTCGAGCTCCCGGAAGAGGACCAGGAGCCCCGCCTGCAGGAGCTGTGCGGCCAGGATGAAGAGATGTACCGGCAGGTGAAAACCCTGCTGCAGGCTTATAAACAAACCTCTGATTTCCTCGAAACTCCCGCCATCCCACCACAAAGCCCCATTCGCGAGCCGGCAAACGAGCTCACGATACCGGAACGTCTGGGAGCATACCGCATTATCAAAAAAATCGGCCAGGGCGGTATGGGCGTGGTCTTTCTCGCCGTGCGGGACGACGAACAGTTCAACCGGCGCGTGGCCATAAAAATCGCTCCCCAGGCTGTGGATGACGCCTCATGGCGCGAACGCTTCGATACTGAACGCCGCATTCTCGCCTCTCTGGAACATCCTAACATCGCCCGGCTGTACGACGGCGGTGTCAGCGAGGATGGGCTCCCCTATCTGGTCATGGAGTACGTCGATGGCTTGCCGGTCGATCTCTGGTGCCGGCGTCAGGGGCTTTCACTGCACCAGCGTCTCGCACTGTTCATCAAAATTTGCTCAGCCGTGGAGTATGCCCACCAGCATCTCGTCGTGCACCGGGACATCAAACCCGGGAATATCCTGATCACTCCGGAGGGCGAACCCAAATTGCTCGATTTCGGTGTCGCACGCGTACTGGGAGCCGGGACGGTTGCCCCCGGAACTGCAGCGATGCGCTCCGGCCTGCTGACTCCGGAGTATGCCAGTCCCGAGCAGATTAACAACGAGCCGGTCACCACGGCGTCGGATGTGTACTCTCTCGGTATTCTGCTCTACAAGCTGCTCACAGGCCGCCATCCTTACCAGCAACACAGCACACCGGACAAGCTGATGCAGGCTATCCGCGAAAAAAAACCGGATAAGCCCAGCGTTATCGTCCTCACTTCTGAAAACCAGACCCGGTCTGCCGGCCACACCACCCGTCCCGCAGACCAGGGAACGACCGGCTTTTCCACCCAGCCGGGACGCCTCGGCCGCATGCTCAAGGGCGACCTCGACAGCATCGTGCTCAAGGCCGTGCGCAAGGAACCGCGGCAGCGGTACGAAACCGTGTCAGCTCTGGCAGAGGATATCCGGCTCTTTCTGGCGAACCGGCCTGTAAAAGCACAGCCAGACACATTTTTTTACCGTGCGAAAAAATACATCCGGCGCAACCGCGGCATCGTCTCTGCGCTGAGCGTAGCTGTGCTGTCCCTGCTTGGCGGTCTGATCGTCGCAAGCAGATCAGCACAAATTGCCGACCAGCAAAGAGCCAAAGCGCAGCATCATTTCGAAAGCCTGAGGACGCTTGCATCCTCCTTTTTGTTTGATTTTTATGATGAAATAGCCAGGCTGCCCGGAGCTACACACGCCCGCGAACTGGTGATCACAACCGCGTTGCAGTATTTGCAGCTTTTGTCCGAAGAAGCCTCGGATGACCCATCGATCATGTACGACGTAGCCCTCGCCTATGAGCGCATCGGGGGCATTCAAAGTCATCGCTACTACGCCAGCAAGGGCAACATCGAAGCTGCCCTGGACAGCTATCGCAATATGCAACGGATTCTGCGCACACTGCACAATACGCATCCCGATAATGCTAAATTCATCTATGCACTTGGGTGGAGCCATCAGGATATTGCCGATGTCTATGCGCAACAGGGGAAAACGAGGGAATCATACGACCAGTACATCGAGGGGATGAAGCTTTTTCTGCTTTGCGACAGCCTGAAATGGAGGCCGGAGAAAACAGATTATGCGTTGCTCGTCGCCTACCAGAGGCTTGGAGACACTGCCGGCAATCCCCGTTTCAACAACCTTGGAGATCGGGAAAAGGCCATGGAGTGGTACCAGAAAATGCTGGCGATCATGTATAAAAGGCAAAACGCCGCCCCGGAAAACCCGGATGCGGCGCATACGATTTCCATCGGCATGGAGAAACTTGCCGATCTGCAACTGGGCTCCGGCGACACCGAAGCGGTTGTAAAACTGTATGGTCGCGCACTCACCATCCGCGACTCTCTGGCGCGGGCCTACCCGGACAATGCCTGGTACAAACGCGATCTCGCCATTGCGCTGGCAAAAACAGCCATGGCTCAGGCACAGCTCGGCCTGCTGCAACAGTCAGAAGAAAATTTTCTCCGCGCCCGCGCGATCCACGAGCAGCGCATCCAAAACGACAAAACAAGCAGCAGCGCTGTCTTCGATCTCATATCCGTATTGACCATGCAGGGCGATACCCACTTAAATGATGGTAAACCGGAAAAAGCTTTCACCCTTTATGCACAATCAGCCCGGCTCTTCACCAGCAAAATCCTGACAAAACAAACCACCAGGATCGACTTCTCCCCCTTGATTCAATCTCTGAACAAGGCCGGCCAGGCCGGGATAAGCAGTGCAGACAGCAGCTCGGCGGCCAAAACAATCTCGGATATTTTCACGCAACTGCAGAACCGTATCGCCGGGCGGGAGATGAGTCCCGCGGCCCTCAATGAGATCGCATGGACCATGCTGACCTGCCGCCCGTCAAGTGCGCGGCACCCCAGGCATGCCCTTGCCCTGTCTCTGCAGGCAGCTGAAAAAAGCAGCTGGCGGGATGCCAACATTCTCGATACCGTGGCACTGGCCTGGTTTGAAAACGACAACGTTGCTCAGGCTGTACGGGTTCAACAAGATGCCATCGCTCTTCTGCCGCAGGATTCTAAAATGAAAGAGGAGTTCTCCACACGACTCGAACGCTATCGCTCGGCCCTCAGGCGCCAAACTCCTAAAAATGGTCGTTTCCGCTAACTGCACCGGGCAAACCGCGGAACCAGGCCCGCAGCCCGCGCAGAAAACCCGCCGAACGTGCCTTTGCCTTGTCCTGCCCGAGAATGCGCACGCGCAGCTCGGGGCCGGATGTCCCCAGACGAATGATATCACCGGAACGCAAAATATGATGGCTATCGACACGCGCCAGATTGATGAATGTGCCATTACGGCTGCCCAAATCCATCACCACGGCCTGAGAATGTGCATTGCCGCTGAAGGTAATTCGCGCATGTAGCCTGCTGACGATATCATCTTCTTGCCTGCCGAAACAGATCTCCGCAGTTTCATCCCTGCCGATGAGTACCGACTGCCCTGAGGAGAGCCGGAAGACATGCTGCTTCCCCTGGCGCGCATCATCCAGGTGCTCGAGCATGAGTGTTAGAAGGGGTTCGTTTGTCATAGACCTCTGTTCCCTGGATTTTCTCCGTATTGTGACGCAGCCAAGGTTCAGCTTCACAGCCTGCGCCCGGGGGCACAGGCTGTCTCCGTTGAAGCTGAGCTTTTTTTCGTACAATGATTTCCCCGGAATTTTCACAAAACAGGGCTGCGCGCAAAGAAGGTGGGTAATAATTTTCTTATTTTGCGATTGATGCTATAGCTGTTGCACACCAGGCCCAGCGGGATTTCTCCAGCAAAACGGCAATCGCGCGAAGCGCTGCATCAGAAAAATACGGGTCAGTCAGTTATAAAAGCGCAAAATTCAGCCGCAAAGGCTCTTTTGCTGAGGAAAAGCCCGGAAGGGAGAAACAGGACAGGGATTCCGTCACGCTCCCCTTCTCCTGGTTATGTACGACCCGGCAGAGCGGTGGTCCGGTGGGGAGTGTTCAAGCAAGTCAGGGAAAGCAGAACGTTCCGCGTACAGGTGGTTACAGTGAGGCGACTTCGCGGGCGGCGCGAATGCCGGAAAGCATCGCACCGTGGACAGTGGCAGGATAACGCCGGTCGGTTGCTTCGCCGGCAAAAAACAACCGCTTTTGTACAGGTCTGGCAAGGCGGGCGTGGTCATACAGTCGGGCCGGCGGCGGCACAAAAGAGTAGGCGCCGAGGGCAAACGGGTCCTTTCCCCAGCGTGTCATCAGAAAATCTTCCGGCTCCGGCAGGACGGAACCCCACATCGCGCGCAAATCCAGCAGTACTTCATTGACCGCTGCTTCTGCTTCCATGCTGTGCCAGCGCCGGGCGCCACGGCCGCACGTGAGTATCATCAGGATAGGTTGACCCGTAGTTTGGGACAGATTGAACACTTCAAATGGCCGCTCACGGGGCGTGCCCAGATAGCCGAAAAGATCAGCATCTTCAGGCCAGCAAACATCGGTAAAACGAAGGAAGAGCTTCTCGAACTGCCCCATGCCCAACCTGGCAAGAGCAGACGATTTTTCTTCCGGCAAAGCAGGAATGAACTGCACATGCCCGGCCTGGAGCACGCCTAAAGGCACGGTGATCACAACACGATCACATTCATACACCTGCCCCTGCGTGCGAATGCGCACAACGGCTGCCGAGTAATCGATCTCGCGCACATCCTGCCCGTAGTGGATATCCAGCCCATCAGCAAGTGGGCGCAACACGGCCTGAAAACCATTCGGAAGCACGGCATCCTGCCCCGGGAAACACTCATCTTCATCCCATTCATCGAGGGAGATATGCCCGAGGTCTGCTGCCAGATCGAGCTCGATTTCAGAAAAGAGCAACCAATCGATGGCGGGGCGAAGAAGCGAGTCTGAAGGCAACTCCGCGAGCAGGGCATCCCGGGCCTCAGACAGAGCCCGACCCGGCGGCATTCCGGTGCGTACACGAAACATATCACTGATGAATGCAGAGAAATCCTGTTCGAGGCGTTCGATGGCCTGCTGCGACAGAGCTGTCCCGGCAGCATCGTATAACATCAGCCTGGGCGCAGGAACCGGCACGACAGGCTGGTTGACATACTCAGCCAGCTCAACCACAGGATTCCCCTCCACGCCGTGAATCCACCCGGCACCGAGCTCCACGGCAGCCGTACCAAACTCAAAAGTATGGATACGCCCGCCAAGACGATCACGTGCTTCGAGAACGACGACCTCAAGCCCGTATTCGCGCAATAACGATGCTGCCGACAGCCCTGCCATGCCTGCACCGATGACGATAATCCTTTGTTTTTTCTCCATAGTTATCTCACTTTAGCGCAGGGTATCCAGTTAACTCAGCAAACCGGGCCTGGCCGGACACAGACATCTGTCATTCCGGCCAAGCGCAGCGCAGTGCCGGAATCTCATCTTTTCTGGCATGTGCCCGAGTCTGGGAGATTCCGGTCTTCCCCTGCGGGGAAACCGGAATGACGGTTCTGGTGCAGGCATGTGCTGTGCTCTTGCGGACTGGCAGAAAAGATGCAACAGTGCAGAGTTAAGTGGATAACCAGAGACTTTAGCCGTGAGTGCTCGTCCCGCCGCAGTCATCGCCTCGTTTCATATCGTTTGACAATCTGGTTACAATTTTCCATCATATGCGCTGTTCTGCATGATTACAAAAGCTGCCTGTGGCCTTATTGCATCATTTTCGGCTGCAGCGAAATGAAATGCCGGAATCTCCCCGGAACCAACACCGGCTCCCGTCAGATTCCGGTAGCCGCCAGGCCGGCTGTCTCTGCCTGTTTCCGGTTTTCTTCCACCTCACTATCACCCATCAGGAGACGACAACATGGCTACTTCACAATCCGCATCTGAACACGCACATGCGCCTGACCTGCACCAGCAGGGCGTCGCTGAATCATTACGCCGTTACTGGCGCAAAAACAAAATCATCATGTCCGGTCTGCTTTTCGTCTGGGCCCTGGCCGGCCTTGGCTGTGGCATTCTCTGGGCAGACTGGCTCAATCAGTACATCCTGCCGGGCACGGCCTTCCCCCTCGGTTTCTGGTTTGCCCAGCAGGGCAGTATCATCATTTTTGTGCTGCTCATCCTCGCGTACTGCCTGCGCATGAACCGCCTCGACGCAGAGCACCACGCCGAACTCGAATCACTGCGCAACCAAAAGGGGGATAAGAAATGAGCGTGATGACCTGGACCTATATCTTCGTCGGACTGTCCTTTGGCCTGTATCTGTTCATCGCCTGGCGCAGCCGGGTGCGCGACACACAGGGCTTCTACGTCGCCGGACGCGGCGTGCCTGCTGCTGCCAACGGCATGGCCACGGCCGCAGACTGGATGAGCGCAGCTTCGTTTATCTCCATGGCCGGTTTGATCTCAACGATGGGATATGCCGGCGGTGTCTATCTTATGGGCTGGACAGGCGGCTACGTTCTGCTCGCGCTGTTGCTCGCCCCTTATCTGCGCAAATTCGGCCACTACACGGTGCCGGATTTCGTCGGCGACCGTTTCGACTCCAATCTGGCACGGCTGGTCGCGGTGATCTGCGCTGTTTTCATCAGCTTCACCTATGTCGCCGGTCAGATGCGCGGCGTCGGCGTGGTCTTCAGCCGCTTCCTCGAAGTGGATATCAACGCCGGCGTCATCATCGGCATGGCCATCGTCTTTATCTACGCCACTCTCGGCGGCATGAAAGGGATCACCTGGACACAAGTGGCACAGTACTGGGTGCTGATCACAGCATTTCTGATCCCCGCGATCGCCATCAGTATCAAACTCACCGGCCATCCTGTACCACAGGCCGGGTTCGGCGGCGAACTTAAGGGATACGCTGTTCCTCTGCTCACCAAACTCAACCAGCTTCAAACAGACCTCGGGTTCACAAGTTACACCGACGCGTTCACCGGCAAATGGGACAAAGTCAATGTCTTTGCCGTGGCGCTGACCCTGATGGTCGGCACGGCAGGGCTGCCACACGTCATCGTGCGGTTTTATACTGTAAAATCGGTGCAGGCAGCTCGCTGGAGCGCATTCTGGGCCCTGTTCTTCATCTCGCTTTTGTATCTGACAGCGCCGGCAACGGCAGCCTTTGCGCGCTATTACATGATCGAGGGTCTGAACGGTCGCAGCGCTGAAGAGCTCCCGGGCTGGTTTGCAAGCTGGGAAAAAACCGGTTTGATTCTCTGGTTTGACGACGGCGACGGCCTGGTGCGTTATTCCGCACGTGAGGATAATGAAATTTTCCGTACCGGCGCCATCGGAGCTGCAGAACTTGCTTCGATCCGGGATGCCCACCGCCTGTGGCTGGAAAGCAGTGGCGAGCGCGGCGAAGACGGGCGCGCTGTGCTGCGGGCGCGCGGGCTGTCCGGGCCAGACCGGGATATCATCGTGCTCGCAACTCCGGAGATGGCTGAACTGAGCAGTTGGATCATCGCGCTGGTGGCTGCCGGCGGTCTGGCCGCGGCCCTCTCCACAGCCAGCGGCCTGTTACTGGTCATTTCATCCAGCGTGGCGCATGACCTGTACTACCGCGTCCTCGACCCCGAAGCAACGGAGCAACAACGCCTGCTCATCGGACGCGCAGTCATCGGTGTCGCCGTGGTCATAGCGGGAATTTTCGGCATCTATCCACCCGGCTTTGTCAGCCAGGTCGTGGCCTTTGCTTTCGGGCTGGCAGCCGCGAGTTTTTTTCCGGCCATCGTGCTTGGCATTTTTAACAAGCGCGTCGGAACGATTCCGGCTGTCGCTGGTATGTTGGCCGGGCTGAGTTTCACAGCGTTCTACATCATTGCCTGCGTTTTCTTTGGAATGCAGCCGTGGACCTTCGGTGTGTTCGAAAGCGGAATCAACCCGCAGGGTATCGGTGCGGTCGGGATGCTCCTCAATTTTCTGCTGACCCTGGCGCTGACGCCCTTTTTTCCCGAGCCGTCGCAGAAGATCCGTGACATGATCGACAGTGTCCGCGAACCCGAAGGCGCAGGCCCGCCTGTGGATATCGAAGCTGCGATGGAAAAATAGCAGTCGCATTGCTGAAGTCTGGCCTCGCAGGCAGGCCGCGCACAACGGCACTCTCTGTGGGAAACCAGGTCAGAACTATTCGTACTGCGGGACGACTTTCTCAGCCGGCAGACGTTCTGATGAGGACAGCAAGCGGCGCCACCAGCGATGCAGCCTGCCGCACGGGCGCGCCACGTGCTGGATTTTTTCGATGCGGGCCAGGGTGTGATTCTGGCCCTCGTCGATCAGTGCAGGGACATCATCGACATCAAAGCGGCTGTAGCTGGTTAAATCGAGCGAGATGACCACGTCGGCTGCTCTGAGAATGCGTTTGGTATTGTTATCAACAGCGATTTCGAACGAATTCATCATGACGTCGATGATGCCGTCAGGTTTCGGGTAGGTAAAATTTCCGCCGAGGTTGACGGCTATGACACGCTCGGCCCCCAACTCCCGCGTTGCACGCACCGGCACGTTTTCCACCAGCAGGCCATCGACGAGCAGACGGTCGCGATATTCCAGAGGCTTGTACAGCCCGGGCAGACAGGAGCTCGCCATCACCGCCGAGGCCACACTGCCATCGCGAAAAACGATGCGCTCGCCGGTGACGATATCCGTAGCCACAATCGCCAGAGGGATGTCTGCATCCTCGATAGCAACGTCGCCGATCAGGTTTTCGATCTGCCGTCCCATCTCATCGTTGGACAGCAATCCGGTGGAAGGTAAAA
The DNA here is from genome assembly GCA_015485525.1 of Candidatus Zhuqueibacterota bacterium. GTDB lineage: Bacteria > Zhuqueibacterota > Zhuqueibacteria > Zhuqueibacterales > Geothermadaptataceae > Geothermadaptatus. The sequence continues at coordinate 1,984 of WFTM01000051.1, read as the reverse complement.
TAAAAGAGCTGATCTTGAACCAGTCGAGCTCGCGGGCAAAAGCCTCTATTTCATCCAAAGGCACGCCAAATGCATACAGCGCCCCTACCAGAGCTCCGATGCTGGTACCGGCGATGCAATCGATTTCGATGTCGTATTCCTGCAGGACTTCCAGCACACCGATATGGGCAGCGCCACGCACAGCCCCTCCGCTCAGAGCAAGACCGAGAACCGGTCTCTCCTTTTTAAATCCAATCTTCACGCTCTCCCTCTTCGCCCTATTCCTTTGCTGTGTACAGTTCGATCATGCCGGTGTGCACCTGGATCTCGATATGGCGGATATACTCCTCATCGTGCAAATCGAAGCGCCGGACAGCGCGCGGGTTTTCCGGCTTGCGAGCCACGTCGAGAATCCGCTCTTCGATGTAGGACGGCGTTTCAGAGCGCCAGACCACATAGAGATGATATGTCTGGCCGCGCGGCAGAACAAAACGGAAACGGTACTCCTGCTCGGCAACGGGCAGGACATCCCACTGCACCGGGTAATAAAACGCCCGCGTTAAATCATTGCGTTTGACCGCCTTGAGCTGCAGATAACCATTTTTAAAATAGCTTTTGAACGTATCGATGCGGGCGATAACCGTGCCTTCGAGAATGCCGAGGGAGTCCGATGGTTCCATATCGATAAAAGGCAAAGGCGCGGGTTTCTCTCTCGGTTGCAGATTGAAGACATATTCCTGCCGTGCCCTCGGCGGAACCTGCACGCCGCGCAACACCGTGGCATCAAAATCCGGATAGCGGGCAATGACGTCATAAACACCCGGCGGCACGCCGGAGATACTGAAATTGCCCATGGAATCTGTCACTGCTGTGTATTCGGTCCCTTTGAGATAAACTTCGATGCCCGGGATAGGCAAATTGTCGGTCAGGGATAAGATCTGACCACGAACGGTGTACGTCCTGGGTAGGTTCTGCGCCGGCAGCACACCGGGGAATACCCAGGCAGCCAGCAGCAAAACCATCAGTCCCGTTTTCATCCTGAAAATAAACATCTGTACTTTCTCCATGATTTCACCTCATTAACGCGGGTTCGATTCGATCACCCACCAGAAGGGAAATGTACACGAGACACAGCCGGTGTGGCGAAAAAACTGCATGGTGTAACAATAGTTAATCAATATCCGGAAGCCAAACGTTTTGGGCTGAATCGTGGTTCCGGACGATCTTTTCTCATCTTTCAGCAGAGACGCACGGCCTGCGTCTCCACGGGCGAGGTTTGGCCCGGGGGGTAATGTATAGGCGAACATACCCTGCGACATGAATGTCGCGGTACAGGTTACCCTGCCAGTCGCCCCTACAGAAAATCACCCCACACGATCAGAGAGAGCCAAATAAAAAAACCGCCCCTGCATCATGACAGGCGCGGTTTTTTCACTACTTTCTGCTTCAAAGGTTCTGGCCGCCGGCGTCAGAAAAAATTCGTCAGGCGGAGCAACTTTTCCTGTTTCCACCAGGCTGCTCCAGAGACCAGAGCTCCGCAAGCAAAAAGTGCTGCGATCGCGGGCTCATCCCTGAGCAGTATCCAGTTAACTCCTGTACTGTCGCCATCGATCAAAAGCGTCAATGAAGCAAACAGAATGGTCAGCATCATGCTGATATTGCGTTTTCTCCTGAAAATCTGTTTAACATTCATCGTAAAAATCCTTTTTTTTGAAACCTGAAAAATCCACTCATTCGAGGATGTGCCACCGCTACTCAACGATTCTCGATCAGTTAACAGGGCATATCATCCGAAAGAAATTTTTCAGTTATCCCGTCTTCGCATACACGAGAGCGAACCCGCGAACAGAAGTCGGGATAAGGTCATCCCTGAAGCCCGCAGCGACGCGTACTGCATCATCCTGATCCGGTCGCCGGCCGTGTATCGGCAAAACGCATACCACAATGCACACGCATGTTGCCCGGCTCTTTTACGCTGAAAATACCAGCAGCCATCCCCGGCGCT
>WFTM01000050.1 GCA_015485525.1 Candidatus Zhuqueibacterota bacterium | reverse complement strand
TTTTGAAATAGACGCTGTTGAACACGCGCATCACTGGCCTGCGTACCAGATTGACAGCCCCCGCGAAAGGGATGCTGATCTGCCTTTGCCTCCTGCCCTGCAAAAGGGACGTCTCAGTTTCACTCTGCAGAGAATGATTGCCAAGAAAAAATATCCCGCGCCCGGTGCCATGGTTGGCATGCCAGTCAAACCAGGCGACTGTGTATTCGAAATGCTCGCCGGGTTGCTGAGAAAGCTGCAGAAACTCGTCGAATCCGGAGAAGGGAATACAACGCGTATCGAGAAAGCCATTGCGGACAGGCATGAGCTGCAGGACGGCTTCGGTAATAAATCCTGTCAGGCCGAGCCCTCCGATTGTCGCATAGAACAACGCATCGTTATGAGAGCGGGAACACCTTTCCAGTCCGCTGTCACTGCGAGCGAGAACGATCTCCTGGACATGCATCCCGAATGAACCGTGTCGGTGATGATTTTTCCCATGAATGTCATTTGCGATCGCTCCCCCTACTGTGACGTATGCTGTGCCGGGCAGAACCGGCAGCGTCCAGCCCCGGGGCAGAAAGATGTCGAGAATCTCCCGGATCGTAACACCTGACTGGCAGCGAAGCAGCCCGGACCCGGGATCGAATTCGAGGAAATGGTCGAAGTAAGTGCTCAAAATCAGAGTGCCATCCTGATTGAGGCAAACATCGCCATAGCTTCGCCCTCTCCCTCTGGGCAGAACATATCTGTCAGAGCGGAAATATTCTCTCAGTGTTTTTTTACAGGCTGGCGCAATGGACTGTTGCCGGGAAGCGATTGGTGGGAACCGTCCCCAGGAGGGCAGGCTGCGTTTCGGTATAACGTTCACGGCATCCCCTGATCAGCGTCCGCGTTGCGTTGCCGAAGCATCGAACCAGACGTTTTCCTTACCTACGAGTTCCTGCAGACGGTGCAGCATATCGGGGTTGGGACGCACTTTGTAGCGCTTCGAAAGATAATTGGACTTCTTTTCTTCTGCTTTGAGCTGGAAATACAACTGACACTGACCGGGATTTGTGCGCAGCACCTGGTTCACGCGCCGCAGAGAGTTTTCATCCAGATTATTGAGATCGAAAGAGATGAAAAATGCGCGCGACAGTTTCTGCCAGGCCTCATTGAGATCGATGACACGATCAACGCGCAGCTTGGGCTCTTCTTCCTCGCGCATGGACAATTTACCCTGCAAAACGACGACTTTCTCAACCTGCAGCAGGTCACGATATTCTGCGTAGGTATCCGCAAACACGAGGCCTTCCATGGAGCCCGTGAAATTTTCGATGGTGATAAAGGCCATGGGCCGGTTTTTCCGGTCATAGTGGATTTTAACATGGCTCACCATCGCGCAGATTGAGACATCCTGATCATTGCGTAACTGGTCGAGCTGGCTGATAGCATGGCTGCTGAAAGCCTTGAGCTCAGCCCGGAATTCGTCGAGAGGATGGCCGGAAATATAGAACCCGAGCAGTTCTTTTTCGCGTGCCAGCTTATCCTTGCCGTCCCAATCCGGCAGGTCTGGCAGGGTCGGCATCATGGCATCGACCTCATCATCGGTATCGAAAAGGCTGGTCTGGTTCCTGGCCTTTTCCGCTGCGCGCGAAGCCGCATACGCAGTTGCCGTTTCCAGGGCGTGGAAAAGCTGGTTGCGGTTACCCTCCAGGGAATCCATGGCACCAGCCTGTACCAGACTCTCCAGCACTTTCTTGTTCACGGAACGCAGATCGACGCGCTCACAGAATTCGAACAAAGTGCTGAACCTGCCCCCACTCTCGCGCTCTCTGACGATAGCCTCGATAGCACTGAGACCGACGTTTTTGATGGCGCCGAGGCCGAAGCGGATTTTGCCATCAACAACAGCGAATTTAGCCAGACTTTCGTTGATATCAGGCGGCAGAACCTCGATCCCCATTCTCCGGCATTCGTCCATGAAAAAGACGATGCGGTCAGTACTGCCCATCTCCGAGGTCATGGTCGCAGCCATGAACTCCGCCGGGTAGTGCGCTTTCAGGTACGCCGTCTGGTACGCGACGATAGAATAGCACACGGCATGAGATTTATTGAAGCCGTAGTTGGCAAATTTATCCATCAAATCGAAGATTTGGCCTGCAACTTTTTCATCGATGTTGTTTTCTCGGGCACCTTTGAGAAACTCGAGGCGCATCTCTGCCATGAGCTTGACCTTTTTCTTACCCATGGCCCGGCGCAGGAGGTCTGCTTTGGCGAGGCTGAAGCCGGCAATCTCCTGGGCAATCTTCATCACCTGTTCCTGATACACGATGATGCCGTATGTTTCTTTCAGAATGCGTTCCAGGCGGGGATGCAGATACTCAATTTTCTGCCGCCCGTGCTTCCTTGCGATGAAATCGTCGATCATATCCATCGGGCCAGGGCGATAGAGGGCATTCATGGCGACGAGATCGGGGATGGTTTTGGGCTTGAGCTTTTTGAGGTATTCACGCATGCCACTGCTCTCAAACTGAAAAATCGCCGTTGTTTCACCATTGGCGAAGATCTCGTACGTGGCAGGATCGTCGAGTGGAATGTCGTCGATGTTGATCTCGATACCACGTTTTTTCAGCGCTTTGAGAGTATGGTCGATTACCGTCAGAGTACGCAGGCCGAGGAAATCCATTTTCAGAACACCCAGCTCCTCCAGCCATTTCATATCATACTGCGTGGTGATATCCTGCGTGCCGGGTGATTTATACAAAGGAACGTATTTTGTCAGCTCATCGGGTGTAATGACCACACCGGCAGCGTGGGTGGAAGCATGCCGGGCCAGCCCCTCGAGCACAAGGGAATATTCGATCAGCTCGCGATGTATTTCATCACCATTTTGCAGCTCCCGGAGCTCTTCGACCTTGTCGATGGCATCTTTCAGCTTGATGCCCAGCGTCGTCGGTACCAGTTTGGCGATACGATCGACATCGCTGTAGCGCAGGTTGAGTACACGCCCGACGTCCCGGATTACAGCCCGGGCTGCCATGGTCCCGAAGGTGATGATCTGGGTCACATTATTTTCACCATATTTTTCTCGCACATACTGAATGACCTCTTCCCTGCGCTCATAGCAAAAGTCGATATCGATATCAGGCATGCTCACCCGTTCCGGGTTGAGAAAACGCTCGAAGAGAAGGTCATACTCCAGCGGATCGACATTAGTGATGCCGAGGCAGTAGGCAACCAGGCTGCCCGCTGCCGACCCTCGCCCCGGCCCGACAGGAATATCCCGCTCGCGTGCTGCGCGGATAAAATCCCAGACGATGAGAAAATAGCCGGCGTACCCCGTTTCTTTGATGATGCCAAGCTCGAAATTAAGCCTGTCTTCAATTTCAGGCCGCATTTCGCCATAACGCTCTATGCAGAGCTCTCGGGTTAATTTTTCCAGATATTGGTTCAGATCGAGCTCTTTATACTGCTCCGGTGGTTGAAATTTCGGCAACAGGGCTTTGCCGAAGGTCAGGGACAAACCACATTTGTCGGCTATTTCCCTGGTCTGGTACAATGCATCAGGGCATTCGGGGAATGCCTGCAGCATTTCTTCCTCGGTTTTGAAATAAATTTCATCCGTGGAATAACGCAGGCGTTTGGGATCATCCCGGTCCTTGCCGGTTTGCAGGCAGATGAGAACATCGTGGGGATTGGCGTGCTCGCGTTTCAGATAATGGATATCGTTCGTCGCGATAACAGGTATGTTCAACTCCTTGCTCAACTCGAGAACAGCTTTGCGCGCACTATCTTCCTCGGGGATGCCGTGGTTGTGCACTTCGAGGTAATAATCGTCACCGAAAATTTCGCGGAATTCGATCGCTGCATCGCGCGCTGCTTCATAGCCAAGATGGGTGTATTTATACGCCACTTCTCCCTTCAGGCAGGCTGAGGTACAGATAAGGCCTTCGCTGTGCTCACGCAGAAGCTCTTTATCAATTCTCGGCCGATAGTAGAAGCCTTCCAGAAACCCCATGGAAACGAGATACATCAGGTTTTTGTAACCGCGCTCGTTTTTAGCCAGGAGAACGAGATGGTTGCTGGTTTCGGAAACACCACCACGCGCCAGCGATTTTTCCTTGCGGCTGCGCGGGGCAACATAAGCCTCCACACCGATGATCGGCTTGATGCCCGCCTTCTCACATTTCTGATAAAACTCGATGGCACCAAACATGACACCGTGGTCGGTCAACGCCAACGCGTCCATGTTATTGCTCACTGCAGCAGACACGAGATCATCGATCCGGCAGGCACCATCGAGCAGGCTGTAATGGGAGTGGTTATGCAGATGGATGAATTTAGACATGGTCAGGTCGTCTCCTCGACTCGATACAGGAATTTCTTGGGGTTAAACCGGATTACATTCAGGAAGGGAAAAGATACATCAATTTAATAATATGCCGTGGAAATGCAAACAAAAACACAACACGACAGGATATCGAAGCGGCGGTTGTAACGCGACGGTCGTAACGCGACATTTATGTCGCGCAGTGAAAATCAGCGACTTCCTGGGC
>WFTM01000049.1 GCA_015485525.1 Candidatus Zhuqueibacterota bacterium | reverse complement strand
TACCCATTACTTTTAAACGGGCGATCGAAGAGTATCAAAATCAGGGGTTATTCAAAACCGTGGACCTGCTGATCGACATGCGTGATTATCTGCTCCCCCGGAGAAGAAAGGCGGGTGCGGGGAAGTAATGCTGCTGATTCAGCCCGATGATGCCGGGAGCTCAGGCAGCGGAGAAAGCCCGGATGAACTCCGATGTTTTTTCTGCAGACCCGAGCACAAAAAGGACATCATCCTCGTCGAGGCGGGTATCCGCACCGGGGTTCGAGATAACCTGCTCCCCGCGCAGAATGGCCACGACAGAAACGCCGTAGTGCTGGCGCAATCCGATATCACCAAAGGTTTTGCCGATCAGTTCTGACCCCGGAACGATGCGAAAGGTACTGATATCGATATCGTGCAACTGGTGTTTCAGGTCAAACAGTGTGGAGGACGCTTTCGACAGGCTGCGGAACATTTCATAACCATCTGCCCGGACCTCGCATACAAGACGTTCGATTTCATCCCTGGGGATGAGGTATTTGGCCAAAACGCGGGTAAAAATTTCCACTGACGTTTCAAACTCTTCCGGAATGACTTCGTTCGCGCCCAAGTCATACAGGGGTTTCATTTCCTGCAGATAGCGGGTGCGTACGATGAGATGCACTCTGGGGTTCATACGACGCGCTATCTCAGTAATCCGGCGGGTGCCGGTCGGGTCGTTGATGGCGATGACGACGATGCGTGCAGCGTCGATGTTGACATGCTCAAAAATCGCCTCCTGCGTGGCATCCCCATAATAAATCACTTCTCCTTTTTCCTTCTCACTCCGCACAGTCTCCGGGTTCATCTCGATGACGGCATAAGGGATGCCGGCAATTCTGGCCGCTCGCGCAACATTCCTGCCGTTCACACCGAAGCCGACGATGATGAGATGATCCTTTTCCTGCACATCCTCGGTGCGCACGACCGGGTAAAATCCTGTTTTCAGCCTCTGTGGCAACGGCACGCGCAGAGTCGCGTCCGCGATGCGCGGCGAAAGGGCGATCAGAAACGGTGCTGCGGCCATGCTCAGCACTGAGACCGCGAGAAAAGTCTGATAAATATCACCAGCGAGCAGACCATACTCAAGGCCGGTTCTCGACAGGATAAAGGAAAACTCACCGATCTGACTGAGGGCAAAACCGACCAGGATAGCGGTGCGCAGGGGCAGGCCGAGCACAATGACGACGAACCCGGCTACCGTTGTTTTCAAAGCCAGGACGCCAAGGGTTATCATCGCGATGAGCGCCGGCTCGCGAAACAGAAAGCTGACATCGAGCATCATGCCGATGGAGACGAAAAAGAAGGTCGTGAAGACATCGCGGAAGGGTAAAATATTACCGAGGGCCTGGTGACTGTACTCGGATTCTGAGATGATCAGGCCGGCGAGAAATGCACCCAGGGCAAGGGATAAACCGGCCAGGGAGGTGAGCCACGCTACGCCCAGACAAAGGACGATGATGCTGAGCAAAAACAGCTCATGATCACGCGTTTTCGCGATCTGAAACAACAGGCCGGGCACCACCCATCGGGCGCTGACGATCACCAGCAGGACCAGGCCGATGCCTTTGGCCAGCAGCAGCGCCAGAGTTTCGCCGATGTTGCCGGTCGCGCCTGCGAGGATTGGTGTGATCAAAATCATGGGAACGATGGCGATATCCTGAAAAATCAGGATGCCCAGCGTCGTGCGGCCGTGCGGGCTGTCAACTTCTGCCTTTTCCTGGATGAGTTTAAGCACGATAACCGTGCTGCTCAGGACAACGAGAAAGCCGATAAAGACAGCCTCTCCCACTGGCCGCCCCAGCTGCATGGCGACAAACAGCGCTGCGGAAAAGGTTATCCCCACTTGCAGCGAACCACCGAGCAGAACGGATTTTCTGATCTGCAGAAGCCGCTTCAGGGAAAACTCGATACCGATGGTAAAAAGCAGCAACACGACACCGACTTCAGCAATAACTTCGACCTCATGCACGGCTTTGACCAGACCGAAGCCATACGGCCCGGCAACCGTACCGGTCAGCAAAAACCCGACAACCGTAGGCACGCCGAGGCGGTGGCAGACGTAAAGAACAGCAATCGCAATCCCGAAAATGATCACGACGTCGTAAAGCAGCGGGATTTCCATAGTCCGACAAATCCTTTGTCCTTGTTGTTTCCTGAAACACACATCGGTACTGTCAAAAGTTATGCGTTGTTTTTGAGCTAACGTCAGATTTTTATTTTTTCATGAAGCTTTCCCTCTCCCCCCGGTTTTTCATGTTTTTTGGCCTGTCAAGCCTTGATCATCTTTGTTGATATGCCTGAAAAACCTGCATTTACATGGCAGGGAGCGCAGGGACTTCGAATCAGTTTGCTCATGTTTTCTTCATGAAACTTTTAACACTACCCCTGATGAGGTTTACTCGAAGTGTTTGTATTCAAAACGTGCGTCTTGCTCTCATGACACTTCTCCAGGATGGATTTTTCAATTTATATTCGTGAACCTGCAAAACTCTGTTCATCTGCCATATTTCTCTGCTTCTTCCCTGACTCTGTTATCCAGAACGATCAACTCGTG
>WFTM01000048.1 GCA_015485525.1 Candidatus Zhuqueibacterota bacterium | reverse complement strand
CCCCTTTTCAACAACCGTTCATAGATGGCATTGACGAGATACACGCGCAGATTGACACTGACGCGGGTGTCACGGATGAGGTAGGGCGGCGTGGTGGCGAGTCGTTCGCTCTTGCCGTTGCTCAAACTGGCACTGTTCTGCGGGCCGTTTTTTTGGGTATCATCCACAGTCAGATAAACCGTTGCGCCCTCTTTTTCCAGTCGCTTTTTCAGCCGCAGCGCCACATCGTAGGCCAGCTCATCTTCGCTCAAACCACGCTTCGTCGTGCCTGGGTCACTGCCACCGTGCCCGGGATCGATAATCACATGCCGGCGTGTGCCGCGGCCTTTGCGCTCGACTTTGACGACACGGTCCGGCGCACCGCCGGTGGCAAAATCGTCGGAAAGATACTCAAAAGGAATACGGATTTTCTTGCCTGCAGGAATGCGGCGTGGATCGCTCAAGCCGTTGAGTTCGAGAATGGTGCGCGCCATCTGGTTTACTTCGTTGCCATCAACCCGGCCGGTAAAGCGAACCACGACCGCGCTGTAGATGGCTTCGCCCCGCTTCAGGCGATACACGGCGTAGAGCTTGCCATCTTCACCGCGCTCAAAAGCCAGGTCCGGGTGCTGCGGCAGATCACGCGAGAACTCATCGCTGAGCAGGGTGTGCGGAATGGTGATGACATCGCCGATGCTGATTGCCTGGCCTTTGCGGCGGTTGTTCGCTTTGGCCAGCGCCGGATGGTTGACTCCATCGCCGGTAAACGTCTCGGCGATAAACCACATGGTTTCGCCGCGAAAGGTGACACGGTGCTGCCAGCCGGCTGAGGTAAATTTATCATCAGGGAACAGCGCTTCGACGGCCTGCATGCGCAGGTGCGGCTTCAGAAAAGTGAGCGGTACCGGTATGGTGATCCCGGTCTTGGGAAACCTGCGGTTGCGGTTCCACTTTTTCAGCTTGCGCCATTGTTTGGGCTGATTGCTGATGCGCACGGCCATATCGATATAGCCTTCTCCGGCCAGCGGATACACATCAACGGTGATTTTTCCGTTGCGAAAAGAGGCTTTGAACGTCGTCTCCTGCTCAGAGCCGGACTGCGGTGAAGTCCGGGCAGAGCTTTCCGATGGGATAACGAAAATCGGTGCGCCACCGGCACAGGAGCCGGCCAGGGAAGGCACGACGAGTGCAACCAGCAACAGGCCGTTTTTCAAGCGCTGAAAGGATTTTCCAGTGTCAAAAGAAGGGAACATGAATATCCGACAATTCCAGGTGAGTCCGGCAGGCGTCACCCTATGGCGAAGCTCTCACTCAGGGCAGAACGAACCAGATCAGGTAGATTTCCCAGAAAATAACCAGTATGAACAGGATCAAAAATACAGTGTACAGGTGTTTTGCCTGAAAACGCGTTCTGAATATGAACAAATTTTTGTTAACAAGCAAGAGCAGAGCTGCTGAAGCGGTCAGAGCATATTTGACGAGAAAAAAAACGACAGGGCCATGTTGCAGGAAATAATTCATCACCGGGTTTATTTCAGCCGCACCATGACTGATGAGGTAGAGGGTTAACATGGCATCCGTAACACTGAGCCCGACCAGCCCGAGGATGACAAAAAAGATGCGCCAGCTGTAGAGATCGACATAATAACCTTTGCGCCGGTCGCTCTTGCGGCGAGCGTGATAGCGACTCCCGCTGATCCATTTGACGCCGGCGATGGAAAGCCTTTGCGCGCGGCGGTCTGTACTTTTTCTGCGATCGTTTTCGATATCGTCACCGTGCAGCGTGTCGGGTTCAGAGCAGAATACCGTTGAAATTCAGTCAAACTCCTTTAGTATATCGCGCAATTCATGCTCTTGTAAAACACTTTTTGACTTTTTTGCGCGGGCAAAAATTGCTGACACGCGCTCCGGTGTTGCCTCGTAACCATTTTTCTCCAGCCAGTAAATGACGTTCGACTCGCCGCTCATCGGCCCGATCTCGATGCGCTGCTCCAGCCCGAACCATGAGGCCGGCACAGAGCTGTACACCAGGTCTGCGAGCCAGTCGTCCCCTTTTTTCTTGGCTTTGATGATCGCTGCGGCATGCACGCCTGTGGCGGTACGAAAGGCATCGAGACCGACGACAGGATAGTTCGGCGAAACAACTGTGCCGGTGGCTTCAGCCACTGCATCGGTGTAACGCTGCAGAGCGGTCAAATCCTGCTCGATCCAGCCCAGCAGCCTGCAGTTGACCAGAATAGCATCCATGGGCGTGTTGCCGCAGCGCTCACCGATGCCGAGGGCTGTGCCATGAACACGGTCCACGCCTTCCTCGATGGCAGCCAGGGTGTTGGCCACGCCCAGCGCCCGATCCTTGTGACCATGCCAGTCGAGTTTGACGTCTGGATTGTTTTCTTCGATAACCCGGCGCAAAAAGCGCACGATAGCGCGCGTGCCGTGCGGCGTGGCATGGCCAACCGTGTCGGAACAACAGATGCGGCCTGCACCGGCCTGTATCGCCGCACTGTATAAAGCACGTAAATCCTCCGGCTGCGCCCGCAGGGTATCCTCGGTCACGAACATGACGGGCATATCATTTTTCATGCAAAAATCGATGGCTTTTTCCGTGGTACGCAGCAGAAAATCCAGGTCCCAATTCTCTGTGTACTGCCGAACCGGGCTGGAGCCGATGAACGCCGCCACCTCGATGGCCAGGCCGTGCTTCTGCGACAGCTCGATGATGGGCTCGATATCCTGCTGCACCGTGCGCGCAGCACAGTTCGGCGCGATCGGCAGCTTTGCGGCAATGATTTCACCAACGAGGCGATCCACATCCGCAACAGCACGCGGCCCGGCGCCGGGCAGGCCGACATCCGCAGCCTGAATGCCTAGCTCGGCCATCAGATGCAAAATCTCGATTTTCTTTTCGATCGGCGGATCGACGACCGAGGGAGATTGCAGGCCATCGCGCAGAGTTTCATCGTCGAACTCGATCGGTTTACTGCGCTGTGGCACCGGATCGTGGATATTCCAGTCATAGATCAGGGAGTGTTCAGCCATGTGTATTTTCCAGAGAAAAGGGCGTATCGGGTTACGTATCGCGTTAATTCTTTAACAGCCGATCGCAGATTGCGCCGGCAAGTGGCGTGTTGTTGCGCATTACGTGCCATTTGTCAGGCGGAAGCTGGGACGCTATATCAACCGGTTATTCTCCAACAACGGTTTTCCTGTTGTTCGAGAAAAATAAATTTACTCTGCTCATCCATGGGATGCAAGCCGAAACCATCGAGAGTCAGCAGATTTTGTTTTTGTTTTTTTGTACATGTTTGACATAAGTTCGGGGAATCCATTTAACTCAGCATAGTTGCACTTCTTCAACCAGTCCGCCCGACCACAGCACGTACCTGCAATCGAACCCTCATTCCGGTTTCCCCGAAGATGAATACCGGAATCCCCTGACTCTGGCACCTGCCCGCAAAGACGGGATTCCGTCACGGCGCTTCGTCCTTGCGGGATGGCAGCAGGCGGTATCTGTCTCTGATCAATTAACCGATGGATAGTTCGGCCGGCCCGGTTGGGTGGCGCTGACGCGGGAGCGGTGTGACGAGGTGGGTCGAAAAAAAACTTGCTCCCGGCCGGCATCGGTCGTATTTTGTTAATCTGAAATATATGTGCCATTCTTGTTATCCACTTCACTCAGCACGATTGCATCTTTTCAACCAGCCCGCCGGGCCAGAGCACAGCACGTGCCTGCACCAAAGCTGTCATTCCGGTTTCCCCGCAGGAGAAGACCGGAATCTCCCTGACTCAGGCACGTGCCAGAACAGATGAGATCCCGGCACGGCACTGCGCCAGGCCAGAATGACACATGCCGGGGTCTGAGCCGGACCCGGTTTGCTGAGTGAAGTGGATACCCGGAGGCGGGGAACACAAAACAACTGAAATCCACACACTTACCTGAACGCGTTTATGCACGGAATCGAGAATCTCTACATCGGCCCGTCGGGCTGGAGCCATGAAGACTGGAAGGGTGTTTTTTATCCTGAGAAGCGGTCCCGTGGTTTCCATGAACTCAGCTGGCTGGCGCAGTGGTACAACCTCGTCGAGATCAACAGCTCGTGGTATCACCCGCAGTCTGTGCATGCATCGCGCAGTTGGCTGAAGGCCGTGCAGCACAATCCACGCTTTCGTTTCACCGCACGGCTGTGGCAAAAATTCCTGCTCGAACGCTCATCTTACACATCCCAGGATGTGCTGCTGGTGCGCCATGGCATGGACGTGCTGATGGATGCCGGCAGACTCGGCGCCCTCTTGCTCTCTTTTCCGCAGTCCTTCCACAACAATATCGAAACCCGCTCATGGCTGTTCCGCATCATCACCGAGTTCAAGATGTATCCTCTGATCGTGGAATTTCGCCATAATTCCTGGGAAGCCCCTGAGGTACTGCAGATGTTGCGCGACCGCGATGTCGGCATCGCCAGCATCGACCAGCCGATTGTGGGCAACGGCATGCCCCTGCGCACCCTGAGCACAGCGACTTTTGCCTGCTTCATGCTCTATGGCCGCAACACCGAGAAGTGGTTCGACGAACAGGCAGACCGCAACGCCCGGCACGATTATCTTTATTCAAAAGAAGAGTTGCAGGAGTTCAGGCAGGCTGTAGAGAAAGCGATAAAAGCAGCTACAGCGGTTTATGTCGTGTTTGGCAACCATTTCAGGGGGCAGGCATTGTGCAATGCATTCGAATTGCAGCACATGCTCACGGGCCAGAATCCTGCTATCCCGCGAGACCTGGTGCGTGCCTTTCCGGTGCTGCAGAATATCCGGCGCAGGCAGAACCCACGCCAGCTCGAGCTCTGGTAGTCTGGAGAACGCCCCCCATCGTTCTTCCCCGAACTGCCCCTGTTTCCCGCGCGAAACCACCTGCGGGCTCTGGCCTGCCGGGCAGTTTTACATCACGGTGCAACCGGGCTGAGGTGCCAGATATCGCTGGCGTACTGCTTGATAGTGCGGTCGCTGGAAAATTTGCCGATGCGGGCGATGTTAAACAGCGATTTCTGCGCCCAGGCGTGGCGGTCGAGATAATCCTCGCTGACGCGCTGCTGCATATCGATATAGGGCTGCAGATCCGCAAGGTGCAGGAACTCATCCACCGTATAAACCACTTTTTCGAACAGAGGCAGAAAAATATCCTGCTCATTGCGGGAGAAATAGTTCACCGCAATGCTGTCCATCACCCGCTTGATGCGCGGATTCTCCTGGTAATACAGCCACGGTTTGTAGGTATGGCTCTGGATCAGTTCGAGAGCCTGCTCGGCGCGCATGCCGAATATGTAGATATTCTCCTCCCCCACTTCCTCACGAATCTCCACATTGGCGCCATCGAGGGTGCCGATGGTGACCGCGCCGTTGAGGGCGAATTTCATGTTACCCGTTCCCGATGCTTCCTTGCCTGCGGTAGAAATCTGTTCGCTCAAATCTGCTGCCGGGAAGATGCGCTCTGCGAGAGAAACGCGATAATCCGGCACGAACACAACGCGCATCTGCTGGTTGACTGCGGGATCGTTGTTGACCATGCGCGCGACATTGTTGATCAGTTTGATGATCAGTTTGGCCATCTGATACCCCGGTGCGGCCTTGCCGGCGAAAATATAGGTTTTCGGCACCGGCAGGCTCATACCGTCTTCGACGATGCTGAAGTACTGGTGGATAATGTTGAGCACGTTGAGAAGCTGCCGTTTGTACTCGTGGATGCGCTTGACCTGAATATCGAACATGGAATCCGGATCGACACGCATGCGGGTTGATTCGTAGATGGTCTCGGCAAGGCGCACTTTGTTGGCGCGTTTGATGTCGCATAGTTTCTGTAAAAAAGCAGTGTCTTCGGCGTGGTTTTCCAGCTCGCGGATGGCATCGAGATCTGTAATCCAGGCATCACCGATAGTTTCATTCAACAGGCCGGCGAGCTCCGGATTAGACTCCAGCAACCACCGGCGCTGTGTGATGCCGTTGGTTTTATTGTTGAATTTATCCGGCCAGAACTCATAAAAATCCGGCACCAGTTTGTGCTTGACCAGCTCGCTGTGCAAGCGGGCGACGCCATTGACCGAGTGGCTGCCGATGATGGAGAGATGAGCCATACGCACCTGCTTTTCCGGACCTTCTTCGACGATGGACATGCGTCGCAGGCGCTCGGCGTCTCCGGGCCATTTTTTGGCAACCTGCTGCAGAAAACGATGATTGAGCTCGAAGATGATCTGCAGATGGCGCGGCAGCACTTTTTCGAACAGCGAAACCGGCCACTTCTCCAATGCCTCTGGCATCAGCGTGTGATTGGTATAGGCCAGGGTTTCGTGCATCAACTGCCAGGCCTCCTGCCATTTCAGGTCTTTTTCGTCGATGAGCACGCGCATCAGTTCGGCAACGGCGAGCGCAGGATGGGTGTCGTTGAGCTGAATGGCGACTTTCTCCGGCAACTGGTGCAGTTTATAGCCTTCCTGGTCGAATTTTTTGAAAATATCCCGGATCGCACAGGCGACGAGAAAGTATTCCTGAGTCAGGCGCAGCTCCTTGCCTGAGGCAACGCTGTCCGAAGGATACAGAACCTTGGAGATGGTTTCGCTGGCCATCTTCTGTTCCACAGCCTTGAGATAATCGCCCTGGTTGAAAATGCTCATATCGAACTCGTCGGAGGAATGAGCGGTGTACAGCCTCAGATAGTTGACCGTTTTACCGCCGTAACCGACGATCGGCATATCATAGGGGATGCCGATGAGCACTTTCCACTCCAGCCACATGGGATTGTACTGGCCGTTGCGGTCGAGTTCATGATAGATACGTCCATTGATCGGAATGATATGCGCTTCATCGCGGCGTTCGATTTGCCACGGGCTGAGTTCACGCAGCCAGTTATCCGGCATTTCAACCTGATAGCCGTTGTCGAGTTTCTGGCGGAACAGGCCGTACTCGTAATTGATCCCGCAGCCAAAGCCGGGCAGGTGCAGTGTTGCCATGGAGTCGAGGAAACAGGCGGCCAGTCTGCCGAGTCCTGCGTTGCCCAGAGCTGCATCCGGTTCCTGGTCAACTACAGCCTGCAAGTCGAAGCCGAGCCCTGACAGGGCTTCGCGGCATTCGCTGTACACTCCGAGGTTGTACAGGTTGTTTTCCAGCGAGCGGCCCATCAGAAATTCCATCGACAGATAGTACACGCGCTTGGTCTTCTTCCTGCGATAGCGCGTTTCGGTTTTGAGCATACCATCGATGATCAGCTCGCGTACAGCCAGGGAAACAGCTTGCAATACCTTGTGGCAGGTGACATCAGCCAGAGTGTGGCCGAGGGAATATTTGATGTGATAGCGGATGCGCTTTTCCAGTTTTTTCACCATGGCCGCATCCAGAGGACGTTTATTGTTGCCATTGAGTGCGGGCATGGAATCGAGCAGTGCCTGCTCAACAGTGGTTTCCTTTGCGACGGTCTTTTGTGGCATGGGTGTGTGCTCCTGCATGTGATGTGAAAAACTCCTGTCCTACTGTAATCGTCACGTGCTGCAAAAACGTGACGCCGGGATATGCCGGATCAGGCGTTTTTCCCATCAACCTTTTCCACTTCAACCCGGGCATCGTTATAGCAGGCACCACCGCCGATGCGGTTGACGTGATCGGGAATTACGGCCGTCGCACTGGCACCATTTCCGGCCGCAAAACGCCAGCTTCCCTTGGGCATGGCAACCACGCCCGGGCGTACGGTTTCGCTGATGTGCACGGTACAGAGGATTTCGCCGAGGTCATTCCACACACGTATGCTGTCATCGCTGCTGATTCCCCGTTCGCGTGCATCTGCGGGATGCATCGTCAATACCAGCTCGCGGCAGTTGTACTCACCCAGACTGCTGCTGATCATCCTTTCACTGCCGGGGCTGATCATCACCAGTGGGAAGCGGTGTTCGGGCTCATCTTCCGCAGAATAGGGGGTGGTACCGAGTATTTCGGGGCTGAGAGCGATCTTGCCATCAGGAGTGCGCGGAAAGGTATCGCCAAACTGCACCGGTCCGGAGGCGGCGGCAAAGGGCACTGCCAGGGTTTCGCCGGCCCTGAGAGCCGCTGCATCTGCCGGAGCACCGTTCAACGACAGGCTGCCGGCAACGCGGCGCATCAGTTCCTGCTCGTCCAGAGCAAAAGCCTCGTCATCAAAGCCCATAGCCCGGCCAAGTCGGGCGAACAGGGCGATATTGCTCAGGCTTTCACCCACCGGCTCGATCACCGGCTGCACACCACCGACCGCGTAACTGCCATAGGCTTTTTTCACATCCCACATTTCCAGAAATGTCGTCGCCGGCAGTACGATGTCCGCATACATCGCCGTATCGGTCATCACCTGCTCGTGCACAACAGTGAACAGGTCTTCGCGCTCCAGGCCGCGGATCACGGCATTCTGATTCGGAGCGGTAATCACGGGGTTGGCGTTATAAACGAAAAGTGCTTTCACCGGCGGATCGTTGGCTTCGAGCAGGACTTTACCCAGTTGTGACATGTTGAACTGGCGCGTTTGCCATTCAGGCACGGCCAGTATTCGCTGGCGATCATAGGCAACCGCTCCGCTGTTGCTCAGGGTATAGCCGCCGGCGCGGACGCCGAACTTTCCGGCCAGTGCGGGCAGGGCAAGAATGGCTGCCAGCGCCTGTCCGCCGTTGCGATTGCGCTCCACTCCCCATCCGATACGAATCAGAGCCGGGCTGCTCTCTGCATACCTGCCGGCCAACTCGCGGATGCTCTGCGCAGCCACCCCGGTGACCTTCTCCGCCCGTTCCGGTGACCAGTGTGCAGCAGCGGCAAGTACCGCTTCCTGCCCGGTCGTATGGGCTGCGAGAAAATCTGAATCGAGCAGGTCCTGGCTGTGCAAATGATGAATCATCGCCAGGGCGAGCTGCACATCTGTGCCCGGCAGCACGGGCAGATGCAGGTCGATTTCACGCTTGGAAAAATTCCGCCGCGGATCGATAACAGCGATAAAGGCGCCGTTTTTCCTGGCCTGGCGCAAAAAAGGCATCAGATGAATCTGGCAGGCTTTGGGATTGGCACCCCAGAGAATGATGCAACGCGCCTGCGGGAAATCGTGGTAATCGACACCGGGCATCTTGCCATACATCGCCTCTGCCACGGCGGTCGAGGGAGCGGCGCAAAAGGTCTTGGCGAGACGCGAGGCCCCGAGGCGGGCGAAGAAGAGATCGTCGAGCAGCTCCTCGGACATCAGGCCGTTGGAACCGCCATAGTGGAACGGTAAAACCGCTTCTCCTCCCCACCGGGAGGCGATCTCTCCCAATTTATGGGCAACTTCTTCGATGGCTTCGCTCACAGGGATGGGCGCAAATGTGCCGCTGCCGCGTGGTCCGGTTCGCCGCAACGCTGTCCGGATTCGGCTGTCGTGGTACACTCTGCGGTCGAAACGGGTGACTTTGGTGCAGATAAACCCGCCGGTCGTGGGATGATCTGTGCGGCCGCGAATTGAACGGATGCTGCCATTTTCGACCTGAATATCCAAAGCACAGGAGTCCGGGCAGTCCATCGTACAGGTGGTTTTCACTACTGTCATAGGGTTCCCGTTTTTTTCAGGGGATGACACCGGGGATTGCATGGCGTGTTACAGGGAAGGTGAAAAATGAGTGGCGCGGCCGTTCGATGCTGCCGCGCCGTACGTTTTTCGTGCAAGGCAGAGAGGGTCACTCCTGCTTTCTTTTTTCTTCTTCAGAGAGTCTTTCGAGCTCTTCGAGCTCTTCCATATAACGGGACAATACATCGTCAGAAATATCAAAGGGCGAGAATAACTCATCCGGCTCCTCCTGACCGCCCTCCGCTGAATCTGATTCCGTAGCTGTGTCTGCCGTTTCTGCTCCAGACCCGGCGGGGTCCCTGTCATCATCCGGGACGCTGACAGCAGACTCCTCAGACAATACCGATCCGTTACCCAGTTCACGTGGTGTCACTACGGTGGTCTCGGCCTGTGCCGGTTCATCTGTTTCGGCTTTGTCATCCTGCGGCGGGAGAGTTTCTTCCGCCGGTTCAGGTTCATCAGTGCCGGCCACCAGCAGACGCTGCGCTTCCTGTTCCAAGGCGCTGAGTTCATCTTCCGTTATGGTGGCAATACCGGTACCGTCCTCTGCCGCGAGCTCATCCACATCTTTCTCTGTCTGCACCGCATCGCCAGCTTCCTCGTCCCGGCCAGACGCAGGGTCAGGCTCTTCGACCGCCTCAGCCGGCTCTGATGCCGGCGGCTCCGGCTCATGGACAGAGCCTTGCGGTTCCACAGCGTTGAGTTCATCTTCCGTCATGGCGGCAATACCGGTACCGCCCTCTGCTGCGGGTTCATCCATCTCTTTCTCAGTCTGAGCCGCTTCGTACGTATCCTCCTCCCGGCCAGACTCAGAGGCAGGCTTTTCGATGGTCTCAGCCGGCTCTGATGCCGGCATATCCGGCACGTGCGCGGAGTCTTCCTCCTGCTCAGTCTGCTCTGCCGGTACTTCTGAATCGCCATCACTACCGGCGGCAATCGTCTCAATGTCCTCTTCAGGAATGGCCATGCCGGTTTCTGAATCAGGCGCCCGAGGAAATTCATCGGTCACAGCATCCGACTCTGTCTCCGGGGCAGACGATTCTTCGCTCACAGCATCGGAACCGGCAGCAGCTTCGGATAGCGTATCCTGTTCAGAACTTTCTGTCAGCTCGGTCGGATCGCCAACGTGTTCCGGAGCCACGGCTTCGCCGGTGTGTACGGTCTCCTGCAGGTCTTCGAGCGGATGTTCCGGTTCTTCCTCAGCACTGCCCCGGGCAAATTCGGATGATTCTGCGGCAGGTGTATCGCTGAGTTCTCGCTCAGGCTCAGAGTACGGATCGGTACCAGCAAAGGGTTCTGTTCCGGTTATGCTGCCCCCGGATTCCTCGATCGCCTGCACCGGCGCATCGTTTTCCTCCTCTGCAACCGGTACATCAGCAGGACGCTCAGAGAGGGACTCCACGGCGTCATCAGGCGCACCCTCGGAAGCGGACACCGGCGCTTCCTGTGGAACCGGATCATCGGAGGCGCGCTCCTCCTGCCCGGCAAGCTGATTCAGCTCCATTTCTATTTTCTCGATCTCAGAGGTGGACAGCAGGCTTTCTTCGCTTGCAGGAGACAGCGCACTGTCCGGTGTGGCCGGCTCATCATCCGGCTCAGGCTCGGCCAGAAACTCCGTATTGTCCCGTTCGCAGGTAGCTGACTGCCAGGCCTCATCGATATAAGTCTGGGATAGCTGCGGCACATCAGATTCCGTGGTCTCGAGTTGTTCATCCTTTTCTGCTGCCTCCGGGGCCGAATCAGGAACAGCAGTTTCTTCGTCCTTTCCGCTACTGCCGGTGTGCTCTGCACCGCTCTGAGGCGCATTTTCGGTGCTCTCGCGCACTTCGGGGGGCTGAACATCCCGCCCTTCAGGGGGAGCGGGTGGTTTTTGTTCGCTGTCAACGGTTTTTTCTGTCTTCTGCGGCGCCTGAGGTTTTTCCCTGACCGCAGTCTGGAATATGCTGAGATCGAGTTCCGTATTGGTCTCGATATTCTTCAGTACTTCGATACGGTCCGGCCCGGACTTTTTCACAAAAGGGGCCTGCGGCGCCGGGGCATCTTCTTCTGCAACCGGGCCGGTTTCAGCCGGCTGATCCTGTGCCTCATCTGATGGGGGTATATCCTCATCCCCGGCCCCGGTCTCATCATCGTCATCATCTTCAGCGGACATATCCTCATCGAGAAGCGTTCCGATGGCTTCGAGGACATGGCGCACGCGCACGGAGTCTGTTTT
>WFTM01000047.1 GCA_015485525.1 Candidatus Zhuqueibacterota bacterium | reverse complement strand
GTGCGCACCGATCCGGCATACTCACGCCAGGCGATATCATGCCAGAGGCCATATTTTTTGTAACGCATCGCTGTCTGGCTGCCGAGCTCTTTGCCGGCAGCCTGCAGCAGAGAGGGGATCGTCTTCGCGCGTTCTGTGCTCGTCATGCCTCTTTCGCCCTCATCCCGGTGATGTTCACTGCTGTCACTTGCCCGTCAAACCACGGTGCAGAATAGCGATCCAGCGCTCTTCATTGATGAATTGCCAGCCCCATGATTGCCATTTTTCACCCAGGCCGGCTTTCTGGATTTCTTCGAGTGACTTGCCGGCGGCAATACCAGAGCGCACTGTCGCCATGGTTTCCTCCAGCATGGCACGATAGGTTTTCAAATCGTCAAGAGTCGAAAGCGGGCCATGGCCGGGGATAATCTGCACGTCTTCGGGCAGTTCGTCGATGAGCTGGGTGATGTTTTTCAGCAATCCCTGCGGATCACCGCCGCTGTCGATATCGACAAAAGGGAAGCGGCCGGAGAAAAAATCATCTCCGAGGTGAACGACGTTTGCCTTTTTAAAATAAACGATGGCATCGCCGTCAGTATGGCCGGTGGGAAGATGGCGTACCTCAATGTCCTCATCATTATAATGCACCATGAGGCCTTTGTCAAAAGTTACCACCGGCAGGGCCTCTCTGGCAGCCGGCGGGATCACCCGTTCTCCCCGGCGCTGCTCTGCCGACATGCGCTTACGGACATTTTCATGCGCCATGATCACCGCTTCTTTGCCGAAGAAGGCATTGCCACCGGTATGATCACCATGCAGGTGGGTGTTGATCAACAGCCGGATATCGCCTTTGTTCAGCTCCCGGATCGCTGCACGGATTTTTTCGGATAAACGGGCGAACTGATCATCGATCATCAGGACGCCATCATCTCCGGCACTGATGCCGATATTGCCACCCTGGCCTTCGAGCATATATACCGAGCCGGCAACGTGAGTCGCCGTGATTTTAACTTCGGTATTTTGCTGCGGCAGCATAAAACCGAGCCCGAGCAAAAGAGTACAGGCACCCAGAAAAACTATTCGTGATTTCATCAACTTTCTCCTGTTTGTGATGGGAACAGGCCGTCATTTTAGAAAAAAGCAGTCGCTGAGTCAAGCAAATCACGACGGAACCCCGTGCTCATCCGTCCAGTCAGGCAAGAAAAAGCGATGGAATAACACTTTTTTTTATTATATTCAGGCACATTTCATTTTTCACCATCCTGGAGAGTGGCTCCATGTTCATATCGCAGTACCTTCCAGAGTGTACCGGAATATGCAAACCAGCGACAGCACGGCATGGCATTTCCTGAGTATTATCGCTGTGAAGATACTGGCACACCTGCATCTGGACAAGAGAGTACTCTGATAGTCACAGTGATGTTGAATATAACCTTCGCTGTGTTCATTTGCTGCAGAACACGAGCAAACCGTACCCGCACACAGGCTGCACTCTGCTCCCACTGAAATCTGTACATACGAATAAGAAACCGGCACAGATTGCCCGCAGGGGTAAAAAACAGGAAAATGTATGTCGAAATCGCAAGCTGACCAGTTACGTGCAGAAAACGAAGCTCTGAAAAGAAAAATTGCCGAGCTCGAGCAAAGGGACAAGGCCGCTGCCCGGGCGACGGGCACACATTTTCGCCTCATGGCCGACAACAGCCCGGACCTGCTGTGGGCAAAAGATATCAACTTACGCTATACCTTTGTCAACAAGGCGCTGTGTGATGTTATTTTCGGCATTTTCGACCCGGAGGAAGTCATCGGGCTCACAGATGTCGAGCTCGCCGATCTCTGCAACAAAGCCCACCCGGATATCCCCAACTACAACAGTTTTGGCAGCATCTGCGAGGATTCAGACCAGCAGGTCATCAAAAATAAAAAACCGATGCGCTTTGACGAGACCGGTTATGCAGCAGGCAAGTACGTTGCTCTGGATGTTTACAAGGCGCCGATTATCGACGAAGGCGGCGAGCTGGTCGGTGTCGTTGGGAGTGCGCGCGTAGTAACAGCCGAACGACGTGCCGAAGAAGCCCTGCGCGAAAGCCGGCGGCTGCTGGAAGAGGAGCGCAACCTTTTCCTCGACGGCCCGGTTGTCGTTTTCAAATGGAAAAATGCTGCTGACTGGCCTGTGGAATATGTCTCGCGCAACGTTGAGAAAGTGCTTGGCTATCCGGTTACGGACTTCACCAGCGGCAAAATTCTGTACAAACAGCTCCTGCATCCCGATGATCTCCTGCGCGTCACCCGCGAAATCGAATATTACATCCAGGAAAACGCCGCTTCATACCAGCACCAACCCTATCGTCTGCGCACAGCCTCAGGTGAGTACATTTGGGTTACCGATAACACGACGGTCGTGCGTGATCACAAAGGCACTATCAGGAACTTCACCGGCTATATCATCGATATAACCGGGCAAAAACACGCCGAGGAAGCCCTGAACCGCAGCGAAACACTGTTCAGGGCGATCATCGAGCAGTCTGGCGAGGGAATCGGACTGGCAAACAGCGACGGCGACTATATTCTCGTCAATCCGAAATTCTGCGAAATGTCCGGCTACAGCGAAGAAGAGCTGCTGAAAATGAACGTCCGGGACCTGATCGTTCCGGGTACGGAACTGGTTCTTTTCCCTCGTACGGTAAGAGGGCAAGCCGGCAGCCGTGAATTCCCCATGTTGTGCAAAGACGGCTCAACCCTGTTCGTTGAAGTATCGGCATACCCGATCGTTTTGGGTGGTGAACGCCTCGTGCTCGGGATTGTCCGCGATATCGAGGAACGCATTCAGGCCGAAAAGGAGCGCCTGCAGCTCGAAGCCCAGATACAACAGGCGCAAAAACTGGAAAGCCTCGGTGTTCTGGCAGGCGGCATTGCCCACGATTTCAACAACCTGCTCACCGGCATACTCGGTAATGCCGGGCTCGCCGCACTGGAAATCTCTCAAACATCACCTGCGGTCGCCAGCATCAAAAACATCGAAACCACCGCCGTGCGCGCAGCTGAGCTCTGCCGCCAGCTTCTGGCCTATTCCGGCAAGGGTCGGTTCGTGCTGCAGGCTGTCAACGTCAATGAGCTCGTCGAGGAAATGACGCATCTGCTCAACGCCTCGATTTCGAAAAAAGTCATCATCAAATATAACTTTGCCAAAAACCTGGCTGCCATCGAAGTGGATACCGGCCAGCTCCGGCAGATCATCATGAACCTTATCATCAACGCTTCTGATGCGATCGAGGACAACAGCGGCGTGATCACGATTACCACCGGTATGATGGAATGCGACAAGGACTATCTGAAAAGCACGATACTGGACGATCAGCTGGCGAGCGGCACCTATGTATATATCGAAATTGCCGATACCGGCACAGGCATGAGCAGCGAGACGATCGAAAAAATCTTCGACCCTTTTTACACCACGAAGTTCACCGGCCGCGGGCTCGGCCTGGCAGCCGTGCTCGGCATCCTGCGCAGCCACAAAGGCGCCATCAAGGTTTACAGCGAGCCGGGCAAAGGGTCCACCTTCAAAGTACTCTTCCCGGTATCCGGAAAAAACGCAGAGCCCCTGCCCTCGATCACCAGTGAGCTGGATGACTGGAAAGGCAGCGGCACCGTGCTCGTCGTCGATGATGAGCAGATGATACGCAACGTTGCGCAAAACACTCTGACTTCGGCCGGCTTTTCGGTTATCACAGCAGCCAACGGCCGCGAAGCGATCGCTCTCTTCCGCCAGCATGCCGAGCTGATCACCCTCGTCCTGCTGGACATGACCATGCCCCATCTCAACGGCGAAGAAACGTACCGGGAGCTGAGACGCATCCGGCGCGATGTGCGCGTCATCCTGTCCAGCGGTTACAACGAACAGGAAACCACCAGTAAGTTCGTCGGCAAAGGCCTGGCCGGTTTTCTGCAAAAACCCTATCGCCCTCAGGATTTACTGCTCAAGGTCAAGGCCCTGATCGACGACCGCACCGAGGGGAAATAGGGGCCACCGGCGGGGCGCTGCTACGGGTTCCTTTCTGTATCATTAATAATAATTGCGTTGTCAGATGGCATAAATGCCGGTGTTTTGACGAAACCATTTGGTACGCCGCTTTTTAAAGCCACATGGAATGGCGCCAATGAATTTGGGGGGATTTTTTGATATTTATTTTGTCGTCATTGGGGTTCAAAATTCCGCGGGGGGCAAAATTTTGTAGGGGGGCAAAATTTTGAACCCCTACAAGATCAACAATCCCATGAATATGTCCCGGCCCAAAATTTGGGGGATTGTTGATGATATAATTCCGGATGTGCCCCCAACAATTGCGTTGTCAGAATTTTTGACCAGGGGTGCCGCGATATTCATTAACCGTTTGGTGATCGCAGATTTGAATCCGGACATGATGGGAACAATGGGGGTTAGAAGGCACGGTTTATTTGTCGAGGCGCACGGCCGTGCATCTCTATAGGTTGGGTTTTGACCCGGATTCAATTATACACGACAGGCGACATACCGTGCGACATGAATGCCGCGCTACAGCCAGGTTTTGGCCCTGGTTTCATCGTCGGAACCACCGGCGGGTCGCCTCTCCTACGGGTTCCTTTCTGTACCATCAACTGTGCGTAAACCTACACATATCAGCAAAGCATACCGGGGGCGTAGTTCCCGGAAATTAACTTGCATTTCAGCAGATTCTTTGATAGATTCGCGCAAAATTTTACTGCTAACTTCCCCACTGTTCACACATATACAGGAGAAATCAGGATGATTGAAAAAATTGGCCAAACTGCCGGAGAAGTCTGGCAACTGCTCAACCGGAATGGAGAAACCACGGTAGCCAAACTGCGCACAGGCACCAAAAGCGACGCCTTTACAGTAAACGCTGCAATCGGCTGGCTGGCACGCGAAGACAAGGTCGTGATCAGCAAATCCGGGAACAGCGTGAAAGTCGCCCTGAAATAGCCAGGGAGATATCGGATCAGGACGATTTTCCGCGTCCTGCGAAAACTGCTTTCGCTTACCCGGTGCCGGCGAAAACACATTCTGGATTTTCAGTTGTGAAACCTCGATCGCATCGAGGTTTTTTATTTTCCCGGCCGGGTCATTTCACTTGCACTTTTACGGTTGAAAACGCACATTAACAGGAATTATTTATCCATCTGCGCTGAGGCCTGCCGGCGCACTTTCTTCTTTCTCTGTATTTGCTCCCCCAAATGACAATGGATGAAAACAACCGAATCTGGAAACTCGAGCGCCAGGTTTTCCAGCTCCAAACCCTGTTTGAGATTGCCCAGGCTTTGAGCCAGTGCCGCGAACGTGATCAGGTTTTTGATCACGTTCTCGCGACCATGGCCGGTACATTCGGCGCGCGCAAGGCTTTGGCTCTGCGTTGCGAAGACAGCCGCTGGCTTATCAGCGCGGCCCGCGGCACGGATGCCAGTAGTGACGAGCTGAAAGACCTGTTGCAAAGCCGTGATTTTGCCGAAGCCCGGGAACGCGAGCAACATCTGTTGCTCAACCGCATTCTCGGAGGCGGCTCACACGGCGATGACAGCTATACATTGTGGCGCCAGGTCCGCGTGCGCGATACAGTAGCCGGGGGTTTTTATTTCGGGCGTAAAATTCGGCCCGAGCCATACAGCCGGGAGGACGAGAACCTGCTCGCCGCGGCCTGCCGGAACAGCGCCTATGTTCTGGAAAACATTTCTCTCTATGAAGAGATCACCGCAGCCCGGGAACGCCTCGCTGCCGAAAACCTGACTCTGCGCCAGGAAGTACGCAAAGATGCGGCTGGGCGGGAGATCATCGGCAGCAGCGAAAAAATCCGCAAAGTGCTGGATGAAATCAGGCAATGTGCCCGCAGCGATGCCTCGGTGCTGATCACCGGCGAGACCGGCACGGGCAAAGAGCTGGTCGCTCGTGCGATACACTATCAGAGTGCCCGCGCTGATGGCCCTTTCGTGGCCATCAATTGCACGGCGATTCCGGAATCGCTTGTAGAGTCTGAATTCTTCGGCATCGAATCCGGGACGGCAACCGGTGTCAAACAGCGCGTGGGCTATTTTGAGCTGGCGGATAAGGGGACGCTGTTCATCGATGAAGTGGGTGACATGCCGCTGAGTTCTCAGGCTAAACTGTTGCGCACCTTGCAGGAAAAAATGGTGCGCCGTGTCGGTGGCACTGCCGAAAAGCCGATCGATGTCCGCGTCGTTGCGGCAACCAACAAAAACCTCAAAGAAGAAATCCGCACAGGCCGGTTTCGTGAAGACCTGTATTACCGCCTCGGTGTGCTGGAAATCCGCGTACCGCCCTTGCGCGAACGCGCTGAGGACATCAGCCTGCTCACGCATCATTTCATCACCGAAAAGAGCCGCAAGCTGGGCAAGAAGATTCGCGGTATCCATCCGGAGGCCTGCCGGATACTGGAAAAATACAGTTGGCCGGGCAACATCCGCGAGCTGGAAAACGAGGTCGAACGTTTCGTGACCCTGGCAGAGGAGGATCAGATCATCGGCGTGGAGCATTTGTCCAACCATCTCGAAGACGATATTTCCGATGCTTTTCTCGCAGAGCAACCGTTTGCGGGCACCCTGCGGGAAACCGTGGACAGGCTGGAGCGCATGATCATCGAGAAGGCGCTTGAAGAAGCAGAGGGCAACAAAAGCCGTGTTGCGCGCACCCTCGGCCTGAGCCGCCTCGGGCTGCAGAAAAAAATGGATCGTCTCGGCATCATCTACCCGAAAAATACCCATGTCACTCAGAGTTAAACTGAGCATCGTCGCGCTCATCGAGGTGATTGCCACGGCAGCCATCATCGGTTTTTTTGCTTTTCGCCAGTCCAAACAGGAAACCGAGGCCCTGGCACGCGAGATCATGCGCGCAAAAACCGATTATGTTTTCACCTTGCTGGAAACCTACGACGCCATCCATGGCTCACCCACCGAAGAGCTCATCCAGCGCATCCGCAGCGTTCGCCTCTTTGATGAGGGCTATATCACCGTGCTGTCCAACGCGCCGGAGTCGCGCGGAGTTTTGCTCGTGCACCCGAGCAGCGAGGGACAAAACCTGTTGCAACTGCCCGGTTTCCCTCACATCAAGCGCATCATCGACGACATCGAAGCCTCGGGCCGGCAGCATGGTATCGACAAATTCATCCTGTACCAGCAGGGCAGCGATGCCCGCGGTCGCCGGGGCGAGGAGAAAATCGGTTACTATAAATATTTTGCCCCGTGGGCGTGGATCGTGCTGACCACCAGCTACACCAAAGATGTGTACAAGAGCACAGCCAGCGTACGCAACGGCATCATCGATGCCGTCATTTTTGTCGGTCTGATCGCGGTGATCCTGGTTAATGTCACGGTGCAGCGCATGTTCCGGCCGCTGCAGAACCTGACCGAGACGATTCAGGAAGTTGCCGCCGGCAAGCTCGACGCCAGCATCGCCATCGAAAGCCGGGATGAAATCGGCGGCCTGGCCAGGCACTTCAACAACATGCTGATCAGTCTGCGGCAAAACACCCGCGTCTGGCAGGAACTGGAAATTGCCCGCCGCCTGCAGCAGGAGATGCTGCCTTCAGGCGCACCTGCCATCGCCGGAGTGGACATTCTCGCGCACTCGTTACCCGCCACCGAGGTCGGGGGTGATTTTTATGACTTCATCATGCTGGACGAAAACCGCTTTGCCATCATCATCGGGGATGTCTCGGGCAAGGGTATTTCCGGCGCCATGGGCATGAGCAGTGCCCTGAGTGCGCTGCGCTTTGCTGCCGATATCGCGCACACGACGGACAAAATTCTCGAGATGGTCAACCGCAGGCTGGTGCGGGATATCCAGCGTTATATGTTCGTCGCGGTATTTTTAGGGATCTATGATCGCCGCGAGCAAAAACTTTTTTATACCAATGCAGGCCAGACCATGCCCTT
The DNA here is from genome assembly GCA_015485525.1 of Candidatus Zhuqueibacterota bacterium. Lineage (GTDB taxonomy): Bacteria > Zhuqueibacterota > Zhuqueibacteria > Zhuqueibacterales > Geothermadaptataceae > Geothermadaptatus. The sequence goes on along the minus strand of WFTM01000047.1, from coordinate 3,591 downwards.
TATCTGCGATGGCGAGGGCGTCCGGCTGCTGCCGCAATCAGACGCAGACCGTTTTCCGCTCGGCATCAGGCCGGAGGTCGAATATGTGCAGCAGCACATCGCCCTGGAGCCGGGCATGGAGCTCGTCTTTTACACCGACGGCATCATCGAGCTCTCTGACGACAATCGCGAGCCCTACGGCTTTGACCGACTGCGCGAATCCATCATCCGGCACCGGGACAAGTCCCTGCCTGCGCAACGGGATGCTCTGCTGCATGACGCGGCTGAATTTGCCGGAACAGATGATTATGAAGATGACGTCACCCTTGTCCTGTTCAGGTTGGAATAAACCATGCGTATTGTGGACAAACAACACGACCTGCCATCCCCCGTCTCGGTGGTGATTCCATCCAGGCCAGGGTTCGAAAAGGTAGCTATGGATGCGGCATCCAGCTATGGGAAGCTGGTTGGCTTATCCGCTGAGCGGCGGGACGATTTACGCACGGCTGTGGCTGAAGCCTGCATCAACGCTATGGAGCACGGCAACAGGTTTTCCGATGAAACCGGTGTCGAGCTCATTTTACGCGTACGCAAAACCACCCTCGTCATCGATATCGTCGATTTTGGCAGCGGGTTCCGGCATCCGGTGAAAAGGCCTGTATTGAAGAAAAAAATCAGCGGGGAAGAACCCGCACGCGGCTGGGGCCTTTTCCTCATCGAACGCCTCGTCGATGAAGTGGAATTTACACGCACGAAGCAGAAAAAACACGTAACACGCCTGAAAATGCACCTGTGATCGCGTTGAACAGAGAGGCGGTCTGCAGGTCTTGCTGTTTTGGGCTTTGCACCAGAAAAGCCGCACCTAACGCTTCGCAACCGGGATAAATCGGAAGAAAAGAACAGCACCCACACCGGGCTTGACCAAACGGGAAACAAAAAGCGGGAGAGATGCACGTGCAGGATTTTGTCGTCAAACTTGAACTCGACGGTACACTGGCAGTCATGAGCATGCAGGGCGACCTGACCAATGAATCCAAGACAAGGGTGATCAATGCTTATGAGCGGACCCTTTCTGCCAAAGCGCGACATATCTTACTGGACTTCAGCCATACCGAATATATCAACTCTGCCGGCATGTCGGTTCTGATCACCCTGCTGACGCGCGCGCAGGAAGCAGATCAGGACCTGCGAGCTTTCGGTTTGTCGCCACATTTTCAAAAAATCTTTGACATGGTCGGTTTGCTGAAATATATTCCCCATTTCGAAGATCGCGCATCAGCGCTGGCAAGCCTGGAGAAGGACAGATAGATGATAGCACCAACACATACACGCTTATCACGATTTTACCGGCGACTCGCAGCAGCTTCGGCCTGCGCCGTCGCGCTGATGTCCCTCCCCCTTGCCGGGGCAGCAGGGGAAGGCGCAAACAACCCATCTTTTGCTCATGTTGACAGCATCATGCTGCAGGCTGTTGCGGACAGTGTCTTCCCCGGCGCCGTATTGCTGGTGGCGGATTCCGGACGCAGGGTGCACTTGCGGGCATACGGCATGATGGGCTACGGGACTTACGCCCGCCCGATGCCAAAAAACGCGATTTTCGACCTTGCATCCGTGACCAAAGTCGTGGCCACAACCACCGCAGCCATGCTGCTCGTCGATCGCGGCCAACTGGACCTCGACGCTCCGGTGCAGCGCTATCTGCCGGGATTTACCGGCGAAAACAAAGATAAAGTGACTGTCCGGCACCTGCTCGTGCACGCCTCCGGGCTGCCACCGTTCCGGCGATACTATCTTGAAAATCTCAGCGCGGAAGAGACGTTGCACCGTATCATGATCGAGCCGCTCATCTATTCACCGGGCTCGGAAACGCGCTACAGCGACCTCGGTATCATTCTGACGGCTAAAATCGTCGAAGCCATCAGCGGCCTCAGCCTGGACCGGTTCTGTACAAAAAATATTTTCCAGCCCCTGGATATGAAGGACACTTTTTTCAACCCTCCGGCAGAGGTGCTGGACCGCATCCCGCCGACCGAATACGACCCGTGGCGGGGGCGCATGGTTCATGGCCAGGTACACGATGAGAATGCATTCACTCTGGGCGGCGTTTCCGGCCATGCAGGATTGTTCTCTACAGCGGAGAATCTGTCCCACTTTGCTGCCATGCTGCTTGCGGAAGGGAAATACGGCGGCAGGCAGCTCATCAGCCCGGAAATCATTGCGGAATTCACGCGCAGGCAAAACCTCGTCTCCGGCAGTTCGCGTGCTCTCGGATGGGACACGCGCAGTGCTGAAAAGAGCAGCAGCGGGCAGTACATGAGCATGCGTGCATTCGGGCACACGGGTTTTACCGGTACCTCGATCTGGATCGATCCGGTCAAAAAGGTTTTCGTCATCCTGCTCAGCAACCGTGTTCATCCGACCCGGGACAACCGGCGCATCATCGGGTTTCGGCCCAGGTTGCACGACGCCGTGATGCAGGCTCTCGGCAAGAGCAGATAGTTTTTCATCCGCATTATTTTTGAAATTGTGCGGCGCACTTTGTGAAAATTCATGCCTTTCCGATGCGACAAGCGTGCCTGAGCGCACGCAAATCCGATTTACCGTCAAAAACAACTCAGCTTATGACTCAGGAGTTTTCATGAAACACTTCATTCTCGGAGTCACCCTGCTGGCGCTTGCCTGCGGAGGTGGTTCGCTCACAGAAGTCAAAACAACGTACGATGCCGGCGATTACGCCAAAGCCATTTCTCTGTCCCGAAATGCCATAGCGCTGGACTCTACCAATGTGGCGGCATGGGAATGGCTGGCAAAGAGCTACGAAAAAGCCGGCAAACAGGACAGCGCGCTCTATGCCTGGGAAAGTGCTTACGCGCGCAACAGCAGCCGGAACAGCATCCGGCAGCCCCTATCCCGGCTGTACCTCGCAAAGGCCTCACGTGCTGCGGATGAAAAAGAGTATGGCACTGCGTTGAACTATCTCGGCAAAGCAGAGAAAATCACGCCGAACTCTTTCGATGTGTATTTTCTGCGCGGCCATATCTACCGCCTGCGTGGCTACCCGGGTAAAGCAGAAGAGCAATTTGCCAAAGCAAGAGAGATTTCCAAATCTGATCCGCGCTTGCAGCAGGAACTCGATGCGATCGCAAAGGCGCGTGCGCAAGCATCTGAGTTGCGCGACAAGGGGATAGCACTGTACAAAAAGAACCGCTGGACTGCTGCAGGCAAGGTGCTGAAAAAATCCATCGACCTCAACGCCGAAGACAAGGACAGCAAGTACTACTATCACATGGCCCGGGGCAGGAGATTATACAAAAAAGGCAGTGTTTCCGCCCTGTGGGATGCCATCGAACATTTCGGTCTGGCGGCCAATGCCCGGCCGGACAATCCTGAACCGCACTACTACATGGGCTTGTGTTACAAGAAAAAGGATAAAAAGGACTACGAGGGCCCGATCGCTTCCTTCGAGCAGGTTATTGCACTGGCTCCGGATTCCCGGCTGGCGAAAAAAGCCAGAAAACAAATTCGTGATATCCGGGCTCTCAAGGAAAAACGCGAACGTTTCTGGGGTAAAAAGAAAAAAAGATAACCTGCGGCACAGCACATCAACAAGGC
>WFTM01000046.1 GCA_015485525.1 Candidatus Zhuqueibacterota bacterium | reverse complement strand
GTACGTGTGATTTAAGATCAGATCACTTTGAAAGGGTTACTGGCGTGGAGTATTTGGAAAAAGTTGATCCCGATATAGCGAAAGCGATCAAGAATGAAATCAAGCGGCAGAATGAAAAACTCGAGCTGATCGCTTCGGAAAATTTCGTCAGCAGGGCTGTGCTATCTGCTCTGGGGCAGGCGATGACCAATAAATATGCCGAGGGCTATCCGGGCAAGCGTTATTATGGCGGCTGTGAGTTCGTCGATGTAGCCGAAGAGCTGGCCCGCAACCGGGCCAAACAGATTTTTGGTGCCGAGCATGCCAATGTACAGCCTCATTCCGGTTCACAGGCAAATCTGGCTGCCTACTTCACCTTCATCAATTCTGGTGACACTATTTTAGGGATGGACCTTTCCCATGGCGGTCATCTGACCCACGGCAGCCCGGTAAATTTTTCCGGCAGGATATTCCGGCCGGTTTTTTATGGCGTTGACAAAGAAACAGGTCTGATCGACATGGATCAGGTGCGCGAGCAGGCCCTGCGTGAAGGTCCGCGGCTGATCATCGCCGGCGCCAGCGCTTATTCGCGGGAGATCGATTATAAAGCGTTTCGTGAGATCGCCGACGAGGTCAACGCCAAGCTGGTTGCAGACATTGCGCATCCGGCAGGCCTGATCGCTGCCAAGCTGCTCAAAAGTCCGATACCGCACTGCCATGCTGTAACCACGACCACGCACAAAACCCTGCGCGGTCCGCGCGGAGGCATGATACTCATCGGCAAGGATGATGATAATGATCTCGGCGTTGTCACACCCAAAGGCCGCCGGAAAAAATGGTCTGAAATTGTTGATTCCAACGTCTTCCCCGGCTTTCAGGGTGGTCCGCTGATGCACGTCATTGCGGCCAAGGCTGTCGCATTCAAAGAAGTACTCGACCCGTCTTTTGTTGAATACTCCAAGCAAGTCGTCAAGAATGCCCGCACCATGGCCACCAAGTTGATCGATCTCGGCTATAACATCGTCTCAGGCGGGACGGACACTCACCTGATGCTCGTTGATTTGCGCAACCACGGCATTACCGGCAAAGATGCGGAGGCAGCGCTGGAGGAAGCAGGCATCACTGTGAACAAAAACATGGTGCCCTATGATACCGAGAGTCCCTTTGTGACCAGCGGTATCCGTATCGGCACGGCGGCGATGACCACACGGGGCATGAAGGAAGATGAAATGCGCGAGATCGCGTTTCTCATCGACAAAGTGCTGTCCGGGGCAAAGAATAAGACCGTTATCGATATGGTCCGTGCACAGGTTCTCGACCTGTGCGAGCGTTTTCCTCTGTACAGTGAGGACGAAAACAATGCGGAAGCAGAGTAAGGTCGCCTATGAGATGCCCATACTGTAACTATCCCAACAGCAAAGTACTCGATTCGCGCAACAGCAACAACGGCCGCGCTATCCGGCGCCGGCGGGAGTGCAGCGAGTGCGGACGTCGTTTTACCACGAGGGAGTTTATCGAAGAAGAACCGCTTATGGTTATCAAAAGCGATGGCCGGCGGGAACTGTTCAACCGCGATAAAATTCGCTCGGGAGTGCAGTTGGCCTGCAAAAAACGCGCAGTCTCTACCCAGGATATCGAGGCGATTGTGGACCGGATCGAGCTGAAAATCCGCGATGATCACGCCTGTGAAATCCCCACGATCGAGATCGGCAACATGGTGATGGATGCGCTGCGCGAGCTGGATGAAATTGCTTATGTGCGTTTTGCCTCGGTTTACAGGAAATTTCAGGATAAACAGGAATTTATCAACGAATTGCGTGGATTGTGAACGAAGAAACCCAAGCCAGAGAAGGTAGTCCTCATGCTGGACATGAGGTGCCGGAAAACCAGGAGCCGGAAACCGATGAAATGCCATTCCTCGAACACCTCGAGGAGCTGCGCTGGCGTTTGTTTAAAAGCATCGTCGCAATAGGCCTTGCTGCTTTGATTTCGTTTTTTTTCTCAGACTACATCCTGCGCGTCATCCAGCGGCCTTTTGAGCAGGCTGTAGCCATGCAGCCTGAGGTCATTGGCGAAGACGGCGCTGCGATTGCCCCCCGCAGCCAGTTGATTTTTCTTTCACCCACTGAGGGCTTTATGATCCGTATCAAGCTCTCCCTGCTTGCTGGGCTGCTGCTGGCCTCGCCGATCGTATTTTACCAGTTCTGGAAGTTCGTCTCACCCGGCCTGCTCGAGAAAGAACGTAAATTTATCCCCCGACTGGCTTTTGCCTCTACGATATTTTTTCTCATGGGCGCCTCGTTCTGCTATTTCTTTGTCATCCGATTTGGCCTTAACTTTTTGCTCGGCTTCCAAAGCGAAACCCTGGCGGCTGTGATCGATATCAAGGAATACTTCGGTTTTTTTACACTGCTCATCCTCATGTTCGGCATCGTTTTCGAAATGCCGATCGTGGCTTATTTTTTGACACGCCTCGGTTTGCTGACTCCGGAGTTCATGCGCGATAAAAGACAGTATGCTATTGTCGGCATTTTTGTACTGGCTGCGATCATCACACCTCCGGACATTTTTACGCAGATGGCGCTCGCACTCCCCTTGCTGGTTTTGTATGAAATCAGTATATGGGTGAGCAGGGCGAGCATGCCCTCACCCAGGGAAGCATCTCCGCAAACATGAAAAATCGCGTTCTTTTCATCTATACATCCAGCCGCGACGAACGCTTTCTGTGCCCGGCAGAGAACTGAAACAGGATTGCAATGAATACTCATACGAACGGACAGAAACCGGTTTTTGCCGATTTGCACATGCACACGACTGCCAGTGACGGCGAGCTCGAACCGATGGAGCTCGTCGCTGCCTGCGCATCAGCAGGCCTGTCGGTGATCGCGGTTACAGACCATGACAGTATCGAGAGCGTACTGCCGGCCATCACTGCCGCGCGCAACTACGGCATACGCGTCGTTCCCGGTGTCGAACTCAGCACAGAATTAGATGGCACCGAAGTCCATATCCTCGGCTACTTTTTTGATCCGGAAGATCGGGACTTTGCGGAATGGCTTACCAGTCTGCAGGGTACGCGCTACACACGCGCGCAGCGCATTCTCGAAAAACTCGAGCATTATGGCCTGCGTGTCGAGTTCGATCTCGTGCGTTCTATAGCCGGAGACGGTGCAATCGGGCGGCCGCATATCGCCCGCGCCATGGTGGAAAGTGGCGTCATCGGAAGTTATCAGGCCGCATTCGATTACTGGATTGGTGATGGCAAGCCGGCATGTATCGCCAAGAGCGTGCAGGCACCCGAAGAGCTGATCAGGCATATTCATGAGGCTGGTGGCATCGCGGTGCTGGCCCATCCGGGCAAAGATGTCACGGTTGACCGGATGCGTCTGCTCAGGCGCTCCGGGCTGGATGGTATCGAAATCTGGCATCCGCGTCATTCCCCTGCTGCACAAAAGATTTTGCTCGATGTCGCCAGGCGTTTCGGGCTGCTGATCACCGGCGGTTCCGATCTGCACCTGCGTGACCGCATCCCGGATTGCCTGGGAGCGTATGGAGTCAGCGCTCAAATCGTTGAAAAACTGGAAAACTACGCACAAAAAAGAGGCCGCACCGCGCCATGAAGTGGGAAAAAATTTCTGTCGGTCCCTTTGGGATGAACTGCTATTTTCTCTATGATGAGAGCACCCTCGATGCTTTGATTATCGATCCCGGTGATGAACCGGAACACCTGCTCGAAGTGATGAAACGTCTCGGTCTGAAAGCACAGGAAATCATCATTACCCACGCACATATCGATCATATTTTAAAGTTGAAGGAGTTTCAGGAGCGAACCGGCCTGAAGACGAGCATGCATCCGGATGATGAGGAAATCCTCAAGAATGTCGATGTGATGGCGCGCATGTTTGGGCTGCGTTCAGCCGGATTGCCGAAGATCGATGCCTGGCTCAAGGAAGGCGACACCATCCGTTTCGGCCAGCAGGAGGTGAGCGTGTTGCACACTCCCGGACATTCTCCGGGCTCTGTGACACTGGTCGGAAAGGAGCATGCCGTGGTAGGTGATGTGATATTTCAGGCCTCAATTGGACGTACGGATCTGCCCGGTGCGTCATATCCCCAGCTCATGGAAACCATCCGGACGAAAATTTTGACCCTGCCGCAGAACATGAAGCTCTTGCCCGGCCACGGTGAAGTGACCACAGTCGGCTTTGAAAAGCTGAACAATCCCTTTCTGCAACAACTGTGACCTGCTGACTGACTTGCCATAAGCGTTTTATTCGCTATACTTTCCTGATAAAAAAATCCCCGGCGCTTCATCAGATCGCGTGGGCCTGGAAATCATCGCTTTGTAAATCCGACCCAATTTTTGGGCTTGTTGAGGATATAATTTCGAATGTGAGATAATTCGGTTTCATCGCGTATAATGTGTCCCCAATAATTGCGTTGCCTACAAGGAAACGGTGTAAATGTCGATATTTGGGCGAAACGATTTTGTAACGCCGGTTTTAAATCACATTCACGTGTAATGGCGCCTATGGATGTGGGGATAATTTTTGATATTTATTTTTGTCGTCGTTATTTGTTGTAGGGGTTCAAAATTTTGAACCCCTACGGAATTTTCCCCCACGACATTTATTTTTCCGTCTATCCCATCTGGTGATCGCAGATTAGAATCCGGCCATGATGGGTCCGATGGATTTGGGTTTTGGCCCGGGATTATTATGTATGTGGTATCCGCGATATAGGGGCGACCCGCCGGCCGCCCCTACAGAAAATCACCCCACACGATTTGATGAAGAGCCTATTTTTTCTCGAGGAACGGCTGCAAGAGATCGATGGGGATGGGAAAGATCGTCGTCGAGTTATTCTCTGAGGCGACTTCAGTTAGAGTCTGCAGGTAGCGCAGTTGCAGGGCTGCCGGGTCTTTACTGATGATCGCCGCGGCTTCGGAGAGCTGTTTCGATGCTTCGAACTCGCCTTTTGCATGGATGATTTTCGCCCGCCTTTCGCGCTCTGCCTCTGCCTGCCGGGCCATGGCGCGCTGCATTTCCTGCGGCAGGTCCACATGCTTGACTTCCACCAGAGATACTTTCACGCCCCAGGGATCAGTCTGCATATCGATGATCTTTTGCAGTTCGTCATTGATTTTTTCCCGGTGCGAAAGCAGCTCGTCGAGTTCTGCCTGCCCGAGCACGGAGCGCAGCGTCGTCTGGGCGAGTTGCGAGGTGGCGAACAGAAAATCCTCGACCTCGACCACAGCCTTGGATGGGTCCAGCACGCGGAAATAGAGCACGGCATTGACTTTTACCGAGACGTTATCTTTGGTGATGACATCCTGAGGTGGTACATCCATGGCCACGGTGCGTAAACTGACGCGTACCATGCGGTCGATGAACGGAATGAGCACGATCAGTCCCGGCCCCTTGGTAGCGATCAAACGTCCGAGTCGAAAAATAACAGCACGCTCGTACTCGCGCAATATTTTCAATGCACTGCTGATCAGCATGAGCGCAAAAACAATGATTGTGAGAGTGATTGGATTCATAGTAGCCTCCTGAAAGCACGGTTCAACGCAATAGAAGCCTGAAAAACCTCAACGTATTAGTAATAGTTCTTCCGAATCATCCGCAAATTACTGCCTGACGCAGGGACAAACAGGATAGCTGGAAAATGGTGTGCACGTTTTTTTTCGCTATTCAGCCCGGGTAACTTTCACGCGCAGGCCATCGACGTCGATGACTTTGATCCGTTCGCCGCGGGCTATTTTTTCGTCTGCCCAGGCACTCCAGAGTTCGCCGTGTACCATGACTTTACCCTCAGGGTCGATCTTGCTGCGCGCGATCCCGGATTCGCCGATCATCCCTTCTTTGCCTGTCGTCACTTTTGATCGCCATGCCCGCAGGGCCAGGGAAAAGGCGAAAAAGAAAAATGCCGCCGAGGCGACTGCCACAGTGAGAATGATTTTCAAAGATATCTGCAGAAACGGACTCGACAGCCCGTCAGGCGAGTCGAACAGCATCAGCGCTCCGATGATCATGGATATCAAGCCTCCCACGGTTAGCAGGCCGAAACTGGTAATTTTCACTTCGAGTATGAACAGGATTATTGCGACAAAAATCAGCGCAAGGCCGGCATAATTGACCGGCAGCACCTGCATGGAATATAAAAATAAAATCATCGAAATGGCACCGATCACGCCGGGAAAGACTGAGCCGGGATTGTACAGTTCGAAAAACAGGCCGTAAAAACCGAGCATCAGCAGGATAAAAGCCAGGTTAGGATTCGAAAGCTGATAGAGTATCCGCTGACGGAATGTCATCGGTTGCTCGATCACCGGCCGCCCGCGCGTCTGCAGAGTGACCTCACCGCTTTCCGTTTTCACTTTCTCACCGTCTATGGCAGACAGCAGGCTGTCGGTCGTCGGCACGATAAAGTTGATGACGCCGAGCTCCAGCGCCTCACTGGCCGTGATCGACACGCTCTCTCGAATAGCCTTTTCAGCCCAGTCTGCATTGCGGCCGTGTTTTTCCGCCATGCCGCGCACTTGTGCTACAGCATCGTTGGTCACTTTTTCCATCATTGTCGTCTGCGTGGAATCCTGCCCGCCCATGCCCACGCTCTGCACCGGATGGGCAGCACCGATGTTGGTTGAGGGAGCCATAGCGACGAGATGTGCAGCATAGCTGATGAAAACGCCGGCGGAGGCAGCCCGGGCTCCTGTGGGAGCGACGTACACGATCACCGGGATTTTCGCTGCAAGCATGCGTTTCGTGATCAGCCGGGTTGACTCCAGCAACCCGCCGGGCGTATCCATGTGGATGATCAGAGCGTTGGTATTTTCCTGCTCGGCGCGATCGATGGCGGAAAGAATATATTCTGCGACGACCGGGTTGATAGGCCCGTCGATGGTAATTTGCAGGATGGAACCATTCTGCCGGCCACCAGCCGGCTGGAAGAGGAGAAAAAGGAAGGTGAGGGCAGCAAAACAGACTATCTTATTCATGGAGCACCTCATCTGAATTTTGACAGAAAATACAGCACCAGACTGAAAATGATGCTGAGAAGAATACTGGTTGTGATTGGGAAGTAAAAGTTAAAACCGGGCCGTTCAATGCGGATATCACCGGGCAGGCGGCCCAGAAAGTCAGGAAAACGGTTGAAATAGAGCAGTATCCCCGCTGCAAAGGCGAGAACTCCGAGGAAGATGAGGAGTTTTCCCAGGTTCTGGCTGTCCATCATTTTTTCCAGGATGGTAAGGTTTCGTTGCGGCGCAACGCGTGATATTTTTTCAATATTTCCAGAGTTTTCTGCACTGGTAACGCGTGCGCGCGGTGTTGGTTTCGCCAAGTAGTAGTTTTTGCCATAAAAAGTGAGTTGATGATCGCTTCTTCCGTCGCCTCTATGACAGCGAGAAAAAGGGGGGACATCGCCTCGTTGCGTAGTTCACGGCGCAGAAGAACGCCGCTATCTCCAGATGGTTCCGGCCGTACTGTTGAAAATGCGATGACATAATCGCCGCTGCCGTTGGACATGATGCCGCCGGTGCGGCCGACGCCGAGCAGAGCGCGTTTGGCCAGCCGCATCAGGTTGCGGTGGCCGATGGGGGCATCCGTCGCTATGACGATCATGATCGAGCCATCGTGATCTGTATAGGGCAGGGAAGTGCTCATATAAAATTTGCCCAGCTCACGCCCCACAGGGACGCCGTTGATCTCGAGGATGCCGCCGAAATTACTCTGTACCAGAACGCCGATGGTGTAGCCACCGTTCTCCTGCGGTAAAACGCGCGAAGACGTGCCTATACCACCTTTATAGCCGAGACATCGTGTGCCGGTGCCAGCTCCGACAGCGCCCTCGGCAACAGGCCCGTCCTTTGCCTTTTGCAGCGCTGCCAGAACATGCTCGGCACTGACATGACGCCCGCGAATGTCGTTGAGCCAGCCATCGTTGGTCTCCCCGACGACGACGTTCAGCGATCGCACCTGCTCATTGCCCGGCAGCGCCAGCATATAGTCGAGCAGGGCGTCGGCCACACGGGCAACGTTCAGCGTGTTGGTCAGGGCGATGGGCGACTCGATTTCTCCGAGCTCGTTTACCTGCGTTGATCCGGCCAGCTTGCCAAACCCATTGCCGACGTAAATTGCTGCCGGCACTTTTTCCCGGAACAAATTGCCGCCATGCGGCAGGATGATCGTCACGCCGGTGCGGACTGAATCACCGCGGGTGAGGGTCGTATGCCCGACACGCACGCCGGCAACATCGGTGATGGCGTTGTGTCTGCCCGGTTTGAGCACGCCCGTTTCAATACCGAGATCGCGTGCGCGATGAGATTGTTTTTCCTGAGCTTGCACAAAATTTCCAGTATATAAAACCGATGAGATGATCAGCAGAAAAAGCACCATGTTCAGGCCTCATGTTGTGTTTTAGTGACAAAGTATAACACCCTGATGCGGGGTTCAAGATTTTTCGTCCAGACGGGTACAGGGTAATTACAGAGAACACAGTACGTTGCCGATATACTGCCCGGAGTAGTCTATTTTTGCACTGAGTTTTTTCTTGACAATCGCAGTGAGATTGATAAATTTACCGGGGTAAGAGAAAGATGAATCCCTGCATCTGCGAGACAAGATTCATATCAAAGAGCGATACTTAATCATATGGGAGCTTAGCTCTGGACGTGTATTACACGCCTCCGAATCGCTAACCGGTTTGCCAGAGGACGTAAAAAGCGTACAGGCGGTGCCCACCGTGTCGGATGGTTCTTTGATAGCCTTGTCAGATGCAGGGTTTTACATTTCAGGGGGGATGAGAGCGGCGAGGGCGGAATCGACAGACTCGCCGATCTCGAACAACAGGGGAAGCTTCATTCTCTCAAAAATCTCGCGCATCAACGGTTGCAGACCCACGATCCACAGCTTACCTTTTCTCTTATCCATCTCATGTTGCACAGCGATGAGCACTCCCAGTCCGGCGCTGTTCATGATACTGACTTTCGACAGGTCGATGATCATGGCATCGATTGATTCGTCTTCCAGCAGGCGCATGACCTCATCGCGAAAGTCATCAGAATAGTGCATGTAGATTCGTTTTTCCTGAACTTCGAGAATGGGGATATCATTGCGTTTCGTTAAGCTGAAAATAGTATAGTTCTGGTGCATAAATCAATTCTCTATACTGTGTGGGTCAAGTTTGAAGAACAGGCATGAATCTTCCAGCTTGATTTTTTTATCGGTTTTGCGGCAATGGTGCACAAAGTTGAACGGTTTTTTGCGCGAGAGGTACACCGTTCGGTAAATGCAGTGCTGGCAGGTGGTGGAATAGGTTTGTGCGCTGTGCCCAAAGTCCTGCTGTCCCATTTTCCCGGCGCGCACCCAATCATAGATTTCTGCAACCCGTCGCAGCATGGTTTTGATGCGCATGATGGCCCAGAGTTGCAGGATGAACAGGGCGATAAAGAGGAAGGTAAACAGGTAAAACGCTATTTCGTGTGAAGTTGAAGAGACCATTTTTTATCCCGGGCTATCTGTTGCCTGCCTTTGTCTCCGGATACCTCCCGTTCGGATCAGAGCCCAAGGCCGAAATTTCTGTCCAGACTTCTGTACTGTATCGCTTCGCTGATATGCTCGGGCAGGATGTTTTCTGAACCGGCAAGATCAGCGATGGTGCGTGAGACCTTGAGAATACGATCGTAAGCCCGCGCTGAAAGCCCAATGCGGGTGATCGCCATTTTCATCAGCTCCTCGCCGCGTGCGTCCATCCGGCACCAGTGCCGGATTTCTCGGGACTCCATGTGGGCGTTGCAGTAAATATGGGGCAGATGACTGAACCGCTGCAACTGTACTGTACGTGCATTTTCCACTCTGGTGCGGATTTCTTCTGATGATACTCCGCTCTCTTTTGCCGACAACTCCTTGTACTTGACCGCAGGTACCTCGATATGGATATCGATGCGGTCCAGCAGCGGTCCGCTGATGCGGCTGAGGTATTTCTGCACCTGCGGTGGCGAGCAGGAACACTCGTTGTTCGGGTCACCGTTGTAACCGCAGGGACATGGATTCATGGCTGCGACGAGCAGGAATTTTGCCGGATAGGTCAGGGAGACCGTGGCTCGTGAGATGGTGACCACGCCATCTTCCATAGGCTGGCGCATGACCTCGAGTACGTTTTTCTTAAACTCCGGCAATTCATCAAGAAAAAGAACACCGTTGTGTGCCAGGCTCACCTCGCCGGGCCTTGGAATCTTGCCGCCGCCGATCAGGCCGGCATCACTGATGGTGTGATGCGGTGAGCGGTGCGGCCGGGTGGCGATCAGCGCGGTATCGCGTGAGAGCAGACCGGCAACAGAGTGGATTTTCGTCGTTTCCAGTGCTTCGTCGAGGGACAAATCTGGCAAAATGGTCGCGAAACGCTTGGCCAGCATGGTTTTGCCCGAGCCCGGCGGCCCGACCATGATGATATTGTGCCCTCCGGCTGCTGCTACTTCCAGTGCGCGTTTGGCGTGCTCCTGTCCTTTAACATCTTGGAAATCGATATGGTACTGTTTGGCCTGGTGGAACAGCGCACCGATGTTGATCTGACAAGGTGCGACTTCATCCTCATCGTTGAGAAAATCGATGGCCTGGCGCAGGTTTTTTACCGGCCTGACCGCAATCCCTTCGACGATGGCAGCCTCAGCAGCGTTCGCTGGTGGCAGCAGGATGCTGGCTTTGCCTGCTTTGCGTGCCGCCAAAGCGATCGGCAGAACGCCGCGGGCGGGTTGCAGGCTGCCGTCCAGGGATAACTCGCCGATGATAACCGTGGTGTCCAGCTTTTGCTGGTCGATTTTTCCCGCCGCAGCCAGAATGCCCACAGCCATGGGCAGATCGAAAGCTGAACCTTCTTTTTTGATATCCGCAGGAGCGAGATTTATGGTGACCCGTTTCTGCGGGAAATAGTAGCCTGAGTTTTTGATCGCAGCAGTGATGCGCTCGCGCGCTTCCTTGACCGCGCCGTCCGGCAGGCCAACGACGGCGATGTGCGGCAGTTGCCCCTCGAGATGGGTCTCAACCGTGACGAGGTAGGCATCGATTCCGAGAACTGCTGCGCTGTTTATTTTCGATAGCATCGTTCCCCTTGACTGAAATGATTGTTCCTGTATATAAAAAATGGACTTTTGTTTGTCAACAGAAATCGTGCGCGGAGTGGATGTAGTGCCTGTACAGGGGGCTGAAGAGTGAACACGGTGCTTAACCGGGTTTGCAGCCTCTGCCTCATGTGAGAGGGAAGACAACACGAAATCCTTTTTTATCCCGGAAGCCGGAACTGATGAGGGTACAGCAACGCAAATGATTTTTGAGAAAAGCCTTGCTTTTCTGCAAGCGTGTCATTATACTGATCCTACATGTTCTTTAACAAAGCCGAATGATTATGCATTTCGGCTTTTTCTGTATCTACAGACCTCTTGCGCGATCCCGTCCCTTCTTTTTTCTTTCTACATGTGTGTTACATATTGTGATTTAATGTGATACAGATGCCGGCCGCTGTTACAAAAAAACAACATAGAATCTGTTTCCCCGATGAAGAGCGTCTGAGAAAAATCATCAGGTAATGTATATTAATACATGTAATTCAAAATTTATACATTGCCGTGTACTGCTTCCGAAACTCCATAATCCCATAACCTGCCGCCATTTCTGTAGTTCTTTCTCTCGCGAGACGAAGCTTTAACAAGGGGGCCACAGACCGGCCAGCTGCCCATGCCCGGTCAGGGGTAGGACCTTTGGACTGCAATTTGCAACCCTGGTCTGAAAGCCGCAAAGCCTTGATTTTTGTCTTTTCACTTCCATGCCCACAAGACGGGAGGTTCATTATGGAAAAGCAAAACCAGCCGCCTGCCAAATCAAAATCCCTCATCCAGTCGATCGTCGGGAGCATTTCGACCACTGAAAAATACAAAGAGCTGACCTGGGAAGGCTCCTTCGAGGATTATCTGAAAATCGTTAAGGAAAATCCCAGAGTCACGCGTACTGCCTTTGAACGCATCTATGACATGATTCTCTCGCACGGCACCAGGGAGTACGAGGAAAACCGCGAAACCATCATCCACTATAATTTTTTCGATGATCCGATCGAAGATGGCAAGGATGCTGTCTATGGCCTGGACCGGCAGCTGATGAAGATCGTCAATCTGTTCAAGTCCGCTGCCAACAGGTATGGTACTGAGAAACGCGTTTTCCTGCTGCATGGCCCGGTTGGTTCCTCCAAAAGTACTATTGTCCGTCTGCTGAAGAAAGGGCTGGAAGCCTATTCGCGCACTCCGGAGGGTGCGCTGTTTACGTTTAAGTGGAAAGATAGCGGCGAGGAAAATAACGGCTGGGTCAATTGTCCCATGCATGAAGAGCCTCTGCATCTCATTCCCGAGGCGTATCGTGCCAACGTGCTCAACTATCTCAACGAAAACGATGAAGACTATCCTGTCAGCATCGAAGGCGAGCTGTGCCCGTTTTGCCGGCAGAACTTCAGAGTGCGTCTGAAAGAGTACAATGGTGAGTGGCTGCGCGTCCTGGATGATATTCGTGTCCAGCGGCTGGTACTGTCAGAAAAAGACCGCATCGGCATCGGTACTTTCCAACCCAAGGATGAAAAGAATCAGGATTCGACCGAGCTGACCGGTGATATCAACTACCGCAAAATCGCCATCTATGGTTCTGACTCTGACCCGCGGGCCTTCAATTTTGACGGCGAGTTTAATATCGCAAACCGCGGGTTGATCGAATTTATCGAAGTGCTCAAGCTCGATGTCGCCTTCCTCTATGATCTGCTCAGCGCCTCACAGGAACACAAGATCAAACCGAAAAAATTTGCCCAGACGGATATCGACGAGGTCATCATCGGCCACACCAACGAGCCGGAATACCGCAAGCTGCAGAATAATGAGTTTATGGAAGCCCTGCGCGACCGGACCGTGAAAATCGACATCCCCTATATCACCCGTCTCGACGATGAAATCCGTATCTATAAAAAGGATTTCAACGAGGAAAAAGTACGCGGTAAGCATATCGCTCCGCATACCATCGAGATGGCAGCGATGTGGGCGATTCTCACCCGTCTCGAAGACCCGAAGAAAGCGCAGCTCACCCTGTTGCAGAAACTCAAGCTCTACAACGGCAAGAGTCTGCCCGGTTTCACGGAAGACAACATCAAAGAACTGCGGCAGGAGACAACGCGCGAGGGCATGGAAGGCATTTCACCGCGCTATATTCAGGACAAGATTTCCAACGCCCTGGTTAACGAAACAGCCAAGAGCAGCATCAACCCGTTTATGGTGTTGAATGAGCTCGAAGCCGGCCTGCGCCACCATTCCCTGATCACCGATGAAGAGCAGAAAAAACGCTATCGTGAGCTGCTCTCTGTGGTTAAGGAGGAGTATTCAGATATCGTCAAGAACGAGGTACAGCGCGCGATTGCAGCAGACGAGGATGCCCTCAAACGCTTGTGCGGCAACTATATCGACAATGTTAAGGCCTATACGCAGAAGCAGAAAGTTAAAAACCCCTACACCGGCGCTGACGAGGAGCCGGATGAGCGGTTGATGCGTTCCATCGAGGTCAAGATCGACATCCCCGAGAGCCGGAAAGATGATTTCAGGCGTGAGATCATGAACTACATCGGTGCGCTGGCGCTGGAAGGGAAGACCTTTGACTACCGTTCCAACGAACGGCTGCAGAAAGCGCTGGAACTGAAACTGTTCGAAGATCAGAAAGACTCGATCAAACTGACGACGCTGATCTCCAACGTGGTCGATAAAGAGACCCAGGAGAAGATCGACGTGGTCAAGGCGCGGATGATCAAGTACTATGGCTACAATGATGAGAGCGCGACAGACGTGCTCAACTACGTGGCCAGCATCTTCGCCCGCGGTGATGTTAAGGAAAGCGAGTAACCTGCACGCACCAGCAAAATTTGATCGGGAGCATCATGCCACATCGTATAGAAAAAGACCGCGCCCGGTTTCGCAATATCGTGCGCGGTCGCATTAAAAAGAATCTGAAAAAATACATCACCCAGGGCGAGCTGATCGGGCGGAAGGGCAAGGAGCTGGTCTCGATTCCGATTCCACACATCAACATTCCGAAGTTCCGTCATGATCCACGCCAGGCCGGTGGTGTAGGGCAGGGGGAGGGCGAGGAAGGCACACCGATCGGCCGCGCTGACGGCACAGAGCCCGGAGCAGCCGGCAGCGGTCCGGGTGAGCACATTCTCGAAGTCGATGTCCCTCTCGATGAACTCGCTGAAATGCTCGGCGAGGAGCTTGAGCTGCCGAACATCGAACCCAAGGGCAAGAAGAACGTCGTCTCGGATAAATCGCGCTACACCGGCATCAGCCAGACCGGGCCGGAGTCGTTGCGCCATGCCAAGCGTACTTTCAAGCGCGCCTTGCTGCGCCAGGTTGCAACCGGAACCTATGACCCGCGCAACCCGGTGATCATTCCCATACGCGAAGACCGGCGCTACCGCACGTGGAAGACAAAGCAGGAGCCGGAAGCCAACGCCGTTATTGTGTACATGATGGATGTATCCGGCTCCATGGGAGAGGAGCAGAAGGAGATCGTGCGCATGGAGTCGTTCTGGATCGATACCTGGCTGCGCAGACAGTATAAAAATATCGAGACCCGCTATATCATACACGATGCAGTAGCGCGCGAGGTCGATCAGGAGACGTTTTACCACACCCGCGAGAGTGGTGGGACGGTGATCTCTTCTGCCTATAAGCTGGCGAAGCAGATTCTCGATCAGGATTATGCCGTTGCTGACTGGAATATCTATTTTTTCCACTTCTCAGACGGCGATAACTGGGGTGAGGTGGATACGGATGAGTGCCTGAAACTGCTGCGGAACGATCTGATTCCGCCGGCTAATTTGTTTTGCTACGGCCAGGTCGAAAGCCCCTATGGCAGCGGCCAGTTCATCCGCGACCTGCGCGAGCATTTTAATGAGGAAGAAAAACTGGTGCTGTCGGAAATTGCAGATAAAGAGGCGATCTATCAGTCAATCAAGGAGTTCCTCGGCAAAGGGCGATAACGTATGAACTTGACAGCGGAATTGGCAGCGATCAAAGATGAAATCCGTGCCTATGCGATTGATTATGGGCTGGATTTTTTTGAAACGATCTTCGAGTTGGTTGATTACGACGAAGTCAATGCTTTTGCGGCATACGGTGGTTTCCCGACGCGTTTCCCGCACTGGCGATTCGGCATGGAGTACGAGGAGCTGTCCAAGAGTTACTCGTGGGGGCTGTCGAAAATCTACGAAATGGTGATCAACAATGATCCCTGCTATGCCTATCTGATGAAAAGCAACGCGATGGTCGATCAGAAACTGGTGATTGCGCATGTTTATGGCCACAGCGACTTTTTTAAAAACAATCTGTTTTTTTCAAAAACCAACCGCAAGATGATGGATGTAATGGCCAATCATGCTATCCGCGTGCAGCGCTACATCGACCGGTTCGGGCATGAAGTTGTAGAAGATTTCATCGACTGCTGCCTGTCGATCGAGAATCTCATCGATCCGCACAGTGTTTTTCGGACCTCGCCTGAAAGCTCGGAGCAAAATGGAGCGGCCACGAACGAGCATCCTGTCGAGCGGTTCCGTTTCCGCAGTGATAAAGAGTATATGGAGCAGTATATCAACCCGCCGGAGGTCCTGAAAAAGCAACAGGAGAGCTGGGCTAAGGAGCAGGAGAGCAAAATGCGCGTGCCTGCCGAGCCGCAGCGCGATGTACTCGCCTTTCTGCTCGACCACGCTCCGCTGCAGAACTGGCAGTACGATATTCTCAGCATCATCCGCGATGAAGCCTATTATTTCGCGCCGCAGGGGCAGACCAAGATCATGAACGAAGGCTGGGCAACCTACTGGCACTCGAAAATGATGACGTCGAAAATCCTCAGCGATTCAGAAATCATCGATTATGCAGACCACCATTCGGGCACAGTGGCGACTTCGCCGGGGCAGCTCAATCCCTATAAACTCGGTGTGGAGTTGTTCAAAGACATCGAAGAACGGTGGGATAAAGGGCGTTTCGGCAAGGAGTATGAAGAGTGCGACGATTATCGCGAGAAAGCGAACTGGGACAAACAGCTAGGCCTCGGCCGCCAGAAGATTTTTGAAGTGCGCGCAATGTACAACGATGTCATGTTCATCGATGCGTTTCTGACACCGGAATTCGTCATGGAGCAGAAGCTGTTCGCCTATGAGTATGACGCCGGCAGTGGCTATTATCACATTTCCGACCGTGAATTTCAGGTGATCAAACAAAAGCTGTTATTCTCACTGACAAATTGGGGGCAACCTTTTATTTTTGTGGAAGATAAGAATTACTTAAACAGGGGAGAGCTGTATCTGAAACACCGGCACGAAGGTATTGACTTGAATATCAACGAGGCACAGGATACCCTGCACAATCTGCAGAAACTCTGGTCTCGTCCCGTCAATCTGGAGACGGTCATTGGCGGGAAAAAATCATTGCTGACTTTTGATGGCAGCGAGCATACAGTTAAGGAACTGGATAAAGCGGAACCGGTTAAAGCAGAGTGAAACAACAGACAGGAGGCTATCATGACTCTTGGTAAAAAACTCGCGAAAAAAATTACTCGCTGGCGTGAGAACTCTGATCAGACCGCTTCTCCTGCAAAGGGTGGCACGACATGGCGCCAGGATGAACCCCGGCTCGGCGTCACGGCGCAGGTAATCGTGCCGGACAGCGATAAATACAGCTTCGTGGTGCGTGAAATTGCGGTATTTTTTGACAGCGGTCTGCACGACAGCGAGGCGCTGCGCAAGCAGGCGGAAGAACTGCTGAAACGCGTAGCTTACCTCCCCGAACGGCTGGCCCTGATCGAACTCGATGATGGCCGGCAGATCGCCCAGGTGCGCAGCCAGCCGCCCAGCACCGAAGGTGAACACGTGCACTATTTCGAGCTTCTGCTGCAACAGGGCCGGACGATTACCATGCGGCGCTACAAAGGCAAGGCAGCATCGCGCAAGCAGGAAAATTTCATCTTGCCGGTCGAAAGCTTCATCCGCGTTATCGATGACCTCGCTGCTGTGCGGCCCGAAGAAAAAGTATAATGAAATATGGAAATCGGGAAAGCGGAACAGTTTTGTTCCTCAAAGGATTAGACCCAGTTGAACAGCTTGTACGCACGAAGCGTTGTTTTTGCACCTGTTGCATGCGTGTGGAGCAAAATTTTTATACTGAATGAATATCTCATTTCGCGTCTTGCCATCCTTCCGGAATATCATGCAGTCCGTGCTTTTGTTGGCCGTTCTGTTGCCAGTCCAGGCCTCTGCACAAAGCGCAAGCCCGGCTTTTGACGTGCCGGCTGACCGTCCGGGCACGAGTACCATCCCTGCCCATTACCCTCCGCTGGATAGTATGCATCGTCGTATCGCTGCCCTCGTGGGCCGGCATTCTCATTTAGCCCGTCTCGATACCATCGGTTACAGCGCAACTCTGAAATTGCCTTTGCTGGCTATTAAGCTCAGTAAAAATGTCCACAAACGAGAAGATGAAAGTACCCTGCTGATAACCGCGCTGCATCACGCGCGCGAGCCAGCCGGCATGCTTGCGGCGATCGCTGTTGCAGAAAGTTTGCTCACAACCTACCATACCTCACGCACCAGCCGCTTGCTGCTGGACAGTCTGGCTCTCTGGTTCGTTCCGGTGGTCAATCCGGATGGCTACCGGTACATGCATGAGCATGAGTTCAGTATGCCATGGTGGCGAAAAAACATGCGTGACAATGATGGTGACGGGCGCATGAATCCCAGCGTCGATGGCGTGGATTTGAACCGCAATTACGATTTCAATTGGCAGGATGGCGATGGTGTGCAGCCGGTGAGCTGGTTTTACCGCGGCGATCATCCGGGTTCGGAGCCGGAAGTTGCTGCTGTGCAGAAGCTGGCTCTGCGAGAAAATATCGCTGCCGGGCTGTCCCTGCACAGCTATGGCGAAGCGGTGCTCTATCCCTGGGGGAATTTTTACCCGCCTCCGGATCAGAAGATGATCATCACCCTGGCGCAACGGCTGGGACAGGTGATGCGCAAGCAGTCAGATGGTTCGGCGTACAGAATCTGGCCCTTGAATGGCCGCGCGGGTCAGAGTTCGGTGTGGATGTATGGCCGCCTGCGCGCGTTCGACTATATTCTGGAAATTGGTACGACATGGTTTCCGCCGGTTGCAGACCTGCAGCGCATTGAAATGCAGCTCTGGCAGGCAGTCGAAGTGTTAGGGTGGACGGTGATTTCTCAGGGCATCTCCGGACATGTACTCGATGCTGAGACCGGCAAACCGCTGGTTTGTGAAATCCGCGTACAGGGGCTGGAAGCCGGGTATGTTGCCGCGCGGGTCTCTGAACCTGTATGGGGGCGTTTTGAGCGGATTCTGCAGCCGGGGAGGTACACAGTTTCTTTTATCCGCGAAGGCTATCAACCCTATGTGCGGAAAGATGTGAAAGTTAACAGTGGCGCAAAAACGAATTTTACTGTATATTTGCACAGAATCGCCGGCAGATAACCGGTGCGCCCGCTCAACGATCAGGCGTGATGAAATATAAGCTTTGCTACGAGCGGAAATTTTCGGACAATCAACAGACATACCATAAAATAATACAGGTAAACTTTCGGAGAGAGGAATGAAACAACTTGCAATCGGTTTGGTAATCGGCATCGCACTTTCAATTACCCTCGGCTTGATCGCGGGAGAGACATTTTACAAAGGCAAAGTTGTCTATGTCGTGGCCGGCTCGGCCAATATCCGCAACGAACCCAACGGGGAAAAAATCGGTAGTGTCAATAAAGGGACACAACTGGTGGTGCTGGAAGATTCGGAAAAATGGACAAAGGTGTACACCACCGGATATATCTGGAAAGAGTCCCTGACCGGACGGCGCGAAAAACTCGCCGGGGCTTCCTATCGTGCTCTGATGATCGTCGTCAAGGAAGAGAAGGAAGCAGCGGATATTCTCGCGCGCCTGAAAAACGGTGCTGACTTCAAGGAGCTGGCCAAAGAACACTCTATCGACGCGGCTACGGCTGCGCGCGGCGGCGACTTGGGAGAGTTTTATAAGGGTGATTTCGCTCCGGTAATCGAGGAAGCTATTCTGGCCATCAAGCCGGGTGAGCTGTCTTCGGTGATCAAAAGCAACATCGGCTATCATCTGTTCAAGAGAATAAAATAGCCACCTGCTTACGACTTAGTTGCAGCCCCGCCTTTCACAAAAGTACAGATAGTGAAAGGCGGGGCTTTTTGTTTCCTGTTCAATGCTGCTCGGCGCCAGGCTTTGCGGTTACCTCAGCGTATC
>WFTM01000045.1 GCA_015485525.1 Candidatus Zhuqueibacterota bacterium | reverse complement strand
TAATCGCGCACTACAAACGTTTCATCCATAAGTTTGCCGGCTGGTATGCTCCCCCATGCTCAACCCACATGATGTACGGAAGAGCCATTTTCCCTATCTATCCGCATCGTTTCTGCTTATCCTGCTCTCTCAGCTTTGGGCGTAGCCGGGTATCACCGCAAAGGCGCGAAGAACATTGCTGAGTCATAAAAATCTGTGCCAACAACTCCTTATCTTTTTACCTCGTTTTTCTTCGCGTCCCTGGCGTCGTAGCGGTTCAAAAAATTCACGGATGATGTTCGAACTCAGCAACCAGCGAGTTTTCATCGTTTTTCTCACGCAACGCCGAAAACAGATAAAAAAGACGAGCCACTCCGGCGGTCAACCAGAATGGCTCGTCAAAGCAGGAAGTCATTGCCCCCAGTCTTCCTCTTCCTGTGGTGCTTCATCTAACTTCGGCGGATCGAGGCTGATCACTTCCAGCTCGCTGCCGCATTCGGCGCATTCCAGCAGCTCACCTTCGACAACATCGTCAGCGAGTTTGACTTCCGCATCACACACAGGACATTCTGCAGTTTTCATCGTTTTTTCTCCTTTATTATTTTTGGATCAGTGAAAGAAATGAACAGTCCCGTTTCCACTACGCAAGGCTGTGATTGAGGAATGAAACGGGACAAAGTTTTCAAATCAGATTCAGTTTAGACGCCGGCAGGCCGGCAGCGTTGTCAATTTTCATCGCTACAAGCATCAAACCCCGCCCCAGTGCACGACATCGCGGAATGCGGTCAGCTCTTCGATGGCGCATCTGCCCTCTCTGAACAGTGGCAACTCTTCAGGCAACAACGCTGTAGCGGTGAGAAAAACCCGCATGGCACCGGCAACCACGCGGATATCATCACTGGAAATGTGTGCGCCGTCTGTGAGTAAATCAGTCAGTTTGCGTCGCAGCAAGACAGAAAACGTTCCGGAGACGAAGACGAAAATGCACCGCAGGACGGCATTGGTCTGAAAATCTGTACTCAAAACAGCCTGCAACTGCGAAAACTGCTCTGGCCCGATAGCGCCCTCACCGAGGTGCCGGACGATGATTTCACACGGTGTAGAGACGATGATCAGGCCTGAGCCGGTCTCAGCATGGCGCACGCCGTGGCGACGCAAAAAACGCACGACCGCGGTCCGTGCACAGTGCTCGATAAGGTGCTGGCGCAGTGCTTCGAGCTGCGCTTCAATCGACATTCCCTCTGCAGCAGCCAGTGAACTGAGTGAGGCCAAAGCCTTGTCCAGACCGTGCAGAAAATCATCCGGCAGAACAGCGCTGCAGATGATGTCCCTGTATTTCATCTTCGCCCCCGGAAGGATTTCGTTTGATTTATGCCAATCCTGTCTTAACTTCAGGATTTCGAACAGGGTAAATTTTCACCGAAACCGATTTATTCAGAAAGCAGACCCTGAGCACAGCACGCGCCGGATCAGAACCGTCATTCCGGTTTCCCCGCAGGGGAAGACCGGAATCTCCCAGACTCGGGCACGTGCCTGAAAAGATGAGATGCCGGCACGACGCTGCGCCTGGCCGGAATGACAGATGGCGGTATCCGGATCAGGCCCGGTTGCTGAGTGAAACAGTCTCAGACGACCGGATTGGGTATCGGTAACGCTGGAGCGTCGGGATGTGCGTCACACCGCAGGAGGGTGTGACGAGACGACATCTGCGTCAGGCCCGGTTGTTGAGTGAACTGGACAACCGGAATATTTCGGAGACAACTCGTTAACAATCAAAAGGATAGCAGATGCCTGCAGTTGATCCAAAGAATCGCATGAATGATCTCGACAGCCGGACGTGGCTGCAATTCCAGAAGAGCTGGTTTCTGAGTGACAACACCCTGCCACTGGATGATTTTATCAGCTTTTTCACCAAAAGCGAGTACCCGGACGGGCACTGCGGCCGTATCGCGCTTTACCCGATTACGCTGCAAACGCAGATCTCCGCCCGCGCAGCCGGCAAGAGGCAGTTCGTCGATGCGCTGGCAGACTCTTCGCCCCTCGACTATGCTTTCATCGACCTGCGCCATCTTTCCTCACTGGAGGAGGTGAAAGCACAGACACCGGAACTGGAAAAATTTTTCGCTGCCCTGGAAAATCGCCTGCAGGAGCCCGCCTACCTCACCGTCGCCTGCCGCAACCGGCACGAAAACGGTCGAAGCGAATCTGTAGCCTGGGCTCTGGCCCGGCTGCTGAGAAGATATTTCAACCAGAAAGATGAAAAAATAGGGTGCGCGCCACTGGTGGACACCGATGCGCAGGAGCAGACATCGACCTGGCAGCCAGCGAATAACATAACCTATTTTCTCCAGTTCCGCAACGATTTCGTGTCGGACAACGGAGACAAACCCAGGCCGGATGTGGAGAAAAAAGAAGCCGCCCCTCTGCAGGCCGGCACAGGTGCATTTCGCGATGGCTGGTTCATCCACAAACCGCCACCGCGCTCGAAACAGGTTCTGCTCCACCCGGCAAAATTTCCCGAAGACCTGGTACAGAAATTCATCGATACCTTTACCGAAGCAGATGAGTGGGTTTTTGACCCCATGGCCGGAACCGGCTCAAGTCTGGTCGCCGCCCTGGAAGCCAACCGCCGTGCCTGCGGTATCGAGCTCAACCCCGAGTTTGTCGATATCGCCCGTACCCGATATGCAGACAGCAAACGCATCGTTCTGGTGCAGGGCGATGCCCGCGATGCACGCAGTTATGCTGATCTGCCATCTCAGCTCGACTATTGCATCACCAGCCCGCCTTACTGGGACATGCTGCGCATGCGCGGCGCTGAGACTCAGGCCAAACGCAAAGCAGCAGGCCTGCAACGCTGGTACAGCGACGACCCCCACGATTTGGGGAATATTGCGGAATATGATCGTTTTCTCGATTTACTGGAAGATGTCTATCGCCTGACAGCCGAGAGACTGCGCCCCGGGCGCTACATGACGATCATCGTGAAAAACGTGAAGAAAAAAGGCGAGATCTATCCCCTGAGCTGGGATATCGCTGACCGGCTGCAGAACTTCCTGATCTTCTGCGGTGAGCAGTTCTGGTGTCAGGATGACCAGCGGCTGGCTCCCTTCGGTTATCGCTATGCCTGGGTCAGCAATACCTTCCATCACTATTGTCTGACTTTTCAAAAACCGCTGTAAGGCTCATTCGGCCGTGCGTACCCGGACGATGGTACTGCCCCAGCCGCCTCGTTCAGGCGGCGCATCGCCCCAGTTTTCCGCAGCCGGGTGCTGCTCCAGTGCGCGCAGGACATGCCATTTCAAACGGCTCCGGCCTTTGCCGTGAATGATGCGCACTTCAGCGTAACCGGCTTCCTGCGCCGCAGTGAGAAAAGCTTCAACGACTTCCTCAATCTGTTCCGGGAAAAAACCGTGCAGATCGAGTACGTCGGTGACCCGCACCGGCTCGTTGAACTCCGGGGGAATGTCCTTCCGGCGTTTCATTCGACGATAAAATTTTCTGCTTTGATCTGTTTGCGCTGCATGGTCAGCTCATACAGCTCTGTTGCCAGCTCACTGCTGTCGCCACCGGATTTTTCCCGGTCGCGGATCTGCTCACGCAGCTCGTCGATGCGCGTCTCCAGCATCAACCGCTGCAGTTTGGCCAGGCAGTCTGCTGCACGGCGATAATCATCCTGTGTAATGCCTTCGAAGCGTGGTTCGTGCAGCACCACCTTGCTGACGAATTCACCGGCTTCCTGATCTGCGAAATAGTGGATTAAATCCTCGGGTTCGAGGCGCACGTTATTTTCATCGAGTTCATACAACAGGGAGGCGATCATCCTGTAGGAGTCGTGATAAAAATCCGTAACCTGCATGAAGCTGCGGATAAACGCCACGGTCTCGTGGTTCTGAATCATGATGCGCACGAGTTCCTCCTCCACCACCCTGCTTTTGTCGGCATAGCTGCTTTTGCCGGCCGGCAGCATGATGCTTGTCGCGCCGGCATCGCGCCTGCGCTGCTCTCCTGCCCTGCGTGAACGCTGCAGTTTGCGCAGCCGGCGCACCTCGTCCCAGAGCATCTCCTCGTCGATTTTCATTTTCTCGGCATAAAAATGAATTTTTTCCTGCCGTTCCACTCCATCCTGGATTCGTGACAGAGTGGCGATGAGAGAGTGCAGCTTCTCAGCATAGGCTTCCTTGCCGCGCAGATGAGGCAGGGAGCGGGTTTTATAATCGAGCAACGGCAGGGCATAAGCAAGCCGTTGCTGCAGCGCATCAGCGCCGTATTTACGCAGAAAACTGTCCGGGTCCTCGCCTTCTTCGAGTTCGCCGACACGTACATCGACACCCTGCTCGACCAGCACATCAGCGCCGCGCATGGTAGCGGCCGCGCCTGCGGTATCGCTGTCGTACAGCATGACCACGCGATCAGTATAACGACGGATCAGCCGTGCCTGCAGCTCGGTCAGGGCCGTGCCTGAGGTCGCCACTGTATTGCGAAACCCCTCGCTGACCAGACGCATGACATCGGTGTACCCTTCGACAAACACAGCGACTTTCGCGTCACGAATATGGTCACGCGCCTGAAAAAGACCGTAGAGTACATTGCTCTTGTGATAGATGTCCGTTTCCGGCGAGTTGACATACTTGGGCACGGAGTCATCGCCATTGAGTTTGCGGCCACCAAACGCGATGACCTTGCCGGAGAGATTGTAGATGGGGAACATCAGGCGGTCTCTGAAACGATCGTAGAAACCACCGGAATCGCGTTTGTTGAGCAGCCCCGCTTTTTGCAGCACATCGGCTTTCATGCCTTTGCTCAGGGCATAATCATGCAAAGCGCTCCACTCTGCCGGGGCGTAGCCGAGTCCGAAATCGCGAATATCTTTTTCGCGGAATTCGCGCTGCTCGAGATAGGCCCGCGCCTTCTCCCCTTCCGGCGACCACAGGCGTTGCACAAAAAAATCAGCCGCCAGCTCGCAGGCATAAAAGAGCGCTTCGCGTTCCTGGGAGCCGCCATCGAGCTCGTCCGGCTCAGGAATAGCGATACCGGCTCGTTTGGCCAGAATCCGCACTGCTTCGGGGAATGACACACCGGTCTCTTTCATGATAAATGTAAAAACATTGCCTCCGGCGCCGCAGCCGAAGCAGTGAAAAATCTGTTTATCCGGATGGACGCTGAAAGACCCTGTCTTTTCGGCGTGAAATGGACACAGGCCAAAATAGTTCTGCCCCCGCTTTTTCAACGTGACATATTCAGACACGACATCGACGATCTCCGATGCCTGTCGAACCTCTTCGACCAGATGTTCCGGGATGAAAGCCATGATCTTTTCAGTATTCTGTATGAGGAAAGTTGTGCAGTAAACAGAGGTACCCGGTGCGGAACCGTGCGCCGGGGAATTTTGAATACGTGATAAAATATCGATTCTCAACCACGTTTACAACCCTGAAGTAACAAGAAAAAATTATTCTCACTGAAACGGACGAGCGAGTCTGGCTGCGAAGCCCAAGAGCCTTCGCAAGGTTCTGAAGTTTCACCACCCATCGCTTGGGAGAAGTAGCCGAAGTGGCAACACTTCGGGCACACCCAGGGCCGGAACTCTTGCGAGTTCCGCTACATGGGACGAAACGCGTGCTCGGCGCTGCATCAGACATGGAAGAAATGTAGCCGAAGTGGCAACACTTCGGGCACACACAAGGCCGGAACTCTTGCGAGTTCCGCTACACGGGGACGAAACGCGTGCTCGGCGCTGCATCAGACATGGAAGAGAAGTAGCCGAAGTGGCAACACTTCGGGCGCACCCAGGGCCGGAACTCTTGCGAGTTCCGCTACATGGACGAAAACGCGTGCTCGGGCGCAGTATCCGATATGGGAGAAATGTAGCCGAAGTGGCAACACTTCGGGCACACACAAGGCCGGAACTCTTGCGAGTTCCGCTACACGTGGACGAAACGCGTGCTCGGGCGGTTCAAAAAATTGCATAGATGACATTCAACATCAACAATCCGTTGCGTGTTTTTGAGCATTGATCTGTCAGGTACAAATCAGTGCTCCCCAAAATCGCGACGACTGAAAAATTTTGCCCCAAAAAAATACACAAATGTAACTCGATTATAATAAAGAAAGTTACCCCGTATTTTTGCTGACATCACGATTTTTCAAATAAATTGCAGCTTGCCTCGGGTGTACAAATTGCCTATTTTCGTACTCATCAGTCTGAATTTACCCCACCTCCCTGGCGGCGTGCCGTTTGAGAAAAAGCAGGGGAAAACCCGGGAGCATTTCGTGAAACGCGTTGTAAGCGCTGCAGACATTCTGAAAAAATACGAGTACGAGCGCAAGCTCTGGCAGGACGGCATCGACATCGTCGCTGGTGTGGATGAGGCCGGGCGTGGCCCGCTTGCCGGGCCGGTCGTTGCGGCTGCTGTCATTCTGCCGCAGGCGATCCCAACGGAACTGCCGGTGACGATCGATGACTCGAAGAAGCTGACGCAGAAGCGTCGTGAAACCGCGTTTAAATGGATCACCACCTATGCCCAGAGCTATGGCGTTGCTATCGTCACGCCGCAGGAGATCGACAGCATCAACATCCGCCAGGCGGCGATGCTGGCCATGCGCCGGGCGGTGCAGCAGCTCGAACCACAGCCATCGCACGTGCTCATCGACGGCCTGCCGATCGAGGAACCGCCCTGCACACAGACCGCCATTGTCAAAGGCGACAGCAAATCCATGAGTATCGCGGCTGCTTCGATCATCGCCAAAGTGGTGCGGGACCGTATCATGCTGGACTATGATGCCAGCTATCCGCAATATGGCTTTGCCAACAATATGGGCTACCCCACCAAAGCCCATATCCAGGCCATCGCCGAGCACGGGCTGTCGCCTGTCCACCGCAAATCGTTCCGGCCAAAGCAGTTGCAGCAGCAAGGCCTGTTTGACTGATGGCGGTTCGGGATAAAAAACTGGGAACATGGGGCGAACAAGCTGCCTGCAGCTATCTGGCGGGCAAAGGCTATGACATCGTGCAGCGCAATTATCGCACGGCCAGGGGAGAAATCGACATCATCGCCCGCGAGGGCACAACCATCGTCTTTGTCGAAGTCAAAACCGCCACATCTCTGCGCATGGGCTCCCCGGTCACCTGGGTCACGCCGAAAAAACAGCAGCAGATCGCCATGATGGCATCCCTCTATCTGGCGGAAAACGAACTCGTCGATATCGACTGCCGGTTTGATGTTATCGGTGTCGTCCGCTCAGGTAGCGAGGCGATGATCGAGCATATCGTCAATGCTTTCTGGGTTTAGGCCGGTGCCAATCGGGACGACTTAAAGAGTACGTCGCATGTGACTAAGAATTCTGCAGGAGCATTTAAAAATACGGAGCTTGGTGTGGACCGGAAAAAAGAGGGCGCTCAGCACAGAGTCGAGGAACAGGAGCTACAGGACTACCTTCTGCAACTGGATGCAATCGAACTGGAAGCAGCGCGCTATTTTGCACTCAGCGATGAGCAGTTTTACTGGAAGCCGGAACCAGGCCGGTGGTCTGCGGCGCAGATATTTTCCCACCTGAGTCGTTTTAATCGACCCTATTTCGTGCAAATCAAAGCAGCGACAGATCAGGCGCACGAACGCGGCATCACAGGCCGCGGACCGTTTCGGCACGGTCGCTATGCGCGCTGGCTGGCCGGCATGATGGAACCGCCGGGGAATCTGCGCATGAAAACTCCTCGCGTTTTCAGCCCTGCATCCGAACAACCCGCCCGCGAACAGACCATGGAGTCGTTCACCAAAGATCAGATTGCCCTGCGCTACCTCATCGAAAACGCCGATGGCCTGCACCTCGCCAAAGTCAAAGTCGTCTCCCCTGTTTCCCGTCTGATCCGGTTCAGCCTCGGGCAGTGCTTCCG
>WFTM01000044.1 GCA_015485525.1 Candidatus Zhuqueibacterota bacterium | reverse complement strand
TATACATGAGTACCTCCCGTAATTGTGCGATCAGCCCAATTTTTCACAACTTTGCGCTTTGCGCAGGGCTAATCAGGGTAAATGAAAAATTTTGTTTGTTCCGAAG
The DNA here is from genome assembly GCA_015485525.1 of Candidatus Zhuqueibacterota bacterium. Classification (GTDB taxonomy): domain Bacteria; phylum Zhuqueibacterota; class Zhuqueibacteria; order Zhuqueibacterales; family Geothermadaptataceae; genus Geothermadaptatus. Next base: position 8,869 of record WFTM01000044.1, on the reverse strand, counting down.
TTCTGAGAAAAATCAGCGTACTTTGTTTTTAATGCAGTTGTGAGTTTCTGGGGCCGGGTATCCACTTGACTCAGCACGGTTGCATTTTTCAACCAGACTGCGTGACAACAGCACATGCCTGCACCCGAATGGTCATTCCGGTTTCCCCGCAGGGGAAGACCGGAATCTCCCAGACTCTGGCACGTGCCCGAAAAGATGAGATTCCGGCACAGCGCTTCGCCTGGCCGGAATGACACATGCCGGTATCTGAGCCGGTTCCGGTTTGCTGAGTTAACTGGATACCCGGAGTTTCGGGGCACAAAAAAAACTCACTGTATTCGCTTTCTTTTTTGTTGCCCGGCTCCTGTGTGGCCTTACCTCGAGAAAAAACAGGCAGGTTTCATCCCGGGTCGCCAGATGTCTGAGCCGGGAGCCCTTGCTGTATCCACATTGCTGACAGACAGCATCTGCCCTAAACTGGCGAGCGCGACGCGGAGTATTGTGATGAAGAAAGAGGTGTGTATGCAGTCTTGCCCCGCGTCGTGCGTAAGTCAGTTATGCAACGACGCCCATCTTGCGCTCTTCCTCCGTAGGGGTGCTTTTGCTGGAGTGCACTCCCATCGGGTCCTGCTCGAGAATAAGAATTTGATGACGAACACCATCGACCGCCAGAGCACGTTTGTGTTCCTGTTCAACCTGCTTGCCGATCAAAGTCCACAGCTCAGCATCTGTCATAACGCCCAGAGTTTCGAGGTATATATGGCCGTCAGGGTCTTTGATAATTTGGTGACGACCAACCTGAGCCTCATGCACATCTTGGGAATTCAGTCTTGTACGAAGCGGAGAGTTTTTATCAAATGCATAGACTGTATGGTTGGAATCGAGGTAGGCGTTGTGTTCTCTGTTGATCTTCCAGTTGAAGATAAATGTGAACAGGGCATAGCCCGTGCAGGTAATATGCAAAATTGCTCCAATGATGTAGCAGGTCATGATGAACAGCATAGTGGCATCGACGATGCGATAGACATCGAAAAACCAGAAAATCTTGAAAATTGCAGAGATCATGATGAGCAGGTAGAAAAAATTCTGTCGCAGTTTGAATGATTTCAGTTGCCGTTCGATTCTGCCGGCATTTTCCGGGTCTTCGTAGATCAGCTCATTTTGCATCCTGCAGATATCTTTTTGATACAGATGCGCGACGATCGCCAGCACGAGATCGACAAAAATAGAAGCGAGGATTGCGGTGATGACGACACCTTCGAGAAAGCACCAGAACGTTGCCAGACCTTCGAGCAGAAAGATGGCGAGAAAGCCGAGAATCTGCCAGACATAGTTCGTTGTCTGGAATAACCCCGGCAGATTGACACCCGCAAACGCACGTGGCGTTTTGTGGGTGTATAGGCACCATTGTTTGGTGTTACTCGATGGTTCGAAGTTTTCTTCGTACTTGAAATCAAACATCATGAACCTCCACGATTCAGAATTTAAATGGATGAGGATGGGTTGGTGTTGCGTCAGGATGAGCAGAAATATCAGGGATGTCGCTGCAGTTCGTGGTGTGGCAGGCGGTTCGAGTGAGTCTGGTGAGTGTGCGCGGGTGTGGTTGTTGAGCTCTCCCTTGAATCCCCTGTTTTCTCGTTGGAGAAAAATCTACCCCAAAGCTCTGTGCCCCGTTTTTTCTTGGATGTTTCGCCCCCCCAAAAAAATTTACTTGTCTGAAAAATTTATCCCGATTTCCCTTGCGCGAAGTGTTAAAATGTGCATATTGGGAGCTGAATTGAAGAAGTGATCACCCAAAGCCAGGTATGCACTACTTCGCCACTATCCCCAATAGTCCGCACCGTATGATGATCGGCAAACAGTATTTTTCTCGCGGGCTGTGCCGGATATTTTTTATTCTCATGCAAGAAATAAAAATTATTAAACGTTGTCAAGGTATAAGTGACGGGAACCTTTATCCCGGTTTTACTTTCTCAGTATGCTCTGTCATAAATAATATGGAATTTAAGGAGGCTCTGATGTCTAAATTATTTCTTCTGGCCGGCTCTGTAAGTGGCCTGCTGGCTGTTGCAATCGGTGCTTTTGGGGCGCATGCGCTGCGCGATGGGTTTGATGCCTATTCGCAGGGGATTTACGAGACTGCCGTGCACTATCAGATGTTTCATACAGCAGCGGTGCTGTTTATCGGCGTGCTTTTGCTCTGGCGGCCGGAGCTCAGACTCGCCCCGGCTGGCTGGGCTTTTCTGGTGGGCATTCTGTTGTTCAGCGGCAGCTTGTATGTGCTTGCTGTGACCGGTACCAAAGCCTGGGGTGCTGTAACGCCCATCGGCGGGCTGGCGTTTTTGCTCGGCTGGGCATGGATGGGATTCATCGTCTGGCGGGATATGTAATCAGAGAAAATTACTCCCTGTGTTCGTTCGCGGGTACTCTTTTATGAATGCCGTGAGGATTTTGCAGCACTATGCGCGGGATAAAAAGCGCGGCGTCCGCCGGAACACCGCGCTTCCTTTATCCGCCCTATGCATCAGCGGCGAAATTGAACGCGGTCAAAATCATCCCAGTACACCACGACCTCATCACCGTTCTCATGGGTGATGTAAATCCCCTTGTTCCCCTCATCGACATCGTTGGAATCTTCCAGTTCAAAATGGCGCCCGTCCCACAGTGTTACCAACGCCCGGCGGAAAGAAATTTTCTCGATGGAGCGGATTGCGCTGAATTCGATGTCAAAGGCATGGTCGCGATGGCTGCCGTCGAGAAATTCCCAGGTAAATTCTTCGTCACTGTCCCAGTGGATGGTGCCGGTAAAACTGTCGCCGTCTTCGGTCGTGACGGTGCCGCGCAATTTTTTCGGAGCTTTGAAATCGTCGTACGTGGGGATGGTTTCCGGACGGCTGAACTCGAGGCGCTGGAAATCATCCCATTCAAAGCGTACCTGCCCGAAAAACGGATCCAGAATCAGGATGCCGCGGTTGTCGTCATCGACGTCATTTGAGCCGCGCAAAATCAGCTCTTCGCCGTTTTTCAGCAGAACCCGCGATGCTGAGGCGCTGTAGCGCTCGATGCGCCGAATTTCTCCGAAGGGGATTTTCAGCTTCTTTCGCCCATCTTTACCGTCGAGCATATCCTCGCTGAAGATTTCATCCATATCCCAGCAGACAAAACCGGTGAATTCCTCGCCGCGCCTCGTACTCAGGGTGCCGAACAGGCGGTCCCCGGACTGCGACCTCAAACCCGCTGGTGCAGGGGAAAAACGGATGTTGTCCAGATCATTCCAGTCCAGCTCTACCAGTCCCCTGTCTTTGTCCTCGATGAGAATTTCGCGAATGTCCGTACCGATATCTGTTGAGCCGTTTTCCAGTTCGATGTCCTGGCCGGATTTGAGCCGCAGCTGGACGCGATTGCGCCCGGTAATCTGCATTTCTTCGATGTAGCCGAAGCGAATGCCGGATTGCGCCGTGCCATCCCATGAGGTCGTGCGACGATGGTTGTCGAACAGGGTGAAACCAAAGAGCCGGATAACAAATGGATCATTCCGATCGGCGTGCCGTTTTTCTGCTTTACGCCAGCGCCGGACGTACCGTGCCGGCACTTTTTTGTCACCGTTCAGGATATCGAACCAGTGTGCCTCGTTTTTATCCCAGCGGATCAGACCGGTGAAGCGCTCGCCATCGACGGTCGTTATGGTGCCGTAGAGCCGGCCGCGCTCCTGTGCCGCCCCTGTTGCGCTGAACAGCGCGACGATAGCCAGCATTGTGAAAAAGCGTAAATGATCTCTCATGATTCTGCCTCCCTGTGCAAGTCTGGTAAATACATGGCCATCGCCTACGCACAGTAGGAGTACATGTTGCACAGCAATTGGGAGTCATTCCGCTTGACGCATGATGAGCATTTTGAGCACAGAAATCCGGAATGAGGCAATAAACAGCAAACCCGGTTGTAGTGCGACATTCATGTCGCGGGCAGGCTACATTTCGTTATACAGGCTGTTTTAGTTGGAATGGCAGGGACATGACATAAATGTCGCGGTACGTGTGCCTATACATTAACCCGTGGCCAAAACCAAAATCCATCGGTTCCATCATGGCCGGATTTAAATCCGCGGTCACAAAATGGGTCAATGAATATCGGCAGGGGGGCAATATTTCGTTGGGGTTCAAAATTTGTAGGGGTTCAAAATTTTGAACCCCTACAACAACGCCGACAAAATAAATACCCCAAAATTATCCCCCATCCATTGGCGTTACAAAATGGTTTCGCCACAATATCGATATTCACACCGTTTCCGTGTGGCAACGCAATTATTGTTGATGATAACAGGCAGAAACCCTGTAGGGGCGACCCGCCGGTCGCCCCTACAGGCGGGGCACCCATACACCGCGGGTCGTATCCGGAATTCTATCGTCAACAAACCCCAAAAATTAGGCCGAGGGGAAATATCATTTTTAAAACCCAAAACACCGGCCGGATTTGCAAAACGATGATTTCCCAATCCACACAATCTGGGTAGAGCCCCCGGAGGCTACTGCGTGCCCGGGGCGTACACGCTGTGCTGGATGACCAGTTTGCGGATTTTTTCTCCTGAGAAGAAGACGCTATCCACACCCGTGACGGCCGCAAGGTGCTGAGGCTGCTCGCTCGTGCGCAGGTGCCAGCGCACCAGGGTGAAATCCCTGCCGCCGGGCATGGGGCGCTGCACGAGGCGCATGTGATCCGGGTACACCCTGCGCCAGCGCGCGAGATAGGAAGTCGCGGAATCTGCGGGCACGGCGTTCTGCCATGTTCTGTCCACGAGTTTTGCGCCGGGGAGGAACGCCTGGCTCAGCATGGGTGCAGCGGGCAGGTGCCAGGCATTGAGCCAAAGCTGCAGATAATCCTGCCTGCGCATGCCATCGATCCCTTTGATGCGCTGCCAGAAACTTTTTAAAACAGAACCGTTGACGTTGAAATCTGCCGCGACTTTACGCACACCGCTGATCATGCCGGCATGGGGCGTTGGTTCTGGCAGCTCATAGGCAAAAAGAAAATGCCGTGGGCTGTGCAGCTCAGTATCCGATTGGGTGAAGCGCAGGTCATTGAACAACAGCCTGCCCTGTTTTTCCGTGATGGCGAAAAATCCCTTGGAAACCCATTTCAGTTTTTCGATTTCAGGGTGGCCGTTTCCGCTGATCAGGTGATGGTTTTTGGGGATGAAGCGGAAGGAAATATCGCGGTTTTTGTCAAAGATGGAATAGTATCCCTGCCAGAAACCTTCCTTGCTCTCGGCGACGCCGATCCACAGCACGATGTTCAGCGGCGTGGGGTTGGTGAAGTAGCGAGAAAAGGAGATACCCTGGCGCTGGAGCGATCGCTCGAAAGCCGTATTGACATGCGTTTTGATCACCAGTCCGGCGAGCAGGTAGGCCGTGCTGATCACCAGCCCTGCGGTGTTCAGCCGCCAGCGCATTTTGGAACTGCGTTTGAAAAACATCGCCGCTATGAGAAAAAACATAAAAGGCAGGGTATAGAGCGGATCCGCGACAAAAACGCTGTTGACAGCGACACGGTAGTTGCTGAACGGCCAGAAGAGTTGCGTCCCCCAGATGGTCAGGCTGTCGAGCAGGGGATGTGTGAACAGCCCCCAGAAAGCCAGCCAGCTCCAACCGCGCCAGTCTGCACCAGCATTGGCATGCACCCGTGTGATGAGCTTGCCGAGCACAGGCGCGAACAGCACGGCGAAGAGAATGGAATGGGTAAAACTACGGTGAAAAACCAGGCGCTGTACATCGCTGATAAAAGGTGAGGCGAGGACATCGAGGTCGGGAATGGTGCCGGCAATGGCGCCCCAGAGCATGGCCTTGTTACCGACTTTTCTGCCCAGAGTTGCCTCGCCAACTGCTGCTCCGAGGGTGATTTGCGTCAATGAATCCATATCAGGGCGTTACCTCAACCAAAACCCTGCGCGCGATCACGGATCCGAATACTCCGATGCCGTCGCCCTGGATGTGAAAAACCGGTTCGTGAAAGTTTCCGTCGATTTCCTGCACCTGTTTGTAGGTCAGAAAAAAATCCTTGTAGTTCTGGTCCCCGGCATACAGTGTCAGCTCGTAGCGACCATAGAAAAAAAACATATACCAGCCGACATTGAAAATCGTGGGCGTATTAAAGGGCAGCGGCCGCAGTCCCTGCAGCCAGGTCACGTTGAGCGTCAGGTTGTCGAGGTTTTCTTCGACAAACGCACTGTCCGGTGAAAAAAAGGTGTTGGTGAAGATAAAGGTGGTTTCGCTGGCATCAAGGGCTTTGGCCGCGAGTACGTAGAAATCTGTCCCTGGTGAGCGCTGAAAAGCCAGCTGGAAAAACTCCAGTTCACCCTCGCTGTTGCGGGCGTGGTATGGCAGGCTGCCCAATTTGCTTTTCGACATATCGATATTAAATCCGGAGGCCGGAACAGTAGTCGTTGACCAGGCGCTCAGTTCTCTGCCGTCTATGGTTGCTGAAACCCGCAGGGTGTAGCTTTGCTCAGGCAAAACAGACAGATCATCCCCCGGATATTCGTACGTGCCAGACTCCGGGTTGAAGACGAGCTGATACTCCCTGCCATTGGCTTCTGCAGTGATGCTCGCCCTGGCCTGGTCGAGTATGATCTCTGAACGGTCAAAAGTCGTGTTGATAGGGAAATTACGCATCAGACGAATGTTCCTGACCGGTTTAAACGGCGAAAGATAGCCTTCGATGACGATTTTCGGTTCATAGACAGCGTCATCGATAACGATGGTGCCTTCTCCGCACGCGATAAAATAAGCCGAAAAAAGCAGGATATACGGCACGCAATACTTTTTCATGAACGTCCTCTGTGCTGAATTATTGCAACCTGGTCTGAGCGATTCGCTCCAGCATAGCAAAATATTTTTTGTGGCAATAGATTGTTTTTATTTTAAATATGAGCCTGATAATATCATAATTCCAGTGCAACCAAAAGGTGATGACACGGTGCGGACTGATAGAGATAAAAGATATCCACGACAACCTGACAGCTTATACTGAAAATTGAATATCTCAATCTATACAAACAGCTCTTTCTGCTGATTTTTTGTTCTCATTAATAGAAATGGTGGAAACGTTCTGGCTTCTGAGTTTGAATATCATCTGTGCTTTTTTTGAACCACGAAGTGCACGATGGACGCGAAGAAAAACAAGAAGAAAGGCAGGAACTGCTGGTATTGATTTTACGATACTTCAGCTTTCTTCGTGCTCTTCGAAGCTTCGTGGTGCAACCCGATTCAGCTAAAAGCTGAGAGGCCGGAATAATCAGACACGATGCGGATAGATAGAGATAAAAAATATCCACGACTATCTGACAGCAGATACTGAAAATTGAATGTAGCAATCCATTCAAATAGCTTCTTTTGCTGTTTTTTTACCAAACAATAAATCGCTCAGCTTAGGCGCAATTTTTTTCCCCGGCGTCGTTTGACTTCTTCATGAGCTGAAAAATTTTCAGGCTAAAAGTGAAAACTGATTCCGAACGTAGGCAGAAGCGGCAGCATGTTGAATGGCCGTGCATTCTGCACGATCTGTTCCTCGGTACTTTCATCCTCAAAAAGCACGAACCAGACGTTTTTCCGATTACCGATGTTGTAAATCTGCAGATACGGGGTCATCGACCATGATCCAAAACTACGTCTCCAGGTGATGCTGAGATCGAGTCGCGCATAGGGAGGCAGCCTGTAGGCGTTGATCGTCGTGGGATAGAGCTGAAAGCTGGCGTTGCCCCCCGGCCCGTTGCCAAACCCACCGGAGCCGTCATAGTCCGGTGTGGCATTCGCCGTATAGGCTGAGCTTGGCAGTGTGATCGGCTGGCCTGACGAATAGACGAAATTCACCCCGAGCTGCCAACTGCTCTTGTCCGGCTGAAAACCGGCTCCGCGCAGTTCGCGCAGGGCGTTTTTGATATCGATGTTGGCGACGATATTCACCGTCGAGGTGCGGTCGTGGCGCGGAGGGTAGCTGCGTCCCTGGTTGATACCATCGACGGTGTACTCCGTGCGCGCCAGGGCATAGCCGATCCAGCCGGTGATAGCACCGGTATCACGGCGCAGCAGCAGTTCCAACCCGCGCGAAAAACCATCGCCGCGGTTGAAAAGGCCATCGGTAGTGGTATAGACCGGCTCGTTGTTTTCATAGCCGCCGGGCTCGATCTCCGTAATCAGAAAATAGTTGAAGGAAAAAAGATTGCGGTAGCTTTTGTAGTATGTCTCGATTTCCAGGGAGTACTGCTCGGCAATTTCCTGCTCAAAGCCGAAGATGAAATGGTCTGAGCGCGACTGGCTCTGGTATTTGTTCGAGGTTGTCCAGATATCGGCGAAAAAAGGGCGCGGGATGCGGTGCAGGTATTGAAAATAGCGCCCGCTGGCGAACTTGAGATTCGTCGTCTCGGTCAGGCGGTATTTTGCGGAGAAGCGCGGTGAAAAATCGAGAAAGGTGCTGTCCGAGCTGAAATAGTTACCCCGGACTCCGGCCCGTACATCCCACAGGGGCGACGGCCGCCAGTTCAGCGTGCCATACAGAGCGGTGTGCCTGCTGCGCGACCTGACATCCACCCGGCCGCCGGGGAATCCGTGCTGATAAACCGTGCGCAGGGTCTTCTGCTCCAGACCGAACCGGGCGATCAGTTTCTCCGAGCCGTGGAATTCAAAATCGCCTTTGACCGTGATATCGGAGATGGTGTTGTATTCGGACACCTCGATCGATTCGGTAAAACCAAAGTCTGATGCAAAACGGCTGCCGGTAACCAGCATGTTCATGAACAGCCTCGGGCTGAACAGATGCGTCCAGCGTATGCTGCCGGTGCGGTTCCCCCAGACGTAGTTGAAGCCGGCTGAGTTGTCTGTGTCCGGGTTGAAAATCACGT
>WFTM01000043.1 GCA_015485525.1 Candidatus Zhuqueibacterota bacterium | reverse complement strand
GGCAGAACGCACCTGCAGGGTATCGATAGGGCCGGCGGTCACCTGCTGAAACTGGCATCGCGCAACCGCGTCAGCGCGGATTTTTCCCTGCATCAGGCGCTGTTCGTCGATACCGAGACTACCGGACTGGCCGGAGGCGCCGGCACCTATGTCTTCCTGCTCGGCCTCGGCTTTATCGAAAACGATGAGTTTATCGTCGAGCAGATTTTCCTGCCCACACTTGCAGCTGAACCCGCCCTGCTGGACCTGTTGCAGGAACGCCTCGAAAACAGACACGGTATCGTGTCATTCAATGGTAAATCTTACGATATTCCGTTACTTACAACGCGTTTCATCCAAAACCGCCTGCGGCCTGCAATCGATCTGCACCAGCATTTCGACGTCCTGCATGCTGCCCGGCGCCTCTGGCAGCGCGATTTCGGCGATTGCAGTCTGACCACCCTCGAGCATCACATCTGCGGAATCAGTCGCAACGGCGACATCCCCGGAGAGGCCATTCCCGGCATTTATACCGACTTCCTGCGCACCGGACACAGCGGACAGCTCAGAAAAGTGTTCTACCACAACCGCATGGACATCATCACCCTGCTCGGCCTGAGCATCGAAATCGCCCGGCGCTACCACGAGGCAACGGCGACGCAGAAAATCTCAGTGACAGAGCTGGAACGTATCGGCCGGTTGTTTCTGGAGATGCGCGCACCGGAAAAAGCCGCGGAGCTTTTCTCCGCCCTGCTGCAGCAGACCGGCATTCCCGAACAGTCGCGGCGCACGTGGCTGCTGCACTATGCCCAATCTCAAAAAAGCATGCGCAACCATGATGACGCCAGAAAAGCCTGGCAACAGGTACTCGATGAGCACGGCTTTTCCTTCGAAGCCAGTATCGAGCTGGCCAAGCTCTTCGAGCACAAAATGAGCGATCCTGCCCTCGCCCTCGAGATGACCGAACGGGCTCTGCGCGTGCTCGAAACCCGGATGGCACTGCACCCGAAACAGAACGACCACCAGCTTCTCACCGAATTGCGGCACCGAAAGAACCGGCTGCTGCGCAAGCTCAATACCTGACCACCCGCATTTTTTCAGACAGCAATTCTGCCACAAGAACAGCCGTTTCCGGGAGGGAATGACAGTTCGCGGCGTCACGTTTTCACCCTGCCTGCAACCGTGACACGACCGTATTCCCAAAAACGGGAATATTTCGGACTTTAATATCAGGATTGCGAATAAGAGTGCTTTTTCCCTACCATAAAAAAGATATAAAGCATTAAAAAACAATACAGGAGAACGGCAGGAATTTTGGCCTGATGATTGCCATCAGATGGCGAGTATTTTCTCTTTTGCAACAATTCGAACAGTTGCTCAGGCGCAAAAAACTGTCGCATGGACATCAAATCAAAGGGACGGGCAGCATGAATACAGACCATCCTCACGCGGAAAGCGAAACCGGGAGTATCGACAAAAAATTCATCACATTACGGGAGCACATCGTCGAAATCGTCAGCGATGCCGGCGAGGGGGCACAAAAAGCGGCGCAGGCATTTGGGACGATCTCGGCCAAGATGGGCAATGGTATCTGGACAGTAGAGATCATTCCCGCCGAAATTCAACCGCCGCCGCGCAATGCCGCAGGCGCCAGCGGCAACCGTATCCGGGTCGGTTCCTTTCATATCACCAACGCCGGCGATGAAGCAGACCTGGTTTTTGCCTTCAATGAACAGGTGCTGCTCGGCCGGGTAAGCTCCAAAAATCTCAAGCCTGATGCCACAATCCTGCTCGACAACAAATGGCGTACTCACAAAGACCCGGCTATCGTCAAAGCATATACCGAAACCTATGACCAGCTCCTCGCTGAAGGGCACACGATCTACGAAGTGCCGATGGAGCAGGAATGCCTGAAATACGTCAGCAACCCGCAGCGCGGCAAGAACATGTTTGCCCTTGGCGTGCTCTGCAACATCTACAAACGCGATATGGATATCGCCCGGGCACATGTCGAATTTATCTGGCAGAAAAAAGGAGAAAAGGTCGTCACCGATAACCTGAACCTGCTCAACGCCGGTTACGAATGGGCAGAGCAAAATCTCGACTTCCAGTATGAAATTCCCAGCGCGGGCATCACAGACCCGCAGATCGTCGTGAACGGCAACACAGCGATCGCATTAGGGGTCATGGCCTCGGGGATGGAGGTCTGTGCCATGTATCCGATCACGCCGGCGACTTCAGCTTCGCACTATTTGAGTGAAATTTTCGAGAACGTGGGTGGTGTCGTGCATCAGGCAGAGGACGAAATCGCTGCCGTCGCTTTTGCGGTCGGCGCTTCATACGCAGGCAAGTGCGCCATCACCATCACCTCCGGGCCGGGGATGTCGCTGAAGACCGAGGTGCTCGGTCTGGCTTCCATGGCAGAGATTCCGCTGGTCGTCGTCAATGTGCAGCGCGGCGGCCCAAGCACCGGCCTGCCGACAAAAGTGGAGCAGGGCGACCTGCTGGCTGCGCTGTACAGCACTCATGGCGATGCCCCGAAGATCGTCATGGCCCCGGCGACGATAGAGGACTGTTTTTATTCGATCATCACGGCGAGGAAAATCGCCGAGACTTTTCGCATGCCAGTGTACGTGCTCTCTGACGCGAACCTGGCCACCGGCCAGCAGCCTTTTCCAAAACCCAAATTCAACGAAGACTGGGTCGCTCCTCCCCTCGACCTCAGCCCGTTGCCTGAAGGTGCCAGGCCCTATGACTGGGACCCGAAGACCGGACTGTCGCGCCGGTTTATCCCAGGGCAGGCCGGCGGCATGCATACCCTGACGGGCCTGGCCCACGACCGTGAGAGCAAGGTGGCCTATGAGCCGTGGATAAACCAGGACGCCTGCAAACACCGCAGTCTGAAGCTGGCCGCCTTTCAGCGTACCCTGAAAGCCCCGCAGGTGTTCGGCGATCCGGATGGCGGTGATTTGCTTCTCGTCGGCTGGGGCAGCACGAAAGGCGCCATCGAGGAGGCTGTGACGCGTGCGCGCAAGGACGGGCTGAGCGTGTCCTCGCTGCATCTGAAATTTCTGCAACCCATGGCCTCGGGCATCGGCGATATTCTGAAAAAATTCAAAAAAGTGCTTACCGTTGAGATCAACTTTTCTGACGATCCGCAGGAAGAAATCATCACCGAAGAAAACCGGCGGTACGCCAATCTGGCCTGGCTGCTGCGCGCACGCTACCTCGTCGATGTCGATTGCTTCTCGAACGTGCACGGCCAGCCGATCAAACCCGGCTCCATCGAGGCGATGATCCACCGCCAGCTCGAAGCCGTGCCCAGTGCTGTCTGAACAATCCCATTGCCAACAACCCAGATTGTAAGGAAGAGACCATGTTTGGAATCACCCAACATATCACCATCGATTATGACGAGACCTACCACAGCCTGGACGATTACCAGGGCAATGTTCCGCGCTGGTGCCCCGGCTGCGGCGACAACGCTATTCTCACATCTGTGCAACGCCTCTGCCGCGACGAGCAGTTGCCGCCGGAAAAGACGGTTTTCGTCTCCGGCATAGGCTGTTCGAGCCGGTTCCCGCATTACATGAAAACCTATGGTTTCCACGGCCTGCATGGCCGCGCGCTGCCCATAGCCCAGGGCGTAAAAATACGCCGGCCAGACCTGCATGTTTTCGTCAACATGGGCGACGGCGACTGCTGCAGCATCGGCACGGCACACTGGATCCACGCGATCCGTTACAACATGAACCTAGTCGCGCTGATGCACGACAACGAAGTCTATGGCCTGACCAAAATGCAGGCCTCGCCGACCTCACCGCGCGGCATGAAAACCAACACCACGCCCAAAGGCACTGTCCTGCAGCCTCTCAATCCCCTGACCACGACCCTGGGGGTCAGCAATGTTTCCTTCGTCGCCCAGGTGGCTGAATGGATGCCGGATTTCCTCTACGAGGTGATCAAGGCTGCGTACCACCACCACGGTTTTGCCTTTGTGCGCATTCTGCAACGCTGCCCGCACTACACACCAAATATCTTCGATCCTTTTATCACCAATCCGGACAACGTCGTTCTGCTCACTCATGAAAAAGGTATGCCCGTCCGCGACGAGCTCAAAAAGGTTTACAAAAACAGCATCGAGCACGATCCATCCGATTTGCACCGTGCCCGCGAAATCGCCAGCATGAGTGATAAGATTCCGGTCGGAATTTTGTATCAGAACGAAGATATCGAGTGCTATGATGAGCTGCGGCGCAAAACCAGGGCCTGCACCCATTCCATGCGTGAGCAGGCGTTGGAGCATGAATTCAGTAAATTCATCATCGAGCCGGTAACCGAAAACGGCAAATCTCACTGAGAGGCATGAAACGTGGATAAGACTGTCAGCATCCCTGAAAAACAGCAGGTGTCCGAAGGTCAGCCGGAAAAGCTGTTCGCCTCCCCTGTCGATGCCGCGCTGCACGTGCTCTCGCGCACCTGTGATGCCCTTGCCGGAGCAGCGGCGGAACCAGCGGAGTACATCACCAGTGCCCGCAGATGGTGGCCCGCGCACACCAGCGGCCATCTTTCCGGCATGGCACCGGCCCTGCTGCACGTACCGGAGAAATTTTCAGCCGTGGATTTTCTCGCTGCGTATGCAGGAGAAGGTAAACGCGCCGTGTATATCGGCAGCGCAGGCACCGTCAAGCTGCACCGCCTGGACCGCGCCGCCGGGACGCCACTGCTGATGGTGATCAGCAGCGACAGGCCGGGGCTGATCACCAGCGGAGCCTGTTTTCAGCTCTGTGCCGGCACGGCGCAGGAAGCCGCGGACATGAGCATCATCGCCCAGCGCATTGCAGAGCTCAGCCTGCTTCCCGGGGTCGTGGTGCTCCCGGCTGCAACCGGGCTGCTGCGCCAGGAAAGTTTCCTCAGCCTGTCCACCGACACGCTGAAGGAGTACCTCATGGCTGCAGACGAAACCGTACCTGCAGCGACGAAAAGTCAGAAAGAGATTTTCGGCGACACCCGCCCGCTCCTGCCACAAAGGGATAGTTTTTCCATCCAAACCTGCAAAACAGCTCTGGCGCAAGACCTGCCCGTTCTCATCGAAAGAGCCTTTCGCGAGTTCGGCGAGCTGACCGGGCGAGAGTATAATTCGATCGATATTCACGAAAGCACAACACGCAAAACCGCGCTGCTTTTCTCCGCCTGCGACAGGCCGGAGCTGCGAAAAGCCGCTTTGCAGTCTGAAGATGCGCCCGCCCTGATCTCCCTGACGCGCGCACACCCGCTGCCCGGCCGCGAGCTGACCGAGGCAGTTCGGGGCATGAAACAGGTGATGGTTCTGACTCGAACGCCATCACCCGAGCGCTCCCGGCTGAAGAGAGAAATGCATATCCTGCTGGAACAGGCGAGCGCAAGGCGCAGGCGTGCTGCCGCACAGCCGGAACAGCCGTCTCTGCCGGTGTCGGAAAAACCGCGCCTCGGCGTCATGCAGACATCGCCGGGGACACTGACACAAAACCTGGCGCTCCGGCTGCTCGGAGAACTGCAGCACGAGCCGGTACCCGAGGTCGTGTCTGTGCAGCAGGATGCCGGCTCCAGCGCTGAGACAGAACGAGGCGCCGCAACCACTATCGCGTTTCATTACAGCGATCTGCGCAGGCAGGCCGGCAGCATTACTGCTGCTTTTGCACATTATTTCAATATCTGCACATCGTTATTTACAGAGACAACCACAGGCCGTACGCTGCTCACTCTGTGTACAGAAGGGCAAAACCCGGCGCCTTCACAAAGAGCGCATATACTTGTGCGCGATGACTTTTCCACTACAACCCTTGAAGATGATGTACTCTTTCTCGCCCGGGATGGCGCCCTGCTTTTCCTGCAGGACCCTTCTCTGTCTCTCGGGTTCTGGCGCAGCCTGCCCAAGCAGCTCAGGCAGATCATCACCGAAAAAAATATCCGGGTTTATTTTTTGCCAACACACGAACGCAGCCGGGATGCAGACCCGGCAGGCTTAATTCTCGGCGGCCTGCTCTCTCTGCTGCTGCAGTTTGCCGACAAGCGCATCGATGCTGCGGGAATCGACAAAGTTCTCGACTCAATGGCGACCAACGGCAGCATTGCCTTTGCCCAGAGCATCCGTGCCGGAATCCACAAAACCGTGGCGCCGGATACCCGGGAAATACAGGAAATCCTGGCGCAGGAACAGACACTGGCGAGAACAGAGACTTTTCTGCATGAAGAGGCAAACCCCGATGCGGAGGATGCAGCGACTCCCGGGGATCACAGAGCGCTACGCATCTTCTACCTCACCGGGCAAAAGCCCCCTTCTCTCAAAACTGCCGTGCCTGAGCAGCCCCTCCTGCCCGTGCATCTCGCCGGCATCGGTGATATCGATGCTCTGCGGTACGACTACCCGGTCATCCTCGACAGCAGAAGAGATCAGCCCCCGATTCGCAGCCTCAGCTCCCTGTTCGACAGCATCATTGAAGATGGAGATCACACCGGCGATGAGGGCGAACAGCGCAGACGTGACCTGCTGCGCCTGGAAGTCGCCATCAAACAGCTCGCCCGCATGCGCTCTGGCCAGCGGCTCGACCATCTGCTCGATACTGCTGTGGAACAAATCGGCTACTCCGGCACGGACAAGGCTACGGCCGAACGCCTGCGCGAACTGGCGAAGCAGCTCAAAAATCTCATTTTTTCCGGGCAGAGGGTTTTTGACTGCAGTATTGACACGGCCCAGATACTGGCACAGCACCTCTTAGAACATGCCTGGCAAACGCGCAGTTTCGACCTGCGCATGCAGGCACAGGAGTATGCCATTGGGCTGGAGGACATCCTCAAGGCAGATGCACTCAAATCGCCGGAATCTGCTTCGCCCGAGCACATGCAGGCTTCTCTGGGTTCGAGCAGTGGCGAAACGTTCGACGTCGATGCCCTGTCCGAGCTGGTGCGCAGTACTGCTTCCGGGCCTCGCCTCGATGAAAAACGACGTGGGCGCATACGCTCCGCCCTGCAACATCTGCAGCGGGGCGAAACTGTGCTCACCCCGGAAGTCGCTTCGACCGGTGCGGAGACACCTGCGGCTGTTCTGGGTAAAATGCATGCGCGCATACGCCAGACCCTCAGCTTCTTCCGCGCCCTGCAGATTGCCCGCCTGGATATTGAAAACAAATACGATCCGGAAAAACACGATGCCTATTTTGCCGACTTCAGCCTGCTCAACCTCAGCGACAACGAACTGAGGGCTGTTCCGCCTGTGCTCGTACATGCTGACGGCGCTACCCTTGATGCCGTGGACCGAGAAAGCTTGCTGGCTATTCTGTCCAGTGATCTGCCGGTCAAGGTCATCCTGACCTGGAGCCAGCCCTTGCGCGAAAACACCGCTGCTTCGCCGGAGGAGCGCTTCCAGGAGCCGGGCGCAGCTTTTACACGCATGGCCACTGCCCTGCAAACAGCCTATGTGCTGCAGGCTCCGGTTTCCCATCTGCCGGCTCTCATCGAAGAACTCAACAAGGGATTGCTGCTCGACGGGCCGGCGCTTTTCAGCCTGTTCAGCGCGGAGGAACGCAACAGCACTCTCCCACCCTATCTGCTGTCAGCCGCAGCTTTTGAGGCACGTCTTGCGCCTGTGTATCTCTATAACCCTGCGGCAGGCACGACCCTGGTCGAACGCTTCGATATATCCATGAACCCCTCGGTCACAACGACGTGGTCGTCGAGCAGCGTACGCTATCTGGATGAATCCGGCGAGGAGCACACGCTGGACTATGCCTTCACACCGGCCGATTTTCTGGCATTGCAACCGCGCTTTGCGCACCATTTCCTGCCTGTCCGCAGCAATTCCTGGACAGATGACATGATCCCGCTGCAAGAGTTTCTCAGTATTGAACCGGAGCAGCGCCATGGCAAGCTGCCTTTTCTGCTGCTGGCAGGACCGTGTGGCACCCTGTTCCGTGTGCTGGTCACGCAGGATATTGTCCTCGCTGTTTACCGCCAGGCACTGATCTGGAAACAGCTGCAGGAAACCGGTGGGGTGAACAACTCATACGTTGCCCGGGCACTCGAAAAGCTGAGCGAGCAATTCGAAGAGGAAAAACAGCAGATGCGCGCGCAGATGCAGCAGGATTACGAAAAACATCTCGAACGCAGTGTCAGCGAAGTGGCGGAAGAGCTGGTCTCGAATATCGCAGCAGGCCTGCTGGGACAGAGCAGCCTGGCGCCACCAGCACCAGCCGGCAGCCCGCGCGCAACGCAACCACAGCAACCCGCTGACATGGCCGGGGAAACACCGACCGGGCCGGAGAAGGCCGGACAAACCAACCCTGCTGCTGAAGCATCCGACGAGCCCGAGGACGAGGAAGACAGCCTCACCCTCGATGAGGCCTGGATCGAAACACCGCGCTGTACCAGTTGCAACGAGTGCATCAACCGCAACAACCTGATGTTTGCCTATGACGAGAACAAACAGGCCTACATCAAAGACGTCACAGCAGGGACATTCCGCGAACTGGTCGAATCTGCGGAAAACTGTCCGGTGAAAATCATCCATCCCGGCAAGCCGATCGACCCGAATGAGCCCGGCCTCGAAGACCTGATCAAACGCGCTGAAGCATTTCAATAAACAGCAAGGAAACAGGCACAGATGAATGAACTGCTGCAGGGTATCGCCTTTCTGGGCGGCTTGAGTCTTGTGCTGGCGATCGTTCTGGTCGTTGCCAACCGCAAGCTCAGCGTCTATGAAGATCCGCGCATCGAACAGGTGACAGACCTTCTTCCCGGGGCCAACTGCGGCGCATGCGGTATGCCCGGATGCCGGGCCTTTGCCGAGCAGGTGGTCGCCGGCAAACTCCAGCCGGGGCAGTGTCCGGTTGGAGGGCCCGAGACCGCGATCACCGTCGCTGACTTTCTGGGCATCGATGCCGGCTCGACAGAGCGCTATGTGGCGCGCTTGCTGTGCGCAGGCGGCTGCGATGTTGCGGTGCAGATCGCCGAATATGACGGCTATCCCTCCTGCCGGGCCGCGGCCGCTGTTACCGGCGGGTTCAAGGGATGCGTTTTCGGATGCCTCGGGCTGGCGGACTGTGAAGATGTCTGCGATTTTGACGCCATCACCATGATGGAAAACGGCTTGCCGCTGGTGGATGCCGACGCATGCACCGCGTGCGGAGATTGTGTGCGCATCTGCCCGAAAGGATTGTTCGAGCTGATTCCCATCAGCCAGCATCTCATCGTACAGTGCAAATCCCTGCTCGCAGGAGATGAGGCCATCGAGCTGTGCGCCGTCGCCTGCACCGGATGCGGCATCTGTGCAGCGGATGCTCCGGAAGGCCTGATCGAAATCATCAACAATCTCGCTGTCATCGATCCGGACAAGCGCCAACTGGAGACTGAAATAGCGACCTACCGCTGCCCTACTGGCGCGATAACCTGGATCGACAAACAACAATTCGCAGACGTGACAACACGAACGCAGACAGTGGCACGCTGAGCATGAACCTGACCGAAGCCTGAGACCAAGCCATGTTATTTCATAAAAAAAACGCCCAGCACACATCTTTTCAGCAAAAGCCCGCAGAGTTTACCGACGGCCTCAGTGCTCTCCTGACCCTGGGTTCGCGTTGCTGCGACGCCGTTCTGCTGCATCAGAGTGGCGGTGTGGCGGGCACCAGTGCTGTGGAGTATGCTGAACTGAGAAAGAGTACGGACGCAGCGTTTCTCACCGGCGAAGCCATGGGGCTGTGCGCCGGCGGACAGCGCACGCTGACCGTTCTGCAATCTACTGCCCGCGACCAGCTCGCCCCGGTGCTCAATTCAGCGCGACAAAAGCAATTGCCACTGGTACTGCTCTATTTTTGCGACACCGAAAATCCAGCCGAACTGCTTCCTGAGCATGATGCGTTTTTTCATCTGCATGCAGGCAGCATCCAGCAGGCCGTGGACCTGGCCACCATCGCCCTGAAAACAGCGGAGACTGCCCTGCTGCCCGGCCTGGTGAGCATCGATGCGGCCGCTTCCGGGAGGAGCCTGCAACCCGTGCGTATGCCGGATGCCGGTCTGTTGCAGCAGTTTCTGGGCAACGCCGCGGACGAAATCCCCGCGCCCACGCGTGCGCAGCGCATGATCTTCGGCGAAACCAGGCCGCGCGTACCGCGCTGGCTCGATCCCGACAGGCCACTGGGGATCGGCCTGAAGCCGGACGAAGAACTCGCCGCCCGCCGGGGCGCCGCAGAAAAACTGTTCTTCGCAACTCATCTGCAGGACCTGCTGGATGCGAGCATGCAGGCCTTTTCCTCCCTCAGCGGCCGGGAGTATTCCCCGGTAATGACAAGCGGTGACGCAAAAGGCGAGCTGCTGGTTCTGAGCTACGGCCGGCTCGCGCATGAGCTGAGTACCAGCGCCCGGGCTCTGCTCGCTGCAGAAAAAAAACGGCTCAGCCTGCTCTCCCTGACGCAACTTTCGCCCTTTCCCTCCGCTGCTTTCAGTCATTTTCTGTTAAAAAGAAAAGCGCTCACCCTTTTGGAGCCGGGGGAACCATCGACCGCGCTCGCCAATGCCGTGCGGGCATCGATAACACGGGTTTTGGAGAACTCCCGCGATCGCAGAAAACATCCCTGGGCCGGCCATGCTTACGGCAGCGGCGAGCTGCCGGCCCTGTTTCACGGCGCGGCAACTGAGGCGGTGAGCACCGGCGCCCTGCGAGCAGTCATCGCCAACATGCTCGCGGGTGATAAACAACTCTTTTTTCTCGGCAGCACGGAACATAGCTCGCGGGTGCGCGTGCCGGCGCTGCAGGCCCGTCGGCAGGAGATTCAGCGCTACTACCCGCACGCCGACACGCTGTTTCTGCAACCCGCGCAGGAGCAGAGTCCAGCCGTGCAGCAGGCAAAACTGACGATAATCCAGGCTGAGGGCGAGCATGCAACAGACAGCGGGCGCATGCTGGCAGAGGCGCTCCACCATGCTGTCAGCTCATCGACCGCAGCGACCTTCACCACGCGCGCAGATAGCGCTGCGCTGAGCATCACCCTGCCGGCGCAGGATTACCCGGCAATGACCTCGGGGCTGGTCACAGACCTCGCTCTGCTGCAGAATCTCGATCCGGCCGAGTTTTCACCGGCACTGATACTGCTCAACAGCCCGGTATCCGGCGAAGACCTGTGGCGCAGCCTGCCGGAGAGATGGCGGCGCTGGATTCAGGAAGACGACGGCCACCTTTTCAGCATCGACGCGCAGGGCAAAGCCGGCGAGCTCGGCACTCTCAGCAATCCTTCCGATCTCATCAGCGACATCCTGGCCGGAGCGCTGATCACCATCCTGCCCGAGCTCTCGGCAACACAGCGCGAAAGCCTGCAGCAAGCCTGCGACCAGAAGATGGCCGCCCGGTACCACAATACGATCGTTCAAAATGAGCACCGGGCTGCCCTGCAGTATGGCATCGAAAACGTTGTGGAAATTTCCTGGCAGGATTTTCAGCCGATTCCGCACCAGCCCCTCACGGAACCGGCACCGCCGTGGACCGTCGAGCAGGTGCGGAGCTTTGATAAGACAGTCTATGATCTCAATCATTTTTATGAAAGCACGGGCTTTTTATATGCCACAGGCCGGCAGCGCAAGCAGCTCACCGATCCATTCACGGCGGTACAGGCCGTGCCGGCACGCAGCATCATTCCACGCCAGAACACAAGGCCCCTCATCAATCTGATTCGTGAAAATGCCCACGATCCGGAAATGGACTGGGAAGCATGCTACGAAGCCGGTCTCCATCGTACCCTGAACACGGCTGCGGAAATTTTCGAGGCCGGCATTGCGCTCAGCTCGCGGGAAGGCGGTTCATTCCTGCACCTGCCGAGACTGAAAACGCACATCATCAAGCAGGCATACAAACTTTTTCTCGAAGATAAACTGCACCGGCTCACAGACGCCGGCACGCTTTTTCAGCAAGCCGGCGAAGCTGTCATACAAAAACTCGCGCCCCAGCCGGCGCAACGTGAGG
>WFTM01000042.1 GCA_015485525.1 Candidatus Zhuqueibacterota bacterium | reverse complement strand
TACGCTTGGCACCCTCGTACGCGGCCTGCTGGATGCCCATATTGAAAATCAACCCACACGATGTGAGGAAGAGCCGTCTTTTTTCTCTCGCAGAGTACGCTGAGCGCGCAGAGTTTTTCTGTTCTGGTTTTGCGTGCAACGCAGTGGCAGTTGTGGGGAATACTCATGCAGGGTGACAAACTCCCTGGCCCGCGCGGAACGTTCAAGAATACTCCAAACTCAGGCTGATACGTTTGTCGTGCATGATTTATCGTACCCGCAGGTCGCCGATTTTGCCGGGCAGCTGCGTCGTTGATGAACGTCCCACAATATCTGATGCAGAGGCTCAGTCATTCTCATACCACCGTTCAGCTACGAGGGAAGCGATGATCTGCTGCCCGCGATGTCCGAAAACAGGATGGGTTTCCCGGGCAATGCGGTCGGCCAGCTGGATTGCTGTTTGTGCAGGTGGAGCTTTTTCTTCTCGCGCCAGTTGCAGCACCTCAATCGTCTTGCGATAGATCGAATACTCCCATTCGGTATCGAGATGGCGCGTGATTGCCGGATCATCGCTGACGTAGCCGTATTGTTCGTTGGCGCAGTTGACGATACCCATGCGGTTGACGAGAAAATCGGGCACATAGATGATACCGCGCTCGAACAGCAGCAGGTCGTCCCGTTCAGAATCTTCCAGCTGGTTATTGGCAGCGCCACAGACAATCTTCGCTCGCAAGCGCGGGATGGTCTGCGGATTGAGCACAGCGCCGGTCGCACATGGGGCGACGATATCGCAGTCACTGAAAAGAATCTCGTTGTCGCCTGCAGCGATGAGCCGGGCATCGAGAACATCTTCTGAGAATGTCTCTTTCGCCCGCTGCACGCGCGCAGCGGAAATATCGCAGGCGAACACACGCCTGGCGCCTTTTTCGATCAGCATGCGGATTAAAGGCCAGCCGACATTGCCCATGCCCTGCACAGCGATAGTACGGCCGGCAATGGTACCACCATCTGCAAATGCCAGCGCAGCCTCCATACCACGCAGCACACCCGTTGCAGTCGGTTCAGAGGGATTGCCACTGCCGCCCAGCTCCGGCGGAATGCAGGTAATGAAGCGCGTTTTGGAAAAGATATGCGCCATGTCACTGGTGTCGGTCCCGACATCTTCGGCTGTTACATAGCAGCCACGCAGAGCGGTCATCAGCTCACCGTACTCCCGAAAAAGATCAGCGCGGATGCGTGGATCGGTGCTGTCGAGCTCGGGATTACGCGCGATCACTCCTTTGCCACCACCCCACCATAAGCCGGCCAGCGAATTTTTACGCGTCATCCCCTTTGACAGGCGCAGACCATCACGCAGATACTCTTCCATCGTCTCATACCGCCAAAAGCGCGTTCCGCCCGCTCCCTGACCACGATGTGTATTGTGCACAAAAGCACCCTGCAGCGTGTTGTGTTGCCGGGTCACTTGCAGGAATATTCCCTCATGCCGTGAAAAGTCACGTTTGTCATGCTGCATGAAATCTGCGACAGGCTGCAACACGGCATGGGAGGCCTCGACACGTTGTGTTTCGGGATTCCAGATAAAATGTAACCGCCGTATGTTGTTTTTTTGCAGAAATGAGATAAAAGCCTGAGGTGAGAGTTGCAGAAGTGAGTTCATGAAGTTCCTGGTTTTAGTGCATGAAAGCAGCGTGCGGCGCCTGGGGGCTGATGCCGCACGCTGCAAGTTAAGGCTGAAAAATACGGGGGAAAACTATCCGCCGATACCGTCAGCGCAGATGTAGGAGTTCAGGCCTTCGAGTTCGTGCGCCATCACTTCGACGATCTTCAACATCAGGTGGCGTACAGAAAGCATGCCGAGCAGAGTCCCGTTCTCATCGACGATCGGCATGTGTCTGAAATGACGTTCGGTCATATATTCAAAGGCTTCGCTGGCGTCCATTTCAATCGGAGCTACTTCAGGGTCCGGAGTCATGACTTCACCGACTCTGGTTTCAAGGCAGGAGAGGTGTTTCCTGACCACCCGAGTCATCAGGTCGCGTTCGGTAAAGATGCCTCTGAGTTTGTCATTTTCAATTACAGCCACGGCACCGACCTCATTGTCGGTCATTTTTTCCACCGCGGTCATCACCGAATCCTCCGGGCTTACAGTGATGGCTGGCGAGCGCGCTATCTTCAACAGATTCATACGATCCTCCACTTTTTTCTGTGCATCGTTCCGAACGGAATTGATCCATTTCAGCCCGGTTAGGCGGGCTCCACATGTGAGACTATCGTACAACGGCCAACTGCAGATACAGAGATAATATAAAGGCTGCTGCGACCTGAGTCAATAGCAGAGTGCCCGATCTTCGACTTTGAGCAAGGGGCGGCAAAGTGGCTGGGGTACTCACTGCTCTGCCAGGTTTTTACGCGCCTCGCGCACGATTTCTCGAGCCTGTTTGAACAGGGTGGGGGCGTGATATGTAAATCCCTGTTTGATCGTCCATTCGATGCCGCCGTGGCCATCCCGTTGCTGGTCGAGAACGGGATTTAATCCTTGTGGCAGCAGAATCTGCAGATTCGCCAGCGGGTTGCCATCGACGACGATGAGGTCTGCTGAAAAGCCTGCTTTGATCCGCCCGATTTCGTGTTCCATGCCCAGGGCACGGGCGCCGTTGTAGGTTGCATGGCGAATGACCTCGAGAGGGTGGAAGCCGGCTTCCTCGTGCAGTTGCAGCTCGCGCAGGTAGGCGAAGCCATAGATTTGATAGATGTAGCCGGCATCCTCACCTGTGGTGACGACACCACCCAGGCGTTCGAAATCGCGCACGGCCCGCATCCAGATAGCGTAGTTTTCTTTCCAGTACACCTCATCGGTGTTGCTCCAGCCTGCGAAAAATGAGCCATGGTGTTCCGGACTTGGTGTGAAAAATCTTTTCAATGCCGGGTGCAGATAATCTGCAAATGCCGGATTGGTCAGAGCGCGCTGCAGATCCCGGCTGGCCTCATAGATGGCAAAAGTAGGGTCCCAGGCAACACCTTTTTCTACCAGTCGTTGCAGCACTGTGCGCAGCTTCTCCTGATCGACTTCACGCCACAAACGGCCGGCATAGCGAAAACGGTCCAATTCATCCGCGTGGTTGAAATCGGCAGGGAAACTCTGTACGCCATCCAGGGCGGCATCGGGGATGCCGTACCAGTGTTCGATTGTTGTCGTGCCCATGTCAGCATCATCCAGCGCATTCGCGTCTTCCACACCGACGTGGTGCGCTATCTGCAAGCCGAGTTTGCGCGCTTCATCCGCAGCGATGCGAAAGGTGTCACGATCGATGCCCCAGCATTTCATCCCTGTGGCCCCGGAGGCTTTGATCCGGCGCACAGCCGAGCGAATTTCGTCCTCGGTTTTCCCGCCGGGGAACCAGGCATAATAGATGATCCGCGGTGCCGCTATTTCGCCGGACTCGCTCTGCCGGATGAGTTTCCGTACTTCTTTGGCCCTGCCACCGAGCAGGCGGTTGGTCGTGATTCCAGCTCCCAGCCAGAGGTTGAACTGGTACTGCAGAGATTGCGGTACACCTGCAGGCGCTGCGTGGATATGGTTGTGCATATTGATAAAACCGGGCAAAACATACTTCCCGCGCGCATCGATCACAGCGTCTGCGCTCTGCATATATTTTGCCTTCTCTGAGCTGCGGGCGATACGTTCGATGCGATCATTCCTGATGACGATATCCACAGGCCCCTCGGCCGGTGTGCCGACACCATCAACCATGATGCCGCCGAAAATCACCAGTGAAGCAACGCGATGACCATGTTGAGCTGTAGTTTTTTGTGCTGTCAGGGTCGTCGATGAGATAAAACTGATTATAGTTATCAACCTTATTACGTTCATAAAATGAATACGATACCTGTTTTTTTGCGCCATCAGCAGGCTCCTGTAATATTTTTTCTGGGATTACTCGTGTCGTGTTTTTACCTGTCTTCACAGGCCGCAATAAAAGAGCAGACGTGTTCGGGATGAAATGGTTGTAATGTGAAACGATCTGTAACAGCGGTATTCACAGAGATTGGGGTGACTACAGGCTGTAAAGATGAGCAAGATTATAATTTTGTCTCTTGCTCGTAAATCCGCGTTTGGCAAACGATAATCTTCACAACCGGATTTTTTTCAACATCTCTTCTGTTTTACCGAATACGCGTTTTTCACTCAGTTTCAGGTTATCCATAATATCAGCAATATCAGCCCGATACTCGCACACTCCTATGCATTGTGCGAAGGGCTCTTCCTCGAATCGTGTGGGCTGAGATTCCGAAATCTCGTCGTGCTTGTGCACTGCCGCGGAGCGGCAAC
>WFTM01000041.1 GCA_015485525.1 Candidatus Zhuqueibacterota bacterium | reverse complement strand
GTGTCAACCTTGCCTGGCAATCCCTCGAAGCGATGAAGAACTCCCCGCTGGCACAGCTCATGCGTTCGCTGCACCGTTACAGCTCTGATGCCTGTATGCTCTTCGCTGTTCTGCACGGTGTGCAAACGCTGACTTCACGGAAATTTTCCGGCCCGCGCTGGCTGGCCTGGGTGAGCGGACTGCTGCTCATCGGCCTGATGTGGTTTGACGGCTGGCTGGGCTACTGGCTGGTGTGGGACCAGGAAGCACGCTACGTGGCTCTTGCAACCACAAAGGTGCTCGACGTTTTGCCGATTTTTGCTGAGCCGATGTCACGCTCTTTCCTCACCAACGAAAGCCTCAACTCCCTGTTCTTTTTCATCGTTTTTTTCGTGCACATGCTCATACCACTCGCTTTTGGTGTCGGATTGTGGCTGCATTTGATGCGCATCAATAAATCCGTGTTTTTTACCACAAAACCCCTGACCATCGCCATCACCGTTGCCCTGGTGCTGGTTTCGATACTGGTGCCTGCCGTCTCCGGCGAACCGGCTGATATGCTGGCCCTGCCGGACTCCATGTCCGCAGACTGGTTTTACCTCATGCCGATCGGAATTGCTGATCGTTTGAGCGCCGGGGCGCTCTGGCTGCTCGGCCTTGTGGTCACAGCTATCGTTTTCAGTGTACCGTGGACTATGGTGCGTCGCAATAAGGAGCCCGCTGAAGTCAATGAAAAACGCTGTAACGGCTGTACGCAGTGTTTTCAGGATTGCCCGTACAATGCCATCACCATGATGCCGCGCGAGGGCCGTTCGCCGCTGGTTTCGCGTATCGATGCAGCGAAATGTGTAGCCTGCGGTGTATGCACCGGCTCATGCGATTCGGTCAGCATTCGCCTGCCGGAATTGCCTGCGGAAGATGTCCGGACCTGGCTGAACGCCCGGCTGGAACGCGCCAGCTCTGAGGGGGAAAAACCATGGGTCGCCTTTGTCTGTGCAGAATCTGCAGGCGCAGACCTGCGCGTCAATCCGGACGATACCTGCGATGAGCTGCCGGGATATCTGGTCAGACCCGTTCCCTGTGTGGGGTGGCTGCACCCGCTGCTCATCGAGCGTGCTATTCGTCGTGGCGCAGCGGGCGCGGTGCTCGTCGGCTGCGGCCCGGACCCTGTTTGCAGACTCGGTACCCTGTGGACCGAGCAGCGCCTCGAAGGCGAGCGCGAGCCTGAACTGCGCAAAGAGAAAGTTGCCGACAGCAGCATACATTATTTTAATTTCAACCGCAGCGAAAAACGTGCGTTTCTCTACGCTGCGCGCGCTGTCGTGAGCGGGCAGGAAGTGACTCGCAGGCCTCCCGGGCGGCTATCACGCTGGCTGGTAACCGCGGCGCTGGTGCTGGGACTGGGTGCTGTCATCGTGGGGCTGAGCGAAACGCCGTACCCGATCGTCACCCATGAAAAGGCCGAACTCGTGGTTTCTTTTAAGCATGCCGGCCGTGTCGTGGAGAAAACCCGCAACACTGTTGCAGACCAGAAAGACCTGTTGCCGCACATGCGCCGCGCAAGAGCCATGGAACGTATCCGCCTGCCCGTTCGCTTGCAGGTTTTCATCGATGGTAAAAAACTAGTCGATCGGTCTTATGAACCGGGTGGGCTGTTCAAAGATGGCCAGAGCATCGCTATCGAAAAGCTCGTGCTGGACGAAGGAGAGCATACAGTCAGCATTCGCCTCGATGATTCCGCCGATCCGAATGTCTGGAATTGGCAGGAAACGCGCTCGCTGACATTCGAGAAAAATCGCCGCCGGGTTATTTTGTTCGATAAAGTGCATGGTTTTCAATGGTATTGAGGTCGAGGCAGGTTGTGGTGGGAACATCCCGTAATTCGCGACATGAATGTCGCGTTACTGTACCCGATTTGCAGCGGTTGTGCTGGTAACATCCCCCTGGCCCGGCTTTTTGCCGGGCCTGTCCCCCTTCGAAGGGGGATTTTTTTGCACGGAGCGATTTTCCCCTTTGAAGGGGGATACAGGGGGATGTCTTGCGGCTACGTTGCGAACTGCTGCGGATATTGGGTTTGTGCTTGGATTTTCGTTTTGTGGGGCTTTGCAGCGGTTGTGCTGGTAACATCCCCCTGGCCCGGCTGCTGGCCGGGCCTGTCCCCCTTCGAAGGGGGATTTTTGGGGAGGCTTTCCTGTCGTGAGCCAGTCCTGTTTATTCGATGGTAATTTCCCTGCTGAAAAAATTCACCAGCACACGAATTTCCTCCCCCGGTTTTGTTGTCAGTACCTGCGTCAGCGAACCGAGGTCAGGATGGACGAACAGGAGCTCATGTGTGCCGGGCATGAGCAGAAGCTGGAATTGGGTCATCGGTGTGTCACGCTTTTGGCCGTCGATATACAGGGCCTCGGAGTATGGCGTAATGGTGAAATCAACGCGGACAACGTGTTGCCACATATCGATGCTGAGGGTGTCCGGGGTGTGCTCTGTCAGCGTGACCGGCAGGGTCAGTTCAGGCATTTCCGGATTGCGCAGCCTCAGGGCATGCTCGCCAGGCGGGATGAATATCTCCAGTGTGTTCTCAGCCGCTCCGATGGAATCATCATCGAGGAAGATGTAAGCCCAGGGCGAAGTCCGCAGCGAAATATTTTTGCCACGGAATACCGGCGTCTGGGCTCTGCCCTCCGGCGCGTTGCTATCAGCTCGGGGTTGTGTGGGCGTTTGTTCGTTGCTCACTTGTGGGGTTTTAACAGTTGAAGTATCAAGCACCTCAGGCGCACGGGCTGTTAGAGTGTCCTGAGTTCTGTTGAAAAAAGTACTGTCTGCAACCGAGGCGGGAGAAGCCGGCGTGTCGGCCGGAGCAAAGAAGGTGTCCGGTTGCAGCCAGAACAGCAGGGCTGCTGCGGCAGTGAGCAATCCGGCCAGCAGCATGCCTCGCCGGCCAGTACGAGTTGTGTGTTCCCTTGTTGGTGGTTCCTGCGTGAGTTCGATCGTGCGTACAGGGCTTTCTGTGTAGCTATGGGGTGCATTAACATAGGATGAGATCGCGCGACTGCGGGTTTGTTCATCAGGGATGTCGATCGTCTGGGAAAGCTCGTGCAGAGCCTGGGAAGCATCCTGCGGTCGCTGGCTCGGGTCTTTTGCCAGCAGCCTGTCGATGAAAGCAGCCAGAGCGTCGGGGACACCCGGGCGCAGGGTGTGCACAGGCAGGTGCTGCCGGTGGGTGATGGCACGGGTTTCATTGGCCATGCTCGTCCCGGCGAACGGTCGGGCACCGGTGAGCAGTTCATAGATGGTGACACCGAGGGAAAAGAGATCGCTGGCTGGCAGAACTTTTTCGCCGAGAATTTCTTCGGGCGAAAAATATCCGAACGATCCGGTCAATCCGGCTTCGACCGGACGCGTTTCCACGAAACGGCTGGCAAGATCGAAGTCACAGAGTTTGACAGCGCCGTCTCTGGCCAGCATGATGTTCTCTGGCTTGATATCCCGGTGCAGGATGTTTTTGTCGTGCAGAAATGCCAGTCCGCTGAGCAGTGCGGTTAAAATCCAGGTCGTGATATCTACCGGAAGCTGATCGACGCGCTCGAGCAGCACTCTGAGATCATCGCCTTCGATGAATTCGAAAACCGAATAGGGATAGATGTGTTCGATGCCTGCATCGAGGGGGAGGATGAGGTGGTCGTGCCTGAGGTTTTCGTGCAGGCTGGAAACTGGCTGTGCGTCCTCGCTCTCCTTATCTGTTTCCGTCTGCGGCTCGAGAGATATTTTCACGAGTACGAAGCGTTCCGCCTCCGGGTCCCATGCCTTGCAGGTCGCTTGCTTGTCGCTGCGTTTGAGCTCAGCAACAATGCTGTAGCGCCCGACTTTTCTCATAGATTCCATTCCTTAATACGGTAATGCAACCAGCGGCGGGAGACGTCGAGAGCCTTTGCAGTTTCGGAAATGTTGTGGTTGGTGGCGGCGAGCATCTGTTCTACGATGAATTTCTGATACTCGCGCATGGTGAACCCCGGCGGCAGAACCGGCTGTATGTGCCCGGGTTGCAGATGCAGATCTTTGGCCGTGATCCACGTCCCCTTGGCCAGCAGCAGAGAGCGTTCGATGCAGTTTTCCAGCTCGCGGACATTGCCGGGCCACGAGTAACTGCGCAGAGAATCGATGGCATCTTCGCTGAAGCCTTCGATGCTCTTGTTGAACATTTTGTTGTATTTTTCAACGAAGTGCTGCGCCAGCAGGATGACGTCATCACCTCGGGCGCGCAGGGGCGGCATGTTGATGGTGATGACATTCAGGCGATAGTACAGGTCTTCCCGGAAGCGCCCTTCTTCCACTTCCTGCTTCAAATCCTTATTCGTCGCTGCGATGATACGCACATTGATCTTGCGTGTGCTGTTCTCGCCGATACGCTTGATCTCGCGTTCCTGCAGAACCCGCAGCAGTTGCACCTGTACGCGCTGACTGATATCACCAATTTCATCGAGAAAAAACGTTCCGCCGTCCGCTTCCTCGAACAAGCCTTTCTTGTCGCTGTCAGCGCCGGTAAAGGCTCCTTTTTTGTGGCCAAAGAGCTCGCTTTCAAGCAATGTCTCAGGCAGGGAACCGCAGAAACAGGCGATGAATGGCTTGTCTTTGAGCTTGCTGTTGAAGTGCAGCGCCCTGGCGATCAGCTCCTTTCCCGTCCCACTCTCCCCGAGAATCAGCACCGTGGCGTTGGTGTCGATGACGCTTTTGACCATCTCCAGAACCTGCTGCATGGCAACGCTGTTGCCGATCACTCCGGTGATGTCGTTGGTATCCTGAGCCACGCGGCGCAAACGTGCGTTTTCAGAAGTGATGCGGTCGTAGAGCTGTGCGTTTTCAATGGCGATAGCAGCCTGGTGGGCAAAGGCTGTGAGAAAAGGCTCCATCTCGGGGCGAAAATGGCCGCGGGATTCGGTGCTGTCGATGTAAATTGCACCCACAGGCTTGGTCTTGATGCGCAGTGGCAGGCAGGCTGCGGCGATGATTTTCTGCTGCGCGATGCTCTGCGCCGTGCTGAACCGCTCGTCCTCATTGATATTATAGGATATCACTGTCTCGCCCTCGGCCAGCGCCGCATCGACGACGCTTTTGGAAAAACTGTCCAGAGGGTTGTCCGGATTTGCGTCGATGTTGTGCGCGACTTTGACCTTCAGGTTGTCCGGGTCATCTTTTTCATAGATCAAAACCATGCCGCGCTGCGCGTTGACCGTGTTCAGCGCGATGTCGAGTATGCGTTTCAGCAGTTCATTGATGTCATGGATGGTGTTGATGGTTTCACTGATGGCTGAGACAGATTTCAGCGGGTCCTTCAGTACGTTGATTTTCAAATCGATCACCTGTCGGTTGTTTGAAAAGTTGCCTCACGTGAGCGTGACCAGTTTCCAAAAGAATCGCGTATTTCCACAGTCCAGAAAAAATTGCCCACAGGCAAGTCAAAACCAGGTTGCAGGGTCGTTGCTGTAACACCGCGAAAACGGTAATACTGCAGGTCTGACAGCGACGCGATCCATACGATCTGAACCGTTGAGGTGAATGTGAAGCTCGTCGCTGGTACAGTCCAGGAGAAAACCGGCCGCCGGGAAACCGTAGTATCTGCCTTGGGTGAATTTAATATGACTTCGTCTGAGATCACACGGGTCAGATAAAACGGGCCGTAGCGGGTTGTTGCAGTGTCATTGTTTACCGTCACAGTGGTGATATCGATAAATATCGGCATCCCGATCAAGGTGTCGAGGGCAGCGTTGCTGTTGCCGCCGGTCTGAACTGCGAGCAGGCTGTCGAATTTGGCTGTCCGGATCCAGCGCATACGATCGCGGTCCGGAAAGAGAGAAAGGGATAAGCCGAGATCAGGTATGCGGCAGAGAACATCCTCGATATCGAGATTTCTGTCCGGATCAGTTACCTCCGCTGTGAAATCGAGAAAATATTGGTCACCGGCCGGACGAAACACGTGCCCGGTCGCCAGTTGCCGGTTCGTGAGCACAGGCCTTCTGTCGAGACGCAAAGTCAGGAGCTGTGAATCCCGTTTCGAAGCAGATATCTGCAACGTATCGCTGATAAAACCTTCTTTATAAGTAATAAGTTCGTACACACCCTGCGACATATTGCTGAAAGAAAACCTGCCAGCCCTGTCACTGGTGGTAGTGAACCGGACTGAGTCTGCTCTTACCAGAGTGATATCAACCCCCGGAACCGGAGTTGATGTCTCGTACAGCAGTGAGCAAAAGCCCCGCACTGTTACCGTCGGATCGTAGAGGTCTGATCCCGGGTCTAAAGGATTATCCCGTGGTGCTTCACCTGTACAGCCGAATAGAAAAAGCAATAGAAAAGAGAGTTGCGATAAAACGCAGGATGTCTTATTATTAAAAATCACGAATAGTCCAGAATTATGGTCAAAAAAACAATGCAACCTGTGCGCGAGATGTGAGAAGAGATACAGACTGGCGCAGAGCGTAGCAAAAAAATGACCAGACAGGCTTGGAGAGCTGTATTTGAGCGTAACCACCCAGAAGATAAATCAAGTCGAAATTTAGTGAAATCCGTGCAATAGCGCAAGGTTTTCCCAATAATTATGTGCATATCCTGCACATGTTTTTTTATGTATGTGCACAATAGTCAGAAGCGTCGTCCCGGCCTTGACAAACGAGGCCGCAGCCGGTTTTCTATCAGCTCAAAAAAGTAAGATGTAATACGAAAATATCATTGTGGCACGCGATTTGAAGGTCGTTGTCGCGAAAAAAACAGCACCGAGCCTTTACCGGCTTCGTACCTTGAACCTGGTAAGAAAAATGACATCCGGATTGCCCTGTACAAGACACCTATCGCTCGCCACCATCGTTGCGGCAATGCTCTTTTTTACTTCTGCGCTGCTGGCGCAATCTGCTTTGCATACCTCAAAACGAGCGGATTTCGCGACAGGGGATAAAGAGTTTACTTTCCAGGATACCTTGTTCATCAAGGTGGTCTTCCCAGGTGCGGACTATCTCGCTGTGGAAAAAAGCAAGTACGAGCTCAAAGCGGAAAACAGCGAAGAAGATGAAGAACTCGAAGGCAGCCTGATCAATAACTTCGATGGTACCTATACACAAGCCATTCCGCTCAGCGGCCTGAACCGGCTTTATGCAGCCTGGGAGCTCAAAGTCGAGGTTGAGGACGAGTTCGATCGCGAATTCGAAGCCAGGGCTGAGCTGACTATCCGTACAGATATCAAACTTACTGGGGATGAAGTCTCCTTCTCCGGTATCATTTCCGACGTAACCTCCTCTGCTTTGCACATTCCTGCCCAGACTTTTCTCGTCGATGATGAGACACAGGTTCTCGATAAAGATAATAACAAGAGGCTGGACCACACCAGGCTCAAACCCGGCTGGGGCGTGAAAGTACTCGCGGAAAAACTGCAATCCGGCGAGTTGAAGGCCAAAAAGATCGAAGTCATCTCAAAACCCGGCGAAACCGAGGTTGAGTTTGATGCCCGTATCAATGAGTTGAACTCTGAAATTATCAATGTTGGTGGCGCGGTTTTCTACCTCACCGATGAGCTGGAAGTTAAAGATATGGACGGTAGAGAAGGGTCCATCGATTTGCTGCGCGCCGGGATGCTGGTGAAGATAGAAGGAACCTGGGAAGACGGCAGATTGATCGCCAGGGATATTCACATCCGCAACAAGCATTACGCGGAGCAGGATATCAATATCTCAGGAAATCTGGTGCAGTTTGAAGGGGACGGTTCTCTGCCGGATACGCTATGGATTCGCGAGACAGCTTATCTCGTCGATGCCAACTCCCGTTTTTATGGCTTCAGCGGTGAACAGCTCGAGTTCTCAGCGCTTCGTTCCGGGGAAACAGTTGAGATGCTGGGGCGCACCCATGCGGAAGGCCTGTCGAGCGTGGTTTCTTTGAAGCGCACCAGGAAGTTTATCTCTGAAGTGGTTGTGTCAGGCAAAATTTCGGAAATCGCTGACACACACTTTTGGCTCAACAATATGGTACGCATACAACGGGATGCCCTTACTCTGGTGTATGATTCAGTCTTCAGCTTTGTCGATGCGACGGCTCTGCGTGCCGGCCAGGCTGTAGAAGTTTATGCTGATGAGCGCAACAGCGTCCTGTTCGCCCGTAAGGTCCTCATCAACGACGAAACTCCAGAGCTGATCACCCTTAAAGATGTCATTACAGAAATCGGCAGTGCATCCCTGGTCGTTGCGGACATCCTTTTCCTCGTCAGCGATGAAACACAAATTTTCGATCGCCATGGCAGGCCAACCAGCTTTGACCAGCTCGAAGTGCGAAACAGCGTACTCATCACCGGCCAAAAGATCGATGGTGAGTACCACGCCCTGCACATCGAGCTGCGTGGTACAGATGCTGACGAGCTCATCTGGTCCGGGGTTGTGGATGAGCTTTCCGGCTCTGTTATCCGCGTTTCTGGTAAGAGTTTTACCCGTACCCCGGCCACTGAGTTTGTCAGCCCGTCTGCAGGTGTTCATGTTATGGATACGGACTTCATCCCCGGAACGATGGTCATGGTAACGGCTGAGAGAGGGGAGAATACTCTTTACGCCAGACGGGTGGAAATGCGCAGCAGCCTGGATGAGGAACTCGTTATTGATGGTGAAATTGGCCAGGTAGCGGGTGATCAAATTATGGTCTTCGGGCAGCCGGTCGTATTGAGTACGACGACGGTGCTTATCGATGTGGATGGCCGGCCCCTGAGCCAAACAGAACTGGTGGCCGGTGTGCCGGTGCGTATCCGTGGCCGCAGGGTGGAGGAGGAAACCGTTTACGGCTGGCGCGTGCAGCGTCTTGCTGCCAGTCCGGATACCGTCACTGTTACCGGGCCTGTCACGATCAACACAAGCGGTTCTTTTGCCAAGATCGGACGGTTACGCTTTTTCTTGTCCGAAGCCATCGCCATCCGCAACAGCGCAGGACAGCCGATCCGGCTGGGTGACATCGCCACTGGCACTGTGGTCACCATTTCAGCGGTTAATGTCAGTAATAATCTGGTTGCCCATGCGATCCACCTGCTCGACCGCATCGTTCTCACCGGCCGGGTGGAGAATATCACCAGCAACGGGCTGGTGGTCGCGGGAGAAAACTTCACTTATGCCGGTGATATCCTCGTGCTGGACACCTCAGGAAAACCGGCTGACCTGAACTCGGTGCAAAAAGGATTCGAAGTACGGGTTACAGCCGATCAGCACGCTGGCTTCCCGGGCACAGCCCAGCGCATTCGTGTCATCCGCGATGATGTCATTACTTCTGTCCGCGATGGTATTTCGGATGCCCCTGGCGACGTATTGCCACAATATATCGTCCTTTCACAGAGCTACCCAAACCCGGTCACGACTTCCCGGCTGCACAGTGCCGGTACGCGCATCCGCTTCACCCTCAGCCAGCCGGCCGAAGTCACTCTGCGCGTTTTTAATATTCTTGGGCAGGAAGTAGCAACCCTGTTGCAGAACCGCAGGGTAGGCCCTGGAGGGCATGAAATGAGCTGGAACGGGCTGGATCGTTCAGGCCGGCTCACCGGCCCGGGAGTGTATTTTTTCCACATGCAAGCTGGCGGCAAGACAGCCGTGCAGCGTTTTATCATCCTGCGCTGACCAACAAACTTCCTGCTGGAAAACGCGATACCAGCTCCTGCCCGCCACAGACACGGGCAGGAGCTCCCTCCTCTTTTCTCCGTAATTTTCTCCCTGCAACGAGCCACACTATACTTTTTCGGCTCCTTTGCACATCGTGCGGGTAGAGGGGTTTAGCATATCTGCCGGCAAGAGGATTTTCAATTGCAGCAGTCACCGTGCCCAATAACTGCGCGATGACGATTTGATTTCCCTGCTGGACAAAAGTTTGTCGTTCCCGGAAGTCGCTAATGTTGCCGGGGTGCACCCAGCAAGATGCAGGTCACCGGCATCTCAAACATCAGAATCAAACTTAAGCAACAAGCCCGTGACCTGACAACCCTGCCACAACCAGGCCTCACGCAAAACAAAACAAAAAAACTCAGCGTGCCCCGCGTCTCTGCGAGAGAAAAAAAGATTTGCAGATACGTACCTCCATCGCACTACACCGCTCCTGCGGCCACACGTCACCGAAGCGAAATACTGACTTAACCGAAAGCCGTACCGATGCCGAAACTATTATTGCAGTTTCCCCGCCGTCGGCTGGAAGAACGGTGTCGGTGGTTCTGTGCACACTCTGCACAAAGCCCACTCGCAGGTGGTCACACCATGCACGTGCACCGCATCGCATGAGCACGGCCGGTTCCCTGGCGAGATATTGAATCGCAGGACTATCGCTGAAAATAACGAAATAACGTTATTTATTCCTGTGTTTGTATCCCGAATGATAAAAATAAAGCAGGATGGCACAGACGTTGCCATAGCACGGATGCAGATCAAGAAAAGAGTTTTTGATCCCACGCAGACAAGCACTGCACCATGGTAAATTAATCAAAGGAGTTGTTCAATGAACACCACAAAAAAAATCGCTACTGTATTGTTGGGCATTATGTTGGGAGTGATGGGCGTTTCAGGGCTGTACGCTCAGAGCAATTTCATCGTCTCCAACCGGGCTGATTTTTCCGAGCATAGACAAACGTTTGCACCGGAGGATACATTGTATATTAAGGTTCAGGATGAGCAGATTGATGCGCTGAGTGTGAAGGAAAATACCTATGAGCTCGAAGCCCGTGACAGTGATGCCGAGCATCGCGGGCATCTCAAAAACCATCTCAACGGCACGTGGACTGCGGCCATACCGTTGTCCGGGCTCGCGAATCAAGCCTCAAGCTGGAAGTTGAGTGTTGAAATCGAAGACGACCGGGACAATGTTTTTAAAGGCAAACTGATGATCACCATTGGTGATGCCGGCACACCAGTCACGCCAGCGGTTGAGCACAAAGTGATGGGCAGCCTCGATTCCCTCGGTACAGACT
>WFTM01000040.1 GCA_015485525.1 Candidatus Zhuqueibacterota bacterium | reverse complement strand
GCTATAGCTCGCGCACTGGAATCAGACGAGCTGATCCAGACGACGTTTCAGTTCAGATTTGGGTACAGCACCGACGACCATATCGACGATTTTACCATCCTTGAAAATCAACAGCGATGGAATGCTGCGAATATTGTGGCGGCCCGCACTCTGCATATTGGCATCGACATCGAGCTTGGCTATTTTTACTTTGCCATCATATTCCTGGGCCAGCTCCTTGATGACCGGTGCGATCATCTTGCAGGGGCCGCACCACTCAGCCCAGAAGTCCACCAGAACAGGCTTGTCTGATTTATATACTTCCTCATCAAAATTGGCATCCGTCAGTTCTATGGGTTGCGCCATTATAGATCTCCTTTCACATTCTTGATTTTATCTGTACACTGAGAATTTCATCCCTGCCTGCCGGAAAAAACACAGAAGGCGTTGAGATGAATTCATCAGATTTCCGGTTTCGGTCAGAGCCAGAAAATTCATGACTCTGGATTGAAAAAAGAGAAACCGGAATACATCGTCATAATTTTTGTCATTGAAACAGAACTCTGAATATCAAGAAAAAAAAGAAGAAAAACAAGTTTTGTTTTTGTGGAAACCGGGCGTTCACCGGCTCCATCCTGCTTGTTTGTTAAATTTCATTTCGTTCAAGTCCGGGTATCCAGTTGCCACAGCAATCGGCCTGACGAAAACAGGCACGCTGCAGGCACCCTGCTCAGTGGACTCCCTCGTTGGCGAGCACAAAGGCGAGGATTGCCATCGAAGCAGCACCGAGTTCAAGCTCCCGGCGATCGACGGCTTCAAAGACATCCAGGTCTGTATGGTGATAGGTAAAATAGCGTTGCGACTCCGGCAGCAGGCCGATCGTCAGCGTACCGAGCCTGCCCAGAGGTCCGATATCTGCTCCGCCTCCGCCTTTGCGGATGCGATCCGCACCGATCTGGCGGAACAGATAGCTCCAGCGCGCTACTGAGTGCAGTCTGTCGCCATCAGCGGAGACTGTAAAACCAACAGGCATGAAACCACCGCGGTCGCTCTCGATGGCGACGATGTGTTTGGGGCCCGAAGCAGCAACAGAGTCAGCATACGTCCTGCCTCCACGCAGTCCGTTTTCTTCGTTGATGAACATCACAGCGCGCAGGGTTCGCTTCGGGCGCAGCCCCAGCTCCTTGAGCAAACGCAGAGCCTCGATCGACTGCACACAGCCGGAACCATCGTCGTGCGCGCCTTCTCCTTTATCCCAACTATCGAGGTGCCCTCCGAGCAGTACGACTTCGTCGGGAATTTTTGTACCTTTTAACTCACCGATGACATTGTACGACATCACATCGGGTAGTGTTTTCGCGCTCAGGCGTAAAGTAACGCGGACACTGCCATCGTTTTTAAGCACGCGGCTGAGCATCTCAGCATCCATTGTACTGATGGCTGCCGCCGGGATCTTTTTGACGTCGTCCTGATAACGCAGCGCACCAGTGTGGGGTATATCATCGAGATTAGGCGTCATGGAACGTACCAGAACAGCTACCGCTCCAACCTTTGCTGCTTCAACCGCACCCCGACTGCGCTGGTCAACTGCGCCGCGATAGCCGGCAAACGTATTGCGTTCCTTCCGGTTAAACGGGCGATTGTAAAAGATGATTTTGCCCTTTGCACTGGCCCCTAACGCACGAACCTGTTCAAAATTATGCACTTCGATCACCTCCGCAGTGATGCCCTGCTCCGGAGTCCCGACGCTACGGCCAAGAGCACATACGCTGAGTTCCTGCGTTCCGATTGATGACGAATTGATGATCCGCGCCTGTTCGACGGGTCCGCGGACCCAGCGTGGAACCATCACTTTCTGCAGATGAACGTTTTCCAGCCCTGCATCTAGCATGGTCAGTCGCGCCCACTCGATCGCAGCGGCCGCCTGCGGGCTGCCGCTCAGCCTGTGTCCGACGGTTTTGGTCAGTTCACGCAGCATTTCATAAGCGCGACCGGATTCAAGAGCCGTATCGAAAATCAAATTTGCTTCTTTCATGTAGGCTGTCCGGGCTTCATCGTTATTTTGCCCGTTCAGCGTCGCTGAAACCAGGATGATGAGTGCGAGTGTTCGATAAAAAAGAGTGCGCATAAATTTCTCCCGTTGCTGACTGGAAAACGCCTGTGGCGTTCTGAGAAGTAGTTAGCCGTGTAGCATTCGTTATTTGAGTAAAGACGCCTGTACACACGAAAACGTTGTTTTTCGAGGTTCTTCTTCAGATTATGTGTATAGGGAAATGATCGTTTTGTAAATCCGGTCGGTGTTGGAAATTGAATTTTGTCCTCAGCCAATTTTTGGCTTGTTGACGATATTGTTCCGGAAGCGACCGGCGGCGTGGGGAGCCCCGCCGGTCGCTTCCACTGTCATTCGTACCGCGACATTCTACACACGTTGATTGCTGCGAATCATCAGCAGAAAAATGTCAATTTATGCATTTTCTGTCACTTTTTTGTTTCACATTATTAATTTTTATTGTTTATTAGAGTTCGTTCTGTAAGCAATGAGGGTGATGCTGTTGGCAGAGTGCCTGCTGCTTTGCGAAACAAGGCAGTATGCGTGCACACTGTTTTCAAAATGACACCATTGCATGATGCGGGGTTCATTTTGAAACCAGACATGCTTTGCATGGGTTGAATTCATTGATGAATCATGAAAGAAATCGGCTGGCTAACCAGTTGTTATTTCATGATTAGACACCAGGGACCTGATTCTGGCACCAAGTGCTGGCCTGGTTCTTGCTTTTGATCGCATACGTCGTTTGAAATCACAGAGTTGACCCGGGGCAATTCGGGAGCGCGACAACTTCAGTACGAGAAACGGATTTCGCAACGACGTTGAACCTTAGAAGTGTGGGTAGTATCCAGAGGATGGAAGAGGATGAAAATGGGTATTGATGCGTTCTGGCCTGAGCTTGCAGTTCGAAGTTCCGGACAAAATTTCAGTGTGTACGAGTTGTTCATTCAGCTCGACAACGACACCCGCCAGCACTGTTACAGGGTCAGCCAGCTCGCAGGCCAGCTCGGTCGGGCCTTTGGCCTGGAACCCCCCGAAATCAGCCTGCTTGAAACAGCCGCGCTGTTCCATGACATCGGCAAAATCGCTATCGATAAAACGATACTTTCCAAACCAACTCTCCTGACGGCATCTGAACGGGAAATGGTTCGATTGCACCCGGAAATGGGCGCACAAATCTGGCTCGAACTCGGTGGCCCGTACAGCATTTCTGAAACCATCCTGTGTCATCACGAAGCATTTGACGGCAGCGGTTATCCGTTCGGATTAGCGGGGGATGATATCCCACTGCACGCGCGCATGGTCACTCTCGCCGATGCCCTCGATGCTATGCTTTCTTCACGAAATTATTCCGCTCCCCTGACTATCGATGATGCCATCCGTATCATCAGCAATTTGAGCGGCAAACAATTCGATCCACTTCTGGTGGATATACTCCTGATCGAACTCGAATACGACTACGACCCCGGAGAAGGAATCGAACTCATCCGCTGACGGAATCGAATATGACGACTGACTACGGAAGCTGAATACGAAAGAAATGCCCTGTCATCCCCCCGGACAGGGCATTTTTATTTGCCCCTGAATCTTTCACATGTTCCGTCTTTCATCCCCTCTCGCCACACAGCTCCAGCGGTATGACACTCGTATTGAGATTTCGCAGCAGAACACAAGATGAACAAGATGCCGCCTGCACAGATAAAAACGTGATCAGGCATGCACTGTAGTGTAGCGCCTCAGCTGTGCCACACGGCGCTTCGTCACTCGCTGTCATTGAGCGTGAGTTCAAGAGGGTTTTCGAGGTCAAAACCAAACAGTTTTGGATTTTCTCCGATTACTGCAGCAGAGAAAATATAAAAAACATAATCCATCGTCTCCTTTGGCAGCTTGTGCTTCTTGATCAGATTCCAGAAATTCCTCTCACGCGGATTGTCAGGCATGCGATTCACCAGGGTCAGAACCTTGCGCTCGCCCCAGTTATACGAAGCCATGACCAACAGGCCCGAGGCCTGCGCCTCGGTCTTGTAGAGAAATTGCAGATATCGTGCTGCCGCCTCGGTTGATTTTTTGAAGTTATGGCGTTCATCGTGAGGGTCCGGCTTTGGGACATCGACAAGAGGGCCGAGTTTGAGGCCAAAATGCACGGCTGTTCCCGGAATGAACTGCCACATGCCCTTGGCTATACCGAAGCGTGTCTTTGGTCCGCAGGTCTCAGGCTGGAAATCGCTCTCCTGCATGGCCAGATACATGAACTGCGGCGGCAGGTGGTATTTTATCATCACCCGGGTGATATAGTCGATATACCCATTGCTGATTGCCCGTTCGAGAGCTTTGCGATAGCGGGGGGTCGTGCGCCAGCGGTTGATATAATCCTTCACCTGTGAGACAAACTCCGGCGGCACATTGATATCACATTCGCCAAAAACTCGAGCTGTCTGTAAAATCAGTCTCTCATCTTCGGGCATTTTCTCCATTCCGAGGCCGACTTCGCGGATGTACGCATCATATTGCTCGGCCATCCGTTGATAAGCCTGCCACAGGCCTTCACGTTCCCGCAGCAGTGAGGAGTCACCACTCATAGCGAAGAAGTCATCGACGCGGAGCATGCGCAGCTCGATGTCCTTCATCTGATAGAACATGTCCTCGGCGATACCCTGCATTTTCGCCAGACGATGGTGCTGATAAAAGACCGTTCCCCCGCTTCCGGCCAGCAGCACGAGCAGTACACTGCTGACCACCAGCAGACGCTTGCGGTGTTTTTGTGACAACCGTCCGAACCAGCGCTTGAGTACTTTGCGTTGATAGGGTTTTTCTGCAGCGCTGCGTGCGGCAGACGCGATCAGTGTGCTGCGCACTTTGTTGAAATCTTTGAGCTGTGCCCCCAGATTCTCCAGCCCGTGTCCGGCACTCTGCAAACGTACAACACAGCCTGGCCCGAAATCATTGCCAAAGGTCAGGACGGCCCTGTCTGCGAGCGCTGCTGCACAGACAAGAGGTTTGCCGTTGAGACGAAGCGGGGCATCAGCCAGCGGTTCGACAAACCACCCTCCGGCTTTTGTATATATACGGCAGTGGCGTGGTGCAATCTCCGGGTCTTCCGCCAGGACGACATCGCACGACTGGGCATAGCCGATAACGAATTCATCCTTGTCCGGCGTAATCTCATCAACATCAGAACGGCACAGAATGAATTCAAGTGACAGGGTGTGTGCTGGGTGATTCTCGGGCATAGATAGCTCTCTTCTATGTGGAATGAAATTTTACTGTTTCCTGACTTTCCATGCACGCCGTGTTAATCAATGAAAAAATCGGGATGATTTATTCCGTTCTGTATGCTGCACAACAGCACAAATGTCGGCTGCCGACTCTTCACAGAAAATCGGTTGCTCGGCGACAAAAGTGAGGATTTAAAGTGCAATAATTAGCAGGTATGGCAAGATGGAGAAAACATGCATTGCTTTCAGGATGGTTGGGTAGTGCATGGGGTAAATTGGAAAAGTTTGAATGGTGCTCTTTTACCCGTCTGGTTATCCTGTCAACTCATTATGTCAGCAAACCGGCCCGGCTCAGAGACCGGCATCTGTCATCCCGGCCAGGTGAAGCGCAGTGAGGGCATCTCAAAAGTCAGGCTTAAATTTTATAGCTTTTTTCTCTCGCAGAGTTCGCTGAGCACGCTGAGTTTTTGTTTTTTTCTGATCGGACTCTGTGTAAGCTCTGGTTGTAGCCATTTCCGGAACCTGTCATTGCGGAGCGCAGTGCCGGGATATCATCTTTTCGGGCACATGTCAGATGGCATCGCAAAAGACAGACTTAAAATTTAATAGCTTTTTTCTCTCGCAGGGTTCGCTGAGCGCGCAGAGTTTTTTGTTTTGGTTTTTTGCTTTGTGCGTTTGTGGGCTCTGCGTGAGGTCTGGTCGTGGCCATACGGTCACGTCACAGTCATGTCGCTACCAGTGGCAGTTGTGGGGAGTAGTCTTTTGAGCTCTTCCTCAGATTGTGTGGGCTGGGGAATTATCGTTTTGTAAATCCGTCAGGGGTATGCTGAATAACGCAAAGTATCGTACCGCGCGACATGAATGTCGCGTTACGCTTTGCACCCTCGTACCGAGACATTCCGGATATCATCTTTTCGGGCACGTGCCAAAGTCAGGGAGAGTCCGGTCTTCCCCTGTGGGGAAACCGGAATGAGGGTTCAGAGATAAGCACGTGCGGTAGCCGGGCAGAATGGTTGAAAAATGAAAACCGCATTGATACCCTGATCGCACCCGGGAAAACTCGTGCCTTGGCGGCTGGCTACCCGGCAGGCCCTTCCTCAACCTGCTCCTCGATAGCTTTGATGGAGGCGGCGATCGGATTTTCGAAATCAAAGCCGAAATAAAGTGGGTCTTCCCCGATCACGGCTGCAGAAAAGATATAAAAAACATAGTCTTTTGTCTGCTCCGGCAGGTTGTAGTTGCTCATGACATTCCAGAAGTTTCGTTGTCGGGGATTTTCGTCCAGCCCTGCAAGAATCTGGCGGACGCGGGTGTCGCCATAGTTATAAGACGCCAGCACCAGCAGGCCGGAAGCCTGGGCGATATTGCTGTAGATATAGTGCAGATAGTCTGCTGCAGCACGTGTGGATTTGGTGAAGTTATGGCGCTCATCGCGGGGGTCCGGCTTGCGCACCTGGGCCAACGGCCCGATCCGCAGTCCATACTGCAACGCAGTCTCGGGCATAAACTGCCACATGCCTTTGGCAATCCCGAAGCGGGTTCGTGGGCCGACACGCAGGGTGTCGAAGTCACTCTCTTGCAGAGCGACATAATAGAACTGCGGCGGCAAGTTGTCGTCGAGCATTTCTTTGACGATATACGGTGCATATCCGGCTTTGACCGAACGTTGGATCGAGGTTTCCAAACGCGATGATGACTGCCATTTGCGGATATACTGTTTCACCATCTCATTAAATCCGGGCGGAATATTGAGCTCGCACTCGCCAAAGGTGCGTGCCATGCGCAGGATCAACTGGTCCTCATAGCTGAAACTGGTCTGCAGGGGTTGCAGCTCACCGAGGTATCGGGTATAGCTGGCGCGCAGTTCGCCCAGGCGTTCGCGCCTGTCGCCGGCATCGATGCCCAGTTCTTCGAGCTGAGCGATCTGCACCTCGAGCTCTTTCATTGCATAAAAAATATCTTCGGCGACTTTTTTCATTTCCCGGAGCTGCTGTGTTTGATAGCTGACCAGAAAAATCGCGATGAGTGTGAAGGTGACAGCAGTAGCCAGCAACCAGTAAAATCTTTTTTTGGCGCGCGCTTCCAGGCGAAACAGCGCTTTTTTCACGGTCTCGCGCTCACGTGCCAACTCATCGGCAACCTTTTCTGAAGCAGCGCTGACCATGCGGCCCTCCTTGCCGGCACGTTGCAAAAGCTGCGCGACCGTCTGCCGGCTCACCGCTTGTTCGGCCTGTCCGAATAC
The DNA here is from genome assembly GCA_015485525.1 of Candidatus Zhuqueibacterota bacterium. Lineage (GTDB taxonomy): Bacteria > Zhuqueibacterota > Zhuqueibacteria > Zhuqueibacterales > Geothermadaptataceae > Geothermadaptatus. The sequence continues at coordinate 3,049 of WFTM01000040.1, read as the reverse complement.
ACGCATGCCCGGCCCCATAATTTTACCGAGAAAGACCATGCAGTTGTTCGGCAGGCGGACACGCCCACTCACTTCTTTTTCGTTGATCCAGATCGGACTGTCGGAGGTCTTTTCAAGATACCAGCGGCCTTTTTCGAGGAAAATAGTGCAGTGGTGAGGGGAAACGCTGTCGTCCTTCTCAGCATCGAAACGGATTTCGCATTTTGGGCCAGTGCCTGCTTTAAAAGAATTGCCCTGCAAATGCAGCACCTCATCCTGGCGCGAGCACAGCAGGAATTCAACGGAAAGTTTGCCGATACTCTCGGGAAAATCAGCGGGAGACTGCTTCATGTAAGCCCCGGTCGTGATTAAAATCAGATTTGGCGAAAAATGTAACTGCAGCAAGAATGATTGTCAAGGAGATTCAGATCAGCGCGGCAAAACAGGTGGGATGAGTCGAATATCAGGCCATTGAAATTTGTGAAGGGCATTTCGGGCCGGGTTGAAAATTTTCAGGAGATGTGATGAAAAATAAAAAAGATGCAGCCGGCGTCCGTGGTCGGTTTCGGCTTCGGTTCCGGGTCTGGTACTGGATTCGGTTTCGGGTAAGAGAACCACTCACACCTTTATGAAAAGCTCTCTTTGCGTCGGTTCCGGCTCCGGTTCCGGTTCCATCATCGGTTCTGGTTCTGGCTCCGTTCAGCACAAGGCTGTACCGGACTGCATCTTTTTCTATCATGCGCAGGCTGCTGGTGCAGACTGCTGGTTTTCAAATCATAGATCACGAGTCAGATATTTCAGCCTTCTCAGGTTCATTTTCGGCATTATTTTCAGATTCTTGCGAAGAATCCTCAGCTTCACCGTCCTGCACATCTTTCGGAAGAACGGCTGCGCCGGGTGAGATGACCCGTGCTGTTGTCAGAAAAGCTGTATGCGCCACCATGCGCAGCTCCGGCCGCACACTGACGCTGTCCACCTTCCATTCGCGCAGAAAGGTCTCAAAAGTGTAAATATCAGTGAACAGGCGCAGACGGTGCAGAGTATCGACAAAAGTTTTGACCTGAAGGATCGTCGGAGAATAGGAACAGACGATAGCACCCGGCCGCAGCACCGGCGCTGCCTGCTCTATCGCACGCCACGGTTCCGGAACATCGAGGATCAGCCTGTCCGCGTCATGGTCATCAAAACGTTCGTAAATATCCTGTTCCTTGATGATATGATTAGGGGTTTCGCCAAAAAACGCCTGAAGATTCTTACGGGCGTTGTTGATGAAATCGGTACGGATTTCATAGCTGGTCACCTGCCCCTCGCTGCCCACGGCGCGCAACAGCCCGGAAGTCAGGGCTCCCGACCCAAGCCCGCACTCGACGACACGGGCGCCGGGGAAAACATCAGCGTGCATGATGATCATGGCGATATCTTTTGGATAGATCACCTGTGCACCCCGTGGCATGAGCCTGACCTGCTCATCGAGAGTCGGCCGGAATACGCGGAAACGCTGTTTTCGCTGTGAGTAGATATTGACACCGTCCATCTGCCCGATAATCTCGTCATGGGGCAGATAATCACCGCGAAAATTGGTCGTTTTCCCTGGCTCCAGAATAGTATAGTGTCGCCGTTCTTTTTTATCGATGAGCAAAACCGGCTCGTTGGCAGCAAACGCTTTACCCTGTCGAGACATCAGCCTTCTTTCCCGTTGAAGTCACTTCGTGAGGTGATTTTCTTTTTCTCAGCCTGCTGCAGAGCCTGCCGATAAAAGGGCAGCAAATCCAACTTCTGGTCAAAATCGAGCACGGTTTTCATCGAAGCATTGGTCTCCGGCCGGTCAGGCACGAACAGAGAACAGCAATCTTCATAGGGCTGAATGGAAATCTCATAAGTGCCGATAGTGCGCGCACGCTCTATGATTTCCTGCTTATCGAAACCGCACAGGGGCCGCAGAACCGGCAGGCGCACCGGCTCGTTGATCGCCCGGATATTGGGCAAGGTTTGCGAAGCCACCTGACCGACATTTTCTCCGGTGATCAGTGCGTTGGCTTTGTGCTTGAAGGCAACGCGCTCGGCGAGATAGAACATCGCCCGCCGGTACATGATCACCCGATAGGAAGCGGGAACCACACTGGTTATGGCCTGCTGAATTTCCAGAAACGGGATCAGGTAGAGATAGGAGCGGTACTGGTAAGTTGTGAGCAGCTCGACCAGTTTTTGGGTGTTTCTGATCGATGCCGGGCTGGTATAGGGCGTGCTGTGAAAGTGAACATAGATCACATCGACGCCGCGCTTGAGCATCTGGTATCCGGCAACTGGTGAGTCTATCCCGGATGAGAGCAACAAGACGGCTTTGTTGCTCACACCGACGGGTAATCCTCCGGGCCCATCAACCCTGTCAACATAGACAAGAGCTGAATCATCAAAAATCTCTATATGTACTGTGCACTCAGGATCGCCGAGATCAACTTTAGCTCCGCTCGCCTTTTGAACCCTGGCTCCTACCCTTCTGTTGACTTCTACCGACTGCAGCGGAAAACTTTTGTTCGCCCGTCGCGTGGCTATTTTAAAGGAACGAAATGTTTTGCCGGCAACCAGCTCGACCGCAGCCGTTTCCATCGCTGCGATGTCCTGCTCGATCAGGCGGGCTGGTGCAAAATAAGCGATACCGAAAACCTTTTGCAGAGCGGCAAGAATCTCATTCGGGCGCGCATCATCGTTCAGCGTTATCAACATCCGCCCCCACAGGCGGCGTACGCCGCGCACACCCAGCCCCGTGGTAGCCCGCAGAATATTTTTCCGCAGCTTGTTTTCGAAATAACGTCGATTGCCCTTTTTAAGGCCAATCTCATTATAATGTATGAGAATACACTCTTCGTGCATGTTATATCCGAATCAAGGACAACAATCATCATCATCTGAAAAAATCAAACTATCCGGATGTTTATGGCATAGCTTTCTGCTGTGACGAGCATCCGGTTTTTTTTCAGATTCCCTGTAGCTATATCAGGGATAAAAAAAGCAATTCGCATTATAGCTATTGTGTTGCAGAAAAGCAAGGTTTTCGTCAGAAATGTTGCGG
>WFTM01000039.1 GCA_015485525.1 Candidatus Zhuqueibacterota bacterium | reverse complement strand
GAGTACAAAAACCGAATCGTTCTCCGGGTCAAAATGCGCTTCGATCATCTCGCAGGCTTCCCGGAAGGTCTCCTCATCGATATTGCGCCGCTGCTTGTTCTCCTCCTCGAGGTGATGAGCGATCTGCAGCGCTTCGCGGTCATCTTCGGTGATAAACATATTGACAGCATGGCTGGCATCCCCCATCCTGCCGACAGCGTTGATGCGCGGCGCCAGCACGAAAATCACCTGGCCGGTGCTGAGGCTTTTGCCCGCGAGGCGGGTGGTTTCCAGAAGGGCTTTCAAGCCGGTATTGGGACGGGTGTTGAGAATTTCCAGGCCGGTACGCACCAGTATGCGGTTCTCATCCACGAGGGGCACGATATCCGCCGCGCTGCCGATGGCGACGAGATCGAGCAGGGAATAGAGCTGGTCCATATCGTGGCCGAGGCGCATGGCAACAGCCTGCGCCAGCTTAAATGCGACGCCGACACCGGCGAGCTCCTTGAAAGGATAAGGGCAATCCGGCCGCTTCGGGTCGAGCACAGCGATGGCGTCGGGCAGGTGCTCGGCCGGCTGGTGGTGGTCACAGACGATAATATCCAGGCCGATCTCGCGCCCGCGCTCGACTTCATCGTTTGCCGTGATGCCACAGTCAACGGTGATAAGCAGATCGATGCCATCATCCCGGGCTTTTTCAATGCCCTCGATGCTGACGCCATAGCCATCGCGGATGCGGTTGGGGATGATAAAATCGGCGCTGATGCCGAGCTGGCGGAAGAACAGGATCAGCAACGAGGTCGAAGTGGCGCCATCGACATCGTAATCGCCATAAATTCGTATGGCCTGCCCGGCTTTCACCGCTTCGACGATGCGATCGGCAGCCTTGTGCATGTCAGCCATGAGGAAAGGATCGTGCAGGTTTTCAAGCCCGGCACGGAAGTAAAATTTGGCATCATCGGCGGTCTCAATCCCCCGGTTGATGAGGATGGATGCGATGACAGGCGGGATGGATAACGTATCGGAGAGCTCGCGGATACGTTCCTGCGGGCCGGTTTCGGCCCAGGTCCACTGGAGTTCCTTATGCAAAAAACCTCCTCACCCAAAAACAAACATCCAAAGCAGGCCTGTAAGCCGAATTCTGTATCCCGGTAAACCGGGATGACGGCCATTTATCTGGGCACGCCATTGCTGACGTGCTCGAGCGACCTACCCGTTTCGTCCCCGCAAGCGAGGTTGGGCGGGCATCCCTTCTTCCCGCACAGGCGGGAAAACGAAACCTATTTGGTCTTGCTCCGGACGGGGTTTACCGTGCCCCCGAATGTCACCACCGGGGCGGTGGGCTCTTACCCCACCTTTTCACCGTTATCCCGAATGAACGGGACAGTCTGTTTTCTGTGGCACTTTCCTCCGCTCACACGGAGTCGCTGTTAGCGACCGTCCTGCCCTGTGGAGTTCGGACTTTCCTCCCCGCCCGATGGCGGTGCCACCAGCGAGGCGACCGTCCGGCCTGCTTTGGATGTTGCTCTCGGATCTATTTTAATTCACTTTTTCTTACTTTTCAAAAATAAAAGCCGCGACACGGATTTACCCACCGGCACGCAGCTGAAATCGGTTCCGGCTTTGCCACCCGGTCATCATGTCGTCACGCTGTTTCAGAATGAGGCAGACCCGGCCGGCAAGATTTCAGGCATCTTCCCCCGATTTGTTCTCAAATTATCATCGTAGGCATCTGGTTATCCACTTAACTCAGCACGGTTACATCTTTTCAATCAGACCACCTGATAACAGCACATGCCTGCACCAGTGCTGTCATTCCGGTTTCCGCGCAGCGGAAGACCGGAATCTCCCTGACACAGGCACGTGCCAGAAAAGATGAGATTCCGGCACGGCGCTGCGCTTGGCCGGAATGACAAACGTCGGAAACTGGGCCAAGCCTGGTTTGCTGAATAAACTGGATACCCAGATCGTAGGCAAGGCAAGCCGGGGATGTCCTTTGCCGGATATTTTGGCGCGTCCTCACATCGTGTGGGTTGCTCGTCACTGGCGCAGCCGCCCGGCGAAGTCATCGTCTTTTTGAGTGACCGGACCTGCATCCTGACGGGGCTCCACGGTAAAAATTGGCACCTTTCAGGCACGATAACTCGTGTACGACAAACGTTTCATTCTTTCAGGGAGATCGTCACCCAGCAATTGCATTCCTCCTGAACTGCTGCCACTGCAGCGCTGCTCGCCGGCCTGCTGTTGCCCGAAGGCATGACCTGTTCCGGCTACAGCCATCACATCAGGCTGCTTCTTCGTGCGCCTCCGGCTGCTCTTCCCAGTACAGCATGCGCCCACAGCTTTCGCAGATGATCAGCTTGTCGCCGTCGCGCACTTCCATGATTCGTTGCGGGGGAATCTGTGTGTAGCACCCGCCGCAGGCGCCGCGCTTGACCGGGACGATCGGCAACCCGTCTTTGGGCTTGCGGATGCGCTCGTACAGACGCAGATGTTTGACCTGAATTTTTTCCCGCACCTGCTCTCGCTGAGCCTGAAGCTCTTTTTCGCGCTCGGCATTGCGGGCGATGGTGGCATCGAGACGGGTTTTCTGCTCGGCGAGATCAGCATCGAACTGCTGCAATTTTTCTTCGAGGGAGGAAATTTTCTCCTTGAGCGCCTCCTCGCGCTCGATCAATTCCAGCTCGGCTGTCTCGTTTTCGTCGATCTTCTGCACAGCATGTTCGATTTCCTGAGTGACTGCGTCGTACTCTTTGTTGGTCTGCACAGCATAAAGCTGCTCTTCGGATTTTTTCTTATGTTCCTGCAAGGTCTTGATTTCCCGCTCCAGCCCGCGCCGCTGTTTCTCTACGTCTTCCAGCTCCGCACGGGTGGTATTGAGTTCTGTTTCAACGCCATCACGCTGCTCTTCCAATGCTCTGACACGGGCAGGCATATCGCCCTTTTCTCTTTCAAGGGCATCCAGTTTCAGGTCGATTTCTTGAAGCTGTACAAGGTTGCTGATTGCCTGTTTCAAGGGGTACTCCTGATTTTTATGTCTATGATTCCATGCTTATTTCCCACACAGCGGCAGAAACAAAAAATGCACCTCGTGGGTGCATGTTAAGTTATGGTATCAAGCAGGTACGGCCCGGCAGATATGCGCTTTTATCTCCGGAAAATTCTGATCCGAGCAGGTATTTTTCTTTGCGCGCTTTCTGCACCATCTGTGCCTTTCCTCAAGCTATGATTTCTGCCGTTTTTTTCGATCGTCAAATATAGGAATCACTAGCCTGAAAATCAAGATTTTTATCGCTCCGCAGGATTGAAGCTCACGTTATGAAGTTTTCCCACCGCGAACTGGCAGGAGCCCCTCGTGTAGCGGAACTCGCAAGCGTTCCGGCCACCGGTGCGCCCGAAGTGTTGCCTTCTCTCACATGCCGGTGCCCGTAGCGGAACTCGCAAGAGTTCCGAAACTCCGTGTGCCCGAAGTGTTGCCACTTCGGCTACTTCTTTCACATGCCGGTGCCAGAGTTCCGGGGCCCTGCTCGCCTATATCCTATCTCGCTTATCCTTGCGCACAAAGAAAATCCGTGATGCTCATACCGCATTGCTACTTCCCGTTCCCCGGGTTATAGCTGGTATGGTCATGAATGAGCTGCCAACTGCCCTTGTTTTCATTATATTTCCACACATGCGTGGTCTTGCCTGTCACCGGCCCGCGGCTCCAGTTAAAAGTGACGATGGCAGCATCGCCGGAGATCATCTTTTCCTGCTGATTGTAGGAAGAGAAGTTGCCGGTCTCAGACATGAGCTGGACATAGGCTTTGATCGCCTCGTCAGCGCCTTCGATGCGGTAGGGGATGTGTTTGATGAACATAAAATGATCGCCTTCGAGAAAAGGCTTGAGTTCGGCGGGTTTGTCACCCTTGAATTTGTTGAGAAAATCTTTCTGGCGCTTCTTGAGCCAGTCCTTTTTCAGCCCGGAATCCTCTTTTTGCAGCTTGGCGCGTTCCAGCAGTTTTTTGAACATAATACCGCCGCCGAAAGCGACAACCAGAACGACCAGAATCAAGTAAAACTGTTCCATTCCTTCTCCATCCTCACGTTTTTCCTGCTCCGCCTGCGCAAAAAGCCGCTCAGCTTTTCCTGCTCGTGCGTAACAGTTCCAGATGCGCTCGCACCGTGTCGGAAAACCCTACCGGCGCT
>WFTM01000038.1 GCA_015485525.1 Candidatus Zhuqueibacterota bacterium | reverse complement strand
GACGTACGAGGCTGTGCGTGAAGGCAATTTTTCTGCTGTTCTGCTGCTCAGCGATGGCGCGCATAACCTCGGTGATGATCCCTCCGCCCGGCTTGCTGACTATCCGGTGCCGGTTTTTGCCGTGCCCTTCGGCAAACACGCTCCACCGCAGGATATCTGGATCGACGACGTGATTCTCAACGACGTTGCCTTTGCCGGCACGCAAGTTCCCGCGGAGGTAATCGTGCGCAGCACAGGTTTTGCCGGCAAACGCGTCGAGCTCAGCATCTCAACCGGCGATGAAACTGTCCGCCGCCGTCTCGTCCTGCCCGCGGACCTCGCCGAGTCGCGGCAGGTCGTGCATTTTACCCCAAAGGCTCCGGGCCTGCAGAAAATCACCGTTGCCCTGAGCGAGCTGCCGGGGGAAGTGACCGGGAAAAATAATCGCAGAGTGCTCTATCAGAAAATTCTCAAGAGCAAACTCAAGGTCGTGGTGGTCGCTGGTGCGCCTTCGGCAGATGTCGGCTTTCTGCTGCAGACACTCAGGCAGGATGATAAGATTTCAGTCGAGGCTTTTCAGGCGTTGGCGCCGGGGGTGCTGAAACCGGCACGCTTGCCAGAGGAAGAGCGTTTGCAGGAAGTGGATTGTATCATCGCGGTCAATCCGGTTTCCCCAGCGCGTCCGGAAGCGAGGGTGCTGAACTGGCTGAACGAGGCTGTTGTTCAGCAGGAAAAGCCGGTGCTGATCATCACCGGCCCGGTTGCTGGCGGGCAGCAGGGTCTGGAACGGATGAAAAAACTGGCTGAAGTGCTGTCCCTGCGTCCTTCGGCCAGTGAGCAGATGATCAGCGTGATGCCAACCGCACAGGGGCTGCTGCATCCCGTGCTGCAGAGTGGGGGTGAGACCACACTCGCGCAGTGGGCTGATTTGCCGCCCGTGTTCAGTACATTTCGCGAGATCGTTCCTGCGCCCCATGTGCAGGTGCTGGCTGAGGCGAAACTCTCCGGCCGGGAAAGCAAGCCAGTGCCTTTTCTCACCGCCTCGCGTGCAGGCAAGCGGCGTACCATCACTGTTTTCGCTGCCGGCCTGTGGCGCTGGCATCTGATGATGAAAAATATCGAACCGGAAAACAGTCTCTACTCGGATATCGTGCTCAACGCCGTGCGCTGGCTGGTTTCGGCGGAGGACAGCAAGCTGTTACGCATCAAAATGCCCGACGAAGTGGTTCGGGCAGGGGAGACAATTCCGTTTACGGTTCAGGCCTATTTCGAAGATTTCCGCCCGCGGGACAATCTGCATGTTACATTGACTCTGATCAGTGAGGGCGAACCGCGGTCGATCAGTCTGCAGGGGGCTGGCAATGGCCAATACCGCGGCACCATGCAGGTGATCGGGGAGGGGGATTATCGTGTGCTGGCGCGTGCTGAGGCCGGAGGGCAACGTGTCGCCGCAGATACCCTCGCTTTTTCGGTCGTGCCCTTTCAGCTGGAATTCCGTGATACCCGGGCCAACCCGTCGTTACTGGGCAGCATAGCACGGCAGAGCGGCGGCAGGCTGGTGCATGCCGACAGCCTGCAACAATGGCTGCAGGAACAGGATTTTTCTCCACGCATCGTCCGGGAAGAACGCAGCTATGCCCTGTGGCGCGTCTGGCCAGTGCTCGCTTTGCTCGTCCTCACACTGAGCATCGAGTGGTTTATCCGCAAAAAGAAAGGCATGCTGTAAGCCCGGGCGCATTTCCCGGTCCATTCCTTCACAGCCAACCGGCTGATTCCGTTCCCCGCGTTTTTTCACTTTGATCTCTGGCGCTGCCCTGCCTCCTCATTCTGCACCAGCGATATGTTCTGCGATCGCGGCTTCCGCACCTGCCTTTACACGACAAAGGGATTACACAATTGTCTCTTTTCGAATTCGACATCGTAATAGCAGCACGTTTTCCGGCCAGTGGTTCCTCCTTATTCCTGCCCGCGCAGATAATGTTTCATTCTGGTACGTTAATTGTATTCCAGGATGCAATTGGGAACGGGTTACAATCTACGCAGGAGGAGGATTTGATGGACCACTGTCACTTTTGTCATTCAGCCGATATTCGCGTGCTGTCGCACACGGCCCACATCGATCACTGGAAGTGCCGGCATTGCGGTGAAATCATCGTACTTGTTCGCGAGGATATCATCCGCGAGGAGTTTGCAGATGCTTTCTGGAAGTTATCTGTCTATTGCCGCCGCAATACCCTTGCCGGGAATACTCCGGTCGAAATCCATTACAAAAACATCGAAGAGATCATCCACAGTATTGCAGAGCCGCGTACCTTTGCCGAGGCGGTTTCGCGCAGCGAAAAATGGCTGGCCGGGCAGCTCAATCAGCGGGCAGAGTGGTCACGCATCGATCCGCATGCGTATCTCGATATCGAAATCAACCCGAACTATTGGCCGCGCGTGGTGGCGGCTCTGATCGAAAAGGGTGATTTTGAAGCCGCTCTCGAATCCAGAGGCACGGCCGGAGACATCCTTTCCGCCCAGGAGGCCGAGAAGCTGGTACGGGAGAAGAGAATCGTGCTCATGCGCCGTGCAGCCGCGCGCCGGCTGCCGCATGCCATTCCGGTCAACCCGCAGGCCAGGCATATTCTCATCGTCGGAGGGCGCTATCAGCAGGCCCGACGCATTCGCTACCTGCTCGAAATTGCAGTTGAAGCCGCTGGTTACGAACCGGTTTTTGCTGATGAAACCCTGCAGAGTGCGGCACAGGCACAGGCGTTTCGCAAGCTCATGCTCGACAGCCGGCTGGTGATCGCGGACTTCACCAGCGAACCCGAATTTATAGCCGGAAAGCAGCAGTGGAACGAGCAGGAGACGATTCAGGTGGCCGGTGGTGTCGATGGTCATATCTATTATTGCGCCGGCTTTGCCGCAGCCTGCGACCGGCCGCTCATTCCGGTATGCAAAAAGGATGATTACAGCCTGGGAAAGCTCGGAGCACGGATACGCACCGATGCCGTGGTGTACTGGACTCTGCGCGATCAGAGCAGCGCATATATCCGACCGGCGCGGGAACGTGAAAATGACCCTGAACCCCAGAATCTGGCGGAAAAAGTGTACGACCGGATTCAGGAGCTGCTGGGCGCAGAAGAGGGGGGAGCTGCCGTCCCCGATGCTTTGCGGGTGCTGGAACCGAAAACCCCGAAAACCGCTCCGGAACGGCCGGCCTGGCAGAAAGCCCATCGCCGCCCGGAACCCCAGGCGGAACAGGTTACCATCGTCGATGAAAACAGCGTTAAAAATACGGCACGTGAAAGAATCGAAGAGTGGCGGCGGCTGCACAATGAACGCGAACGTTCGGCAAAGACCGCGGCACAAACAGCGCCTCCTGCGGCTGCCAATCGCAGGCCGAGACGCAAGACCGGCCGCGAAACAACCGGCCACCGCCCGCCAACACCGCGCATTTTCCGCGTCGATGGTGCGGATAACACCAATTTCCTGCGCGTCCGCGCGTGATTTTACCTGCTCCTCCCGTCAAGACACCCGCAAAACGGTGGTCGCCGGCATGCCGGTTGGCCACCGTTTTGTTTTTACCGCAGGGCGATCCGCGGGGCGCCCCTGCGGTTATCAACAATACTTGCGTTGTCAGAATTTTCGGCTCGGGTGCCTGCGTCCCGTTCGCTTTCGGGTCTCCTGCATAATCGTGATCCCTGCACGGCTCCAGGGATGGCCGCGAACCGTATGGCACAGACACGACAGGCTTGAACCTCGCGAAGGCTTCGAGCCTTCGCAAGGTTTTGATGAATTAAGCTCATGAATGATTCTGCTGACGTTTTTTGCGGGTAAAATCAAACAGCATAAAGGCGAGTACAGCGCCACCATAGACGCAGATCGAGAAGATGAGGGTGTGCGGGCTGTTCTGTTTCATATACAGCACGAGAAGAACCACGGTGGTCACCATGAGCGCGATGCCGAGCAGGATGGGCAGTACGGCGGCGTGCGTTTCGTGTCGCAGGCGCAGGTTGGCGAGGCAGACCGCGATAGAAACCAGCAGGAATGTCAGGCTGGAAAATGAGGCGATGAGTTCGAGCCCCCCGAGGGCTGTCAGCAACACAGCAAGTGCTGTGATGGTTATCGCAGATGTCGAGGGCACACCGGTGCGGTTGCGGAAGGAAAAGGGCCGCGGCGCAAGATTCTCACGCGCCATTTCGTAGGCAAGGTGGCTGGCGCCAAAGATGGTGGCGTTGATCGCCGAGGCCGTGGCCAGCATGGCGGCGATATCGACGAGCACGACGCCGAGGGTTCCGAGTATCGGTTTGGCGACTGCTGCCAGCGCATACTCCTGAGCAGCGTGGATCGCCGCGACATCGAGGTTGCCGACAGAGACCAGCGCGATGGTGATATAGATGAGCGAAGTAATCGCGATGGAGCCGTACAGCCCGCGCGGGATGTTGCGCTGCGGGTCGCGGGTTTCACACACCGCATTTGTGATCAGCTGGAAGCCTTCGTAAGCGACAAAAATCACCGCTCCGCCGAGAAGAAAGGCGCTGGTGCCGTGGTCGAACAGGGGACGGAAGCGCGTTGTATCCACGGTGAAAAATCCGACAGCAGCGAGAATGGCCAGCAGGATGATTTTGATATAGACTGCGATATCCTCGGCCTTGCCCATCTCCGCAGCCCCGGCCATGTTGATGACCAGAAAAAACAGTAGTCCGCCTCCGGAAAGCAGCCAACGTGCCGTTTGCTGATCACCGAAACCAAACAGGTGGGCGGAATACGCTCCGAAGGTGAAGGCATAGAGCGCAAGGGTGCCGATGTAGCCGATAACCACGGTCCAGCCGGCGATTCCTGCCACGGCCGGCGTCTTAGGAAATGCTTTTTCGAGATAGGTAAAGCTGGCGCCATCGCTGCGGTAGGTTAAGGCCAGCCGTACGTAGCTGTAGCCGGCCACTCCGGCGATGATGCTGCCGACCAGAAAAGCCAGAGGCGCGGCATGGCCGCTGATATCAACAGCGAGTCCGAGAATGGAAAAGATGCCGCCGCCGATCATGCCGCCGACACCGATGGCGATGAGTTCGCGCAGGCCGAGTTCTTCTTTCACAGCGCCGGGATTCTGCGGGGAATGCTGATCTGTCGTCATGAGATAGGCCGTTTTAGAGTTGTGTGTCAGGATATTTCAGGCTTCAGGAGGACGGTGCCGTTGACTCACCTGTGTTATCTGGTACAGCTTTTTGCCGCATCGTCAGGACGTTCCGGTTTCCCCTCTCAGCCATGCGTTCAATTGCTCCGTATGGTGCTTGCCGTGCCACGTGTACAGGGCCAGCGCGGTTTCCAGGGTGATGTCGCCCATTTCAGGATGATGGAACGAGCGCTTCCATTCTTCTTCGCTGATATTTTCGAACAGAATGAGCCAGCGGATGTGCAGGGAGGTGAGCAGATCGATCGAGTAGCTCACCGCAGATAACAGAGCATCCGGGCACTCTGCCCACGCGGGCTGGCTGTAGAGCGTGATGTCAGGGTTTTTCTCGGTCAGGGCCAGCTTGCAGCGGATAAAACCGTTCATGTGGCTGTCAGCGATATGGTGGATGACCTGACGGAGTGTCCAGCCACCGGGACGCCACGGAGTATCGAGCTTTTCTACAGGAATTTTGCTGACCGTCTTGCGCAGAGCTGCGGGAATATTGGCAAACTCTCCCAACAGCCGGCGCCTGGTCGGCAGGACGATCTCTTGCGGAGGAGAGAAGGGGCCGATGGGGTAGCGGATATCTTTTTTCTGCATTATATGTTCCTTCCTGCGTGTCAGGGCGCAGTTTTAAATCTCCAAATCGGGCCGGAATAGAAATTCCTGCCGGAGCGAGCGATGATTTGCCAGTAATAAACTGTGTTCGGTTCGAGAGCTGTCGCAGGTTTGAAACGGGTGCCGGTGATATCACTGGCAACGATGCGTTCTGATGGCCGGTTTTTGTCGAGACGAACATCGAAACGGATGTTCTGCAGATTGCGGAAGTTATCCACCCGCCATCTGAGGGTGATGTCCACAGGCACGTTGCTGGAATCCTGCGGCGGAACCGGATCGATGATCGGCAGGCCGATGTACAGCGTCGGCGGGTAGGAAAATCTCTTCTCGTTGCTGTAAATACTGTTATCCATTTCAAAGGGGACGGCCAGGCTTGAATCGCCGATATTGCGGAAACGGGCATTGACGAGCAGACCGAAACCGCCAAAAGGCAAAACGCTGGAATCGCTCTTCAGGGTGTACCAGAGCTCTGGATTGGGGCCGAAAAGCTGCCACGTGCTGTCGAGAATACCGCCTTCTTCGCGGGCAATCAGGGTCACGGTATCGAGCTTGCTGGTCGCGAGAAAGCGGAAGCGGAAGCGGTTGATATTGCGTGGGGTGTGCAGCAGGCGCAGGAAAACGTTGGCATGTTCGCCTTCGAGGACATCGTCGTCATAGGTCAGCTCGCCAATGCGATCGTCTGCGATTACCGCACGCAGATCGATCTCCTGTTGAAAGGAGTTGGTTTCGCCCTCGTGCTCGATCTCCACCCGCACCGATGGCATGGTATTGCGGGTCAGAGAAATATAGCTGAGCTTGTACTGGCCGCTCAGGTTGATCGCGATCTGTTCGAGCTGCGCGGTGATGCCGCCGAGTTCGTCTGCGGCATAGTACAGGCCATCGGTCGCGGCGGCAATGTCCTGCAAAACTTCAGTCTGCGGCGCATCTCCGGTGCCGACACAGTGAATCTGTACCAACTTTTCGCGTGCCAGGCTTTTGATGTCTGCCGGTTGCTTTTCACTGCTGGTATCAAAGCCGTCAGAAAGGAAGACCAGCAGCCGGACGTT
>WFTM01000037.1 GCA_015485525.1 Candidatus Zhuqueibacterota bacterium | reverse complement strand
CGGCAGCGGTTTGCCGGCAAGGGCGGCTTCGAGCACCAGTGAGACGTAATTTTTCGCTTTGGGGATATCAGAGATTTTTGCCGAGCGGATGTCATCGATACCACCGGCATAGACCAGCACACCCTTCGGGTCGATGAGGTACATGTGCGGAGTGGTTTTGGCCCCGTAGGCTCTGCCCACCGTGCCTGATGGATCGAAGAGATAGGCGGTCGGAGAAGCTCCCTGCTTCTGCAGGCGTCTGTTGACTTCTTCGGCGGGAAAGTTTCCCTGTTTCCCCGGTGCAGAAGAGTTGATGCTCAACCAGATCACACCCTTGCCGGTATATTTCTTCTGCAGGTTCTGCATGTTGCCGCTTTTGTAGTGTTTGCGCACAAAAGGGCAATCAAAGTTGATCCATTCCAGAATCACGTACTTGCCTTTGAAGTCAGACAGGGAGTAGGTTTTGCCATCCGCTGCTTTCAGGCTGAAATCCGGTGCCGGTTTGTTGATGGCGGCTTTATCCGTGGTAAAGCCGGCTAACAGCAGCAGGATGAAAACTATTTTGAAAAAAAGAAAAGTTCTCTTCATGGCAACACCTCGGGTTTCAGGTGAGCGCCGGGAGAAAGAAGATTCTCAGCACCGCGCAATCCCGGCGAGGTTCCTGGTGATCATTGCTCAAGGGTTTTCAGCGCATCGAGTACGATGCCGGGCGTGAGAATTTCCGGCAGAATCAGGGGCTCCCTGTCCGGGTCTGGATAATAGAGAACGTACAGAGGCACGCTGTTGCGGCCGAACTCGGCCAGGGCTTTGGTGATGGTCTCGTCCCGTGAGGTCCAGTCTGCTTTGACCATGGCAACGTCGAGTTCGCGGAATTTAGCCACGACCTCTTCATTGGCCAGCGCCACGCGTTCGTTGACCTGGCAGCTCAGGCACCAGGCTGCGGTAAAATCGATAAAAACCGCCCGGTTCTGCGAGCGAAGCTGGCGCACCAGCTCCGGCGAAAATGCCTGCCACTCGATGCCGTCGTTGTTTTCTTTCGCAGCGGATTGCATCGTTCCGCTGGCATCAGCGCGGCCGGCTGTGTTGAGCGCAAAGCTCAGGCCGAAGAACAGCAGAAAGGCAGCGATGCCGATGCCCCACTTCCGTGCAGCCCCTTCCATGGCCGGAGTGCCCCAACGGCCGTACACCCAGCCGGCGATGCCGATGATCAGCAGTGCGATCAGCAGCGAGGTGACGGCATTGATTCCGGCCTGAATTCCCAAAACCCAAACCAGCCAGATCACGGTCGCCATCATCAGAAAACCGAGGAACTGTTTGAACGATTCCATCCAGCGGCCGGGTTTGGGGACATAACGCAGCAGTTTGGGCGAGGACGTCAGCACGATGTACGGGAAGGCCATGCCCAGACCGAGGAAAGTGAAGATCAACATCGAGGCCCACGCGGGCTGGGTCAGGGCAAAGCCGAGAGCCGACCCCATGAACGGCGCTGTGCACGGTGTGGCCACGATGGTGGCGAGCACGCCGCTCCAGAAGGAGCCGGAGTTCCCGCTTTTGTTGTCGAGCTGGCCACCGGCTGCCGCCAGCGATGTACCGATCTCGAAAACACCGAACAGACTCAGACCGAAAAGGAACATGATGGCCGACAGGACGACGATAAACGCCGGCGACTGCAACTGAAATCCCCAGCCGAGGTGCTCCCCGCCTGCGCGCAGAGCCAGCAAAGCGCCTGCGAGAACCCAGAAGGAAATCAGGACGCCGGCTGTGAAGATCAGACCGTGCTTCCACGGTTTCGAATGGCTGGAGCCGGCCTGGTGCACGATGCCGAGAATTTTGACCGAAAGCACCGGCAGCACACAGGGCATCAGATTGAGAATCATGCCACCGATGAAGGCGAAGAGCAGCGCTAACCACAGGCCGGGGCCATCACCGGCGTATGCACTCTGTGCTGCCCCCTGCACGGGCAGATCGATCCACAACCCTTTGGCCGAGCCGGGGCCCTGCCAGCCCGCCTCATTGATCAGTACGCCGCTGATTTTTTGCAGCGGCTCCTCGCGGTAGCGGGAGATGAGAAAGACCAGCCGTGCTTCATCATCTGTCCGGTAAAACTCCGGTTCAACGGAGTTTTCCAAAATCATCTCTTCGGCTGGCGCAAAAATGATGGGCTGCTCAGCAGTGGTTTCACCCTGCGGTGGTCTGACAGAGATCACCAGCAGGCTGTCCTGTACGCTGGCTGTGATCTGCCAGTCTGTTTCGTGGATGGGGAATTTTTTGCGGGTTTCTGCAAAAGCATCAGCCCATTTGCTCAGGCGCGGGGGAGACTGAGTGCGCACAGGCAGGGTGAGTTGTACGTCAGCCTCACCCGGTATGCACACAACTTCACACACCAGCCAGTCTGCCTTCGCTTTCAGAGTTACGGTCGTGCCGGGCTGCAGGTCTGCCGGCGGTGTAATGCGGACGATGTGCAGGACTTCATGGCTATAGCCGTAGGAAACCAGCGGCGGAGTGACGACACGTTCGGGATATGGCAGCTGGATTTCTCCGGAGGAGAACCCTGGGGGCAGTTCCCACTGGATGTTTGTCGGCAGGCCGGCATCGCCGGGATTGAGCCAGTAGGTATGCCAGTTTTCCTCGATTTCAAAACGCAGTGCTACATCGAAGGGTTGTCCGGGCACGATCCATTCGGTTTCGCTGATCAGCTCGGCAACGACATGGTCGGTCTGCACGGGTTGTGCCACCACGCCGGGCCAGGAAGGAAAAAGCCATAAAAGGGCAGATACCCAAAAAAATTTATAAAGTCGGAAGTTTTTCATAGTAACCAATTTTGATTATCAGTGAAGTAACAGAGCACGCCCGTTACGATTTATCCTCATGCCTGTTTGAGCTGCAACACAGCGGAGCACCGTGCCTGCGCCACACTTCTCCTGCTGGTGTGACGAGTTGAAGCCTTTGCCCACGCTCAACAGTGAACTATGTTCTGTTGAAAAAATCCGTTTGTATCTCCATACCGGATTGCTCAGTTTGTGCCAGTAAGACAAGCTGATGGGCAGCATGTTCAAAAATCAATAGCGCTCAGCGGGCACCTGCTTTTCGATCTGTTTTATCCGGCTGACAACCGGAGCAGGCAGGGAGGCTTTTTTACCCTGGTCATAGTTGAACGCGACCATCTCTGCCTGTCCCTGTGCAGCAAGGCGGTCGTGTTTCTCGCTGAGGATTATCATGTCCATGAAAAAACGATCCGGCCGGATTTCCGTGGTCCTGCAGCCGACGAGAGCGACATCGGGAAATGTGAGCGGGAACCGGAAGCGGCATGAGGTAAATGCCAGAATCGGCCCGGTCCCGCCATGCTCCTGCGGCTCGCTGAACCCGATTTCGAGCAAGTATGCCATGCGGACGTTTTCAAAATATCTGAAATAAACCGTGTTGTTGACGTGCTGAAACGCATCCATTTCACCCCAGCGAACCTCACAACGAATGACGACAGGGTAATCTGCCAGCAGTTCGTGCATGCATAACCTCCTGAGCTGTATTATCAGCAGTTTCTTACCCGAAAAATTCCTGCTCGTCACACCGCTCTTGGGTGTGACGCCTCTGTACCACTCAGAGCCTCCCTTCTCGTGACACCGCTCCTGCGGTGTCATGCATCTGGTGGCGCTCCTGCGCCAAAAAGCGCAGTCCTCGATTGACTTCTCCGCCTTCCGCAGTAACCGCCCACTGAATAACACCTTGAGACAACCCTTTATTCTTGTTATATTGCCTGCTTCAGAAACAGGCACGTGCTAATATCCGCAACAGCGGCTAGAGAATCAAGTCTTTATCCCAACATTACACCAGAACACAATGACAATACGCCGGAGATGATCATGAAAAAAACCGCACACGTTCGCTGGATACAGGATTTACAATTCGTTGCCACCTCTGGTTCCGGGCACGCCACGGTACTGGACTCGGGCGGCGAAGATGGCAGCATCGGCCCCAGCCCGATGGAGCTTGTGCTGCAGGGACTGGCCGGGTGCACGGCCATGGATGTGGTTTTTATTTTGAAGAAAAAACGCCAGAAAACCAGCGGTTGTGAGGTGCATGTCGAGGGCACGCGTGCAGAGAAGCATCCTATGATTTACACCGACATCGAACTCACCTATACAATCAGCGGGAAGAATTTGAGCGAAAAGGCCGTGCACGATGCCGTGAAACTTTCTATGGAAAAGTACTGTTCGGTTTCAGCGATGCTGAGTCAGTCCGCCCGCCTGACGCATACGGTGATTATCAAAGAGGACGAATAGGTTTTTATGATTCCGCAGTCGCAAAATCACGACGGGGCGAGGCGGAGCGTCGGGGAGGGTGATGGGCATTCAGGAAACACAACGGGCAACAGTCAATTCTTTAGCCAGTTAGCATTAAACTCACTGCGCAAAGGCATCATATTTCATTCAAGCATTGCG
>WFTM01000036.1 GCA_015485525.1 Candidatus Zhuqueibacterota bacterium | reverse complement strand
TTAGCGACTTTACGGGCGCGATAAATCGCGCACTACGAACGCGGCAACACGCAATTGGATGGGGAGATGGTTTCATTATATAGGCGATCATACCGCGCGACATAAATGTCGCGGTACACCGCTCCAGCGGCAGTGCCACAAGCGAAACGAGACACCACATACCCCGACTGGTACCGGGGTGGGCTGATGAATACCACATGCGGAAGAAACTCCGCCCAACGGCTAAACACCATGACCAGCATCAAAACCGCATTTCTCATCCTGCTCAGCTTCCTCCTGCTGTCCGCCGGCCCGGATAGTCTCCGAGCGCAGGAGCACAGTATGCGCATCCTCGCGGCCGGCCCGCAGCATCTGCGCCTGCACATGACATTTTCCGGCCCGCCGGCAGCGGCTGACTCCACGGCACCCTCGTGGCTGGTCGTCCTCCCGCCAGCAGGCGATGCCGTGCTGCAGGTGTCCGGCACCGGCGTGCAGCCCCTCGCACGCGCCGCAGCGGGCACACGCTTCCCGGCACGCCATGCCCGCCTGCAGGAGCAGGGCTGGTGGCGCGGCTTCCGGCTCGCTCGCCTGCAGGCCAGTCCGGTGATCGCGCGGGACGGCACCCTGCTGTTTGCACCCGAGCTGGACATCACCCTGAAATTCCCTGAAAATACCACGCCCTCGCCCCTGCCCCTCACACCCGAGGAAGAAAAATTTCTGCGCCGCGCCCTGAACGCCGGAAATGCCGCCAACCTGCGCGCCCGGCGCACGGAGCAGCCCGCAGCCAGGGTCGCACAAGCGGATCTGCGCTTTAAAATCAGCACGCCGGCGCAGGGCATGTACAGCATCCGTTTCGCAGACCTGGCCCGTGCCGGTTTGCCGCAGCAGGCCTATGCCCTGTCCGAAATCCGGCTGAGCAACAAAGGCCGCACACAGCCGCTGCACTTTTTCAGCGCCTCGGGCACGACTTTCGCGCCCGGCGACAGCCTGTGGTTTTTCGCCGAACGCCACAGCGGCGAGGACAGCTATTTTGACGATGAAGTGGCGGAGAACATCTACTGGCTGGAATTCGGCGGCCTGCCCGGCCGGCGCTTCGTGCCGGACTCTCTCGTGGCCTCGAACCGGCAACCCGAGGCCGCCTTCCGCGACACCCTGCACCTGGAGCAGGACCTGCGCTTTTACAGCGGCGACGATGAAACCGCCATTTACACCAGCGACCGCGTCAGCGGCGAGGGCTGGGTGTGGGCCTACTTTTTCCCCGGCGACAGCCTGCCGGTCACTTTTTCTCTGCCATCGCCTGCAGCCACAGCCACACCGGCAGAACTGAGTCTGCGCGTACGCGGCATCAGCAAAGACCCGGTGCGGCCCAATCACCGCCTGCAGATCGAGCTCAACGGCACTCTGATCGCCGACACCCTGTTCAGCAACACAGAGACGGTCGTTCTGCGGCGCGCCTTTGCGGCAGAGCTGCTGCAGCCGGACAATCGCCTGCGCGTCATCTCTGCTGGCGGCACCGGCGCGCAACGGGATAAATTCTACCTCGACTGGCTCGAGATCAGCTACGACCGCACCTTCTCCGCGCAAAACGATTTTCTGCTGTTCCATTCCCCGGAAGCCGAGGGCGACAGCACGGCTTTTCTGCTCAGTGGCTTTTCTTCTGATCGCATTTTTCTCTTCGACCTGACAACCGGGCGCACGCTCACGGGCGCACGCATCAGCGAAGACTCCGGCACGTTCCAACTCGCTTTTACCCAAGCCGGCGGGCAGAACCGCCGCTACCTCGCCCTCACGCCCGCAGCCCTGCGCCGTGATGCCACGATCCGCCTGCGCCCGCCGGATGAACTGCTCCCTCCCTCCAACAGCGCGGACATGCTCATCATCACCCACGCCGACTTCCGCCGGCAGGCAGAGCGCCTGGCGCAATACCGCCGCGAGCACAGCGGTCTGCGCACGCGCGTCATCGACGTCGAGATGATCTACGACAGCTTTGGCCACGGCTTTGCCCGCGCCCGGGCGTTGCGCAGTTTTTTTCGCTACGTGTTCAACAACTGGCAACCGCCACTGCCGCGCTACGTTCTGCTCGTCGGCGACGCGAGCTGGGACCCGAAACGCAACATGCCCACCAGCAGCAAGCGCTCGTTTATCCCCAGCTTCGGCAATCCCGTCAGCGACAGCCGCCTGGTCTGCATCGACGGGCCGGAGGATGTACTGCCCGATTTTTTCATCGGCCGGCTGGCAGTGGAGCAGCCGCAACAGGCAGAGCTCATCATCGATAAAATCATCAGCTACGAAAACGGCGACACACCGCTGTGGAGCAAAGCCTTCACCTTTCTCAACGGCGGCATCGATGGCTACGAGCGCGCGCTTTTTGCCCAGGCCAGCGAAAAACTGATCCGCGATTACGTGCAGCCCGTTCCTGTGGCGGGCACGGTCACGCGGCTGTACAAAACCAGCGACGGCCGCACACGCGGCGAGCTGCTGCCGGAAATTCTCGATGCTTTTGCCAAAGGCACCATGATTTTCACCTTCAACGGCCACGCCGGCAGTCGCACCTGGGAGCTGATGATGCTCAACGAGGACATTCCCCTGGTCGATAACGCCGGACGCCTGCCCTTTATCGTCAGCATGACCTGCCACACAGCGCGCTTTGCCAATCCCTTTCAAAACAGTTTTGCAGAAGATTTCATGCTGCAACCCGAGCGCGGCAGCGCAGCTTTCTGGGGCACCAGCGGCTGGGGATTTGTCTTTCAGGATGGCATTTTGCAGGACGGCGTTTTCAAAGCCATCGCGCAGGACACGGTGCGCCAGGTCGGTGTGGCCACCACATTTGCCAAGCTCTACTTATGGCAGAAACTCGGCGCCCGGCCGCACAGCGTTTCGGTGATCGACCAGTACACCCTGCTCAGCGACCCGGCGCTGACGCTTCCCCTGCCCCGGCACCCCGAGCTGGCGCTTCTGCCCGAGGACATCCGCCCGCAGCCCGCAGCGCCGACAACCGCAGACTCCATCCTCAGCGTCAGCGTGGCCGTGCGCAACCTCGGTCTCGCCGCCCTCGACAGCACGACGCTGACCCTGCAGATCAGCCCGGAAGCGCAGGCAAGCGCGCTGCAGTTTCAACACCGGCTGCCGCCGGTGGCACGGCGGGATTCGGCACGTTTTTTCTGGCAGGGAGCCAAAACCGCCGGAGTCTGGACCCTGCAGGCCGAGGTCAGCCCACCCGCGCAGACGCCGGGGGACGATCCGGCCAACAACCGCGCCCGGCGCGAACTGGTCATCCGCCCCGCGGATTTCATCTTTGCCGCACCGGCTGATCTCGCTCTGACCGATGACAATACGCCGGAACTGCACATCTATCCTGAGGGCGCAACCGGCGAAATGCAGTACATCTTCGAAGTGGACAGCAGCCGGGAGTTTGACTCGCCGCTGTTGCAGACCTCTGCCCCGCTGCGGGCGGAGAGCGTGCGTTTGAGCTGGCAGGTTCGCGAGCCCCTGCCTGAGGGTACCTATTTCTGGCGCGTCCGCCACAGCGAATCGACACCGCAGAGCCAACGGCTGCAGGCCTTCACCCGCAGCCCAGCCGGCGGCACCGGCATGAGCATGCAGGGCGATCTCTGGGCACAAGCCGGCGGTGATTTTTCCCTGCTGCGCGACGCAGCGACAGCAGCCCCGGCTGCCGAAACACTGCGGCGCATCGACCTGTCAGCCAGCGCCCATGCGGACACCGGCTTCGTGCGCATCGTTGTGGACGGCGAACTGCTCGGCGGCGCTGCTTCCGGCATGGCAGTGCTCGCTTTTTCTGCGGATTCCCTGCAGCCGGGAACGCTGCGGCTTTTTTCGCCCTTTACCAGCACCGCCAGTCGCGACAGCCTCATCCGCTGGCTCGAGGGGCTGGCCGCACAAACTCCGATCGTAGCAGCCGCTGTGCGCCCCGAAGCCACACCCGGACAGATCGCGCCGCTGGCACAGGCTTTTGCCCGTTTCGGCAGCAACGGCCTGGCCTCCCTTCCTGCGGGACATGCGTGGGTCTTTTCCGGAATCGCCGGACTCAGCCCCGGCGCGGCAACGGAACGCAGTGCGCCGGTCAGTGTGGCGCTGCGCGAACCGTTGTTTCATTTTAAACAGA
>WFTM01000035.1 GCA_015485525.1 Candidatus Zhuqueibacterota bacterium | reverse complement strand
TGCTGAGCGGGGAGTTGGGATAAAATGCACCAGCTTATACCAAATATTGTCAGGACCACTGTTCTATAATTCATAGGAAAATCCTTTAACTTTTGAGCCGGAGAGGCAAAACACTCCGGCTCAATATCCTCCAGTTATCCCGTTTTCCATGTATAAAACATTCATTTTCCAACCTGAGCGATTTATTATTTAGACCTAAAAAAAGCAGCAAAAGAAGCTATTTGAATGGGTTGCTGCATTCAATTTCAAGTATATGTATCAGGCCGTTGTGGATATTTTTAATCTCAATCTACCCGCATCGTGTCCGGTTATTCCGCCCGCTCAGTTTTGACTGAAACCGGGTTGCACCATGAAGTTATCGAAGCTCATGAAGAGAGCTGAAGTATCGCAAAAATCAGGACCAGCAGTTTCTGCCTTGCTTCTTGTTTTTCTTCGCGTCCATCGTGCACTTCGTGGTTCACAAAAATGCACAGATGACATTCAAACTCAGGAGCCAGAACGTTTCCACCATATTCATAAATGAGAATGAAAAACCAGCAGAATATCTCGTTCGCTCACCTGAAGTGCATTTATTGTTGGAACAAAGAAGCAGCATACAAAGCTGTTAGAATGGATTGAGATATTCAATTTTCAGTATATGCTGACAGGTCGTCGCGGATATTTTATCTCTGCCTGCCCGCAGCATGCCATAACCTCTTGGGTTGCACTGGAATTATGATATGACCAGGCTCATATTTAAAATAAAAACAATATCTTGCCACAAAAAAATATTTCTTATTGGCAAATCGCTCAGATTAGGCATTAGATAAATAAGTTGGGATAGTTCAGGCCAATACATGATAGTCCGTATGGATGACTAAAAAAATACCCCAGCTATTGTCGAGCGTGATCCTCAGCAACAGCAGGGGCACTACTTTATTACACGATACAATGAAAACCGAAATTTTAAGGTCTTGTTTGTCATCCTGTAACTCCCGCTCCTTGTCCTAACCCAAAAAACTGTGGATTATGATAAAAATTCAATCCAAAAACGGCAAGGATTTTCTTACGGGAGTATCATATACATACAGGTAGGAAGGCAATCTTGTCAGCGATCAAGGGGCAGGTCAGAGCTATCTCGTCCATTTCTGCCTCTCTCAGGCGAAATGCTCTGCCCCGGCCTGCCCTGTGCCATACGCGTTCGCGCCAGGCCATTTTTCCTGTGCACGCACGGTCGGAAAAATTTTTCGGACTATCGCAGCAGCGTCATCTTGCGGGTGATGATGTGGCTGCCGGAGCGGAGCTGGTAAAAATACACGCCGGAAGCTGCCGCGGCTCCGGAGGCGTCACGGCCGTCCCATCGCAAGCGGTATCTGCCGGGCTGCAGAACCGTGTCGGTGAGGCGGCGCACTTCTCTTCCGTGCAGATCAAAAACCACAAGCCGGACAGGAGCCGCCTGCGGCACGGAGAAAGCGATCGCCGTTTCCGGGTTGAAAGGATTGGGAAAATTCTGTTCCAGAGAAAAGGTGCGCGGCAAGCGCTGTGACTCACCATCCACACCCGTAGTGAAATCACCGGAATGGATGTAGCCGCTGTACAACTGGCCTGTACTTCCCCAGACATCGCTGATGACCCCTTCGGGGCTGTTTTCATCCAGGACCAGAAAATGCGTTTGCCCGAAACCGCTCTCGGCATCGTAGCCGTTGACAGCGTATTTGTACTCGCTTCGCGAGGGCGCGCCGGGCGGGAAAACAAGGGTTGCGGTAAACACGGAATCACCCGGCGTGCGGTCGCCATGCGTGCCGTCGTCATACAGGCGCCATGTGTTGGAAATTGACCGCCAGCGCCAGCCGTTAAACGGCGGCTCCGGGCCAACGATATGGATCGTGTTGACCGAGGCGATAGTCTGCCGGGTCTGAATATCGACGACATAACCTTCGCGGGCGAGGCGACGGTACAAGGGGCGAACGTTGACTTCGAAACGGCGCGTCACAGCCTGGCGCAACGGCCGGGCCAGGGCAAAAAACGGCACATCCGTACTGAGGTAGCGCGATGATCCGGTAAAAACAAACCAGCGCTCCCTCCCCTGTTCCGCCATTCCCCCACCTCCGGCAAAGCGAACGACATACTGGTACCGAACCGTATCGCCGGGTACGGCTGTAACATCGCCGATGAGACGGTATAAAACCGGATTATAGCGGTCTCTTTCGAGACGGATCATACGGGAACCCGTGCCGGAAAAATTCCCGGCGATGAGCAGGGTATCCTGTGGCTGAAACACACCGCGCCCCATCTGTTCTGCAAGGTCGGCGCTGAAAACCACGCGCACGGTCACAGGGTCCGGGCGTTCAGCCGTGGTGTAGTCGTGCTGGCGCGTGTACTGTGCAAAAAGATCATCCTCGCTGCCCCAGACATCGTACTGCACTGAGTCCATTGCTGCGCCATCGAGCAGAAGCAGGCGCGTACGTCCGAATCCACTCTCAGCATCGATGCCATTGACGGCATATTTGTACACTCCCCGGCTGGGTAACCCGGGCGGGAAATTCATCAGCGCGGTAAAAATCGAATCTCCGGCAACGCGATCACCGTGGCTGCCATCGTCATAAAGCTGCCAGCGGGTGTCTATCTCGCCCCAGCGCCAGCCATTGAACAGCGGCTCCTCGCCGACGATGTGGATCGCCTGCACCGTGCGCACGGTATCGCGAGTGCTGAAGATACCAAGGACATATCCCCGGGCGGCAATTTTTCTGTACAATGGTTTGATGTTGACTTCAAAACGACGCGTTTCTGCGGCAAGCAGCGGACGGGAGTCGGCAAAATCCGGCAGATCAGGGGCAAGCTCCTGGTCTTCGCCCGAGAAGACAAACCAGCGCCTGCCGGAACGATCATCAAAACCGGGCAGGCCGGTGATTTGCATGGCATAGCGATAGCGCAGGGTATCACCGGGCACAGCTGTGATCTGCCTCTGCAGGCGGTACAGCGTCGGGCTGTTGGGATCGCGTTGCAGGACATCATCACGGCCATTCCAGCCGTTGAAATCACCGGCGATAAAAAGCGAGTCTTCCGGCAAGAAAACACCCTGCGCCATTTGCCCGGCAAGGTCTGCTGTGAAAGTCACTTGTGCGGTCTTCTGCTCATAGGGTGAGTTAAATTCCTCATCGCGATCGAAAAAATCCACCGGCACTGCGCCGCCACCGGGCGGAATCACAAAGCGGCGTTTCGGCTCACCTTCCCGAACCTCACTCCCACCGTTTCTGTAGGCGAACAAAAAACGCGTTTCCGTATTTACGACAGAGTCGGGGAACTCAACCACGGCTTTGTAAACGCTGTCTCCATCGGCATCGGCGAGCAAAGTTGCGCCGAACAGCCAGGCGTTGAAATCACCGATCACGCTCAGGGTGTCGCTGTCCGGTGAAAACTTCTCTTCGAGAATCTGAATCGCCATGTCCACGCTGAAAGTCACCGGATTGACACCAGCAGTTTTCTTGAGAGATTTTTCTGAAGCCACACTCAGGGAGGGAAGAGAGAAAGAAAGACAGAGCAGTGCAAGCAGGGATGCCGCTTTCGGGTGCATGGTTATGCCTCCTGTTTGTCAAGATAGAAATGCCGCTGATCGATGAGCCGGGCCGGGGAACCCAGTACAATGAATCGGCAGCTTTGCTGCATTTCACAACAGGATTGTCATTTTTTGGCTCTTTCTCA
>WFTM01000034.1 GCA_015485525.1 Candidatus Zhuqueibacterota bacterium | reverse complement strand
GCTGGCAAAGGCCCTGGCTTTTGGCACCTCGATAGCGGTGGTGGGCTGCTATGTCGGCATCAACACCAGCGGCGGGGCAGAGGGCGTCGGCAGGGCGACGATCGAAGCGTTCGTGCTGTCAGCGATCCTGATTCTGCTCAATGATTATATCATGGCGATGCTCATTTTTTGATACGCTGTCTCTTCCGCAGGCAAGGGTGTGCTTTGTGCGCACGCTGACCGTTGCTGAAAAAGAACTATTGTCCCGGCCCGGCCGGGTTGAATTATGATTGAAATACGCGATTTGTACAAAGCTTTTGACGAGCAGCAGGTACTGCGCGGCGTTACCCTCGATATCGAAAAGGGCAAGAGCCATATTGTCATCGGCCGCAGTGGTTGTGGCAAGAGCGTGCTGCTCAAGCACATCATCGGCCTGCTGCAGCCCGATGCCGGCGATGTCCGTGTCGATGGTATTTCAATCCCCGGCCTGCCGCGACGGGAGCTGTACAAAGTGCGCAGGAAGATCGGCATGCTGTTTCAGGGCGCGGCGCTGTTCGACTCCATGACCGTGGCGGAGAATATCAGCCTCGGCGTGCGCGAGCACCGCATGGTCGATGAACAGGATTTGCCCGCACTGGTCGCTGAAAAACTGGCGATGGTCGGCCTGAAGGGCATCGAAGAGAAGTATCCCTCAGAGCTGTCCGGGGGCATGAAAAAACGCGTCGGCCTGGCGCGGGCGCTGATGATGGAACCCGAATATATCCTCTACGACGAACCGACGACCGGACTCGATCCGGTCATGGCTGATGCCATCAATGAGATGATCATCGACGTGACCGGGCAGATGGGTGTCACATCCATTGTGGTCACGCATGATATGGTCAGCGCGTATAAAATCGGCGATATGATTTCCATGCTGCATGAGGGGACGGTGCGTTTCACCGGCACGCCGGATGAGATCCGCGCCTGCGATGATCCCGTGGTGCAGCAGTTTATAACCGGCAGTTCCCGGCCGGTAGGGCAGGAGGTTTATGGCGGCGCGTAAAAAAGATAAGGTGCGCTACGTCTGCCAGAGCTGCGGCTATGTGTCCCTGCGCTGGCTCGGCCGTTGCAGCGAATGCGGCGAATGGAACAGCCTGATCGAAGAGCGCGTTACTCCCGAGCCCAAGGGCAGTCCGCGGTCGCCGCGTTTTGAGAAGAGCGAGGCTGTACCGCTGAATAAGGTCGATTTCGTCGAGGAGAGCCGGATTTCCTGCGCCAGCGGCGAGTTCAATCGTGTGCTCGGCGGCGGCATCGTGCCCGGTTCGCTGATTCTCGTCGGCGGCGACCCGGGCATCGGCAAATCGACGCTGCTGTTGCAGGAGGCTGCGCGCATGAGCCGGGCGGATTTTCCCGTGCTGTACGTTTCCGGCGAAGAGTCGCACCGGCAGACGCGCCTGCGCGCACAGCGCCTCGGCATCGACAGCGAGCATCTGTTTCTGCTCGCCGAGACCAACCAGGATGCTGTGCTCGCCACTGTGGAAAAACTCAATCCCGGCCTGCTGATCATCGACTCGATCCAGACCATGTACCAGCCGGCTTTCGAAAGCGCGCCGGGCAGTATTTCACAGGTGCGCGAGTGTGCGCTCTCTTTTCTGAACGTGGCAAAATCGCGCCATCTGCCCGTGATCCTGGTCGGGCACGTGACAAAAGACGGCTATCTTGCCGGGCCGAAAGTGCTCGAGCACATGGTCGATACGCTGTTGCAGTTCGAGGGCGACCGGCACCAGCATTTCCGCATCCTGCGCGCGATGAAAAACCGCTTCGGCTCGACGCGTGAAATCGGCATTTTCGAGATGTCGCGCACCGGCCTGCATGATGTCAGCAATCCCTCGGAGATTTTTCTGGCGCAACGCAGCAAGGAGGCCTCAGGCTCAGCCGTGGTCTGTACCCTCGAAGGCTCGCGGCCGATTCTCGTCGAGGTGCAGGCGCTGGTGACGCGGTCGAATTACGGTATGCCGCAGCGCACGGCCGCAGGGTTTGAAGCTAAACGGCTGGCCCTGCTGCTGGCGGTACTGGAAAAACGCATCGGCCTGCGTCTGGGCACGCAGGATGTTTTTCTCAACGTCGCCGGCGGTGTGCGGCTGGATGAACCGGCGGCTGATCTGGGCATCGTCACTGCCATCGCCTCCTCGATGAAGAATACGGCTGTGCAGCATGATGCCGTGTTTATCGGTGAAATCGGCCTGGCAGGCGAGATTCGCTTTGTGCCGCAGATGGACAAACGCTTGCACGAAGCCGCCAAGCTGGGTTTTAAAACCGCGATTATTCCACCGGTTCCGATGAAAGACCTCAGTTTGCCCAGGGGATTCCAGGTCATCGCCTGCAACCGGCTGGACGAAAGTTTTGATAAAATTTTTTGAACGACCAGCCATGAGCTGGTGAGGAAACGAAAGAGGCAACGTGTCTGCAGCCCAGGGATTTGAGTTCACATTGCTCCATACCGATGCGCACAGCGCAGCACGGCGCGGCCGGATTCAGACGGCGCACGGTACCATTGAAACGCCGGTTTTTATGCCGGTCGGCACGCAGGGAACGGTGAAATCCCTCAGCCCGGATGAGCTGCGCGACACCGGCAGCCAGATCATTCTCGGCAATACGTATCATCTCTATCTGCGCCCGGGCACCGGGCTGTTGCAGCAGGCCGGCGGGCTGCACCGTTTTGCCAACTGGCCGGGGCCTATCCTCACCGACAGCGGCGGCTACCAGGTTTTCAGCCTCTCCGGGCTGCGGAAAATACACGAGGACGGCGTACGATTTCAGTCGCACATCGACGGCAGCTATCACGATTTCACCCCGGAAAACGTGATGGAAATGCAGCGGCTCATCGGTGCGGATATCATCATGGCATTTGACGAGTGCCCGCCGCACACGGCGACAGAACCCTACGTCGCGCACTCGAACGAGATCACCCGGAAATGGGCGCACCGCTGCCGCGAAGCCTGGCTGGCGAAAGAGCCTGCCTATGGCTATGGCCAGGCGCTGTTCGGCATCGTGCAGGGCGGCGTGTTCCCGCATCTGCGCCAGGAGAGCGCGCACCAGCTCATCGAGCTCGATCTGCCGGGCTATGCCATCGGCGGGCTGTCGGTCGGCGAGCCGGCCCCGGTGATGTACGAGATGACCGGAGTAGTGACCGGCATTCTGCCCGCGGATAAGCCGCGCTATCTCATGGGCGTAGGCAAGCCGGAAAATATGGTCGAGGCTGTTGCCCTCGGGGTCGATATGTTCGATTGCGTTATTCCCACGCGCAACGGCAGGCGCGGGCAGGCTTTCACCTGGCAGGGAACGATCAACCTGCGCAACGCCCGTTTCCGCGATGATTTTTCGCCGATCGATGCAGACTGCCCCTGCTATGCGTGCGCGAATTTCAGCCGGGCGTATATCCGGCATCTGCTGCAGGCCGGCGAATTGTTCGCACTGCGTCTGGTCAGTCTGCACAACATCGCTTTTTTTCATCAATTGATGCAGGCCATGCGCGAGGCGATCGAGCAAGATCGTTTTGCGCAGTGGAAGCGAGATTTTTATGCCGGATTGGAGCAGAAGTAAACGGGGGGCTGGCGGCTTTTTTGTACGAGAAGATGTCTGTGACGAGGAGTGTCACTTATGTGCGACACCGCAGGAGTGGTGTGATGAAAAAAAATAGTAAACAGTAACCCGGAACCGTAAGCCAAACGTTGTGCTTGCGGTTCATCAACAGATCTAAAACGGGAGCATGTCATGTCATCGCTTTTTATGGTCCTCTTTTTTCAGGCTGGTGAACCTCAGGCCGATCCTTTCAGGATGTTTTTACCGATCATACTGATTTTTGTGGTCATGTACTTTTTCATGATCCGCCCGCAGGTGAAAAAGCAGAAAAAGCACCAGG
>WFTM01000033.1 GCA_015485525.1 Candidatus Zhuqueibacterota bacterium | reverse complement strand
CGCTGGATGCACGCCCGCTGATTCGCCGCATCGTCGCTGAGCTGGCAGCAGGCACCGCTCGCGAAAAAATCGCCATGGGCTTTCACTGCACGCTGGCGGAACTGTTCGTGCGCAGCGCCTGTGCTGCACGCGAGGCCGGCGACTGTAACCGCGTGGGACTGAGCGGTGGTGTTTTTCAGAATACGCTGCTGTTCGAACTCATGCTCGCCCGGCTGCAGGAAGAAAAATTCGAGGTGCTGACACACAAACAGGTTCCATCGAACGATGGTGGCATCGCATTAGGGCAGATTGCCGTGGCAGCGGCACGGTTGCGGGCGGAGAGATGACAGCAGATACTGAAAGGTGGATGTATCAATCTCTTCAAACAGTTTTTTTAGTTCAAAAAAAATCACCACGGTCAGGTCTAAAAAACTCACACAAAGGCGCGGCGACGCGACGGATTATTTTTTGAGGACATAGCGCAGGCCCGGTGTTGCGCGGGAGAACAAAAACGATGAAAGCGCACTATCTGCTGAGTTCCACTCTCATCCGTACGATTTTTTAAACCGCAAAGGCGCGAAGTACGCGAAGAAAAGACTTTTTTTGTTTTCCCTTCGCGGCCTTTGCGTCCTGGCGGTTCAATTAATCATGATTTTTTTTCACCGCGAAGACGATTTTAAAATGCAAATGCACGATGAACGCGAAGAAAAACGAGAAGAAAGGCAGGAACTGCTGGTATTGATTTTACAATACTTCAGCTCTCTTCGGTGCGCGACGAGAACTTCGTGGTGCAACCCGGTTTCAGACCAAAGCTGTGAGAATGGGATAACCAGACACAATGCGAACAGATAGAGATAAAAAATATCCACGACCACCTGACAGCAGGTACTGAAAATTGAATATCTCAATCCATTCAAACAGCTTTGTCTGCTGCGTTTTTGTTCGAATACTAAATCACTCAGGTTTAGGTTAATCTTATGAGGTGAACAGATGACATCTGAATATCAAGAAAGGGTGTTGGAAGAAATTAGAAAGATGCCGGAGGAGCATCTTCCATCTTTGCTGCAGATCATTCATTTGTTTCGCAAAAGTGTCACACTGAAGTCCGCGGAAGAAAGCTTTGAACAAGGTTGGAAAGAGGTTAAGCAAGGTGAAACTCTGCCTCTTTCCAAACTTTGGGAGGACGTAGATGCCGAATGAGGAATCTTACGAAGATTTTGAAATCGAATTTACTCCTGAATTTAAACGAAATGTTCGCCACCTTGCGAAAAAGTATCGCCATTTCAAGTCAGATATCCAACCAGTCCTCGACACTCTTGCTAACGGGAAGCTGGTTGGCGTCCGGGTGCCAAAAGTGAAATACGCTGTTTATAAAGTCCGGGCAAAAAATTCTGATCTGACAAAAGGGAAAAGCGCCGGCTACCGCCTGATCTACTGCATCCCATCGAAAAGAAAAATAGTCCTGGTCACTGTTTTTTCAAAGACTGAGCAGGGTGATATTTCCCCCGCTGAAATTCGGGAAATCATGGAAAGATATTAAACTGAAAAGCCCACCTTTTTCTTTGTTGTGGTTAACCTAAACTTAAAAATGTGAGGTCATCATGTGCCTTGCCATTCCCGGAAAAGTGATCGAAATTTTTGAAGAAAACGGCCTGAAAATGGGCAAACTGGATTATGCCGGAACGATCAACAGCGCCTGCCTGGAGTATGTGCCTGATGTGCAGATCGGGCAGTATGCCATCGTGCATGCCGGCTTTGCCATCAGCATCATCGACGAGGAGGAGGCGCGGCGGACGTACGAGGTGTGGGATGAGCTCGTGGAGGCTGCGGCTGAGGAGGGCACGGACATTTTCGGCATGCCCCTGCCGGGGCCTGAAGATGAGAAAGATGAGGAGGGAGGGTCATGAAATATCTCGATGAGTACCGCAATCCCGACATCGTCAAAAAGATGTTCGAAGAAATCCACGCCATCACCACGCGGCCGTGGGTGATCATGGAAATCTGCGGCGGGCAGACGCATTCGATCATCAAAAACGGCATCGACCAGTTGCTGCCCGAGGGCATCGAGCTGGTTCACGGGCCCGGCTGTCCGGTCTGCGTCACACCGCTGGAGCAGATCGACAAGGCGCTGGCAATCGCTTCGCGGCCGGATGTGATCTTTACCTCCTTTGGCGATATGCTGCGTGTGCCCGGCTCGGAGAAAGACCTGTTCATGGTCAAATCCGAGGGCGGCGATGTGCGCGTGGTGTATTCTCCCCTCGATGCCGTCAAACTGGCGCGGGAAAACCCGGATAAAAAAGTCGTCTTTTTTGCCGTCGGCTTCGAAACCACGGCGCCGAACAACGCCATGGCCGTCTGGCAGGCGCACCGGGAAGGGCTGAAAAATTTCTCCATTCTGGTCTCGCACGTTCTGGTGCCTCCGGCCATGCGCACGCTGCTGTCCTCGCCGCAGAACCGCGTGCAGGGCTACCTCGCCGCCGGACACGTGTGCACGGTGATGGGCTGGGAGGAGTACGATCCCATCGCCGCGGAGTTCGGCGTGCCGATCGTTGTCACCGGGTTCGAGCCGATGGATATCGTCGAGGGCATTCTCATGGTCATCCGCCAGTTGGAGCAGGGGAGAGCAGAGGTGGAAAACCAGTACAGCCGCATCGTACGCCGGGAGGGCAACCGGCCGGCCCAGGAGCTGATCGCCAGGGTGTTCATGGTTGCGGAGCGCAAATGGCGCGGTATCGGAGAAATCCCTATGAGCGGTCTGAAACTGCGTCCGGAATTCCGCGATCACGATGCAGAGGCGGTTTTCGACACCGGTGAAATCCACGTCGATGAGCCGCCGCAGTGCATCAGCGGCATCATCCTGCAGGGGCTGAAAAAACCCGACGAGTGCCCGGCCTTTGGCAGAGAATGCACACCGCAGAATCCCCTCGGCGCGACGATGGTTTCCAGCGAAGGGGCCTGCTCGGCGTATTACGCCTACGCCCGCCACGGCCGGCCCGGACAACAGCAGGAGGTGGTGTGATGGCTGCAGATGACGCCCTGCTTGGTACGAGCTGCCCGCTGCCCATCACAGAACACGACACCGTGCAGCTCAGCCACGGCAGCGGTGGCAAAATGATGAATGACCTGATCGAGCAGCTTTTCCTGTGGGCATTTGACAACCCGCACCTGCGCGCCCGCGAAGATCAGGCAGTGCTCGATCTGCCGCCCGGGAAGCTGGCTTTCAGCACGGATTCATACGTCGTGGACCCGCTTTTTTTTCCGGGGGGAAATATCGGCGAGCTGGCCGTGAACGGCACGGTCAACGACATCAGCATGAGCGGAGCGACGCCGCTGTATCTCAGCACGGGATTCATCATCGAAGAGGGCTTCTCCCTGGCTGAGTTGCGCCGGATCGTCGAGGCCATGCGCCGTGCTGCAGACCAGGCCGGCGTGCAGATCGTCACCGGGGATACGAAAGTGGTCAACAAGGGCAAGGGCGATAAGCTCTTCATCAACACTGCAGGCGTTGGTGTGCTGGAAAAACCGTGGCGCCCGGCAGCGGCGCACATTCGCGAGGGTGATATCGTGCTGCTCAGCGGCACCATCGCCGACCACGGCATGGCGATTCTCTCACAGCGCGAGGGGCTGGCGTTTGAAGCACCGATCAAAAGCGATACGCAGGCGCTCAATGGTCTGATCGCAGCCATGCTCGAGGCCGGCGGAGAGGCCATCCACGCCCTGCGCGACCCGACCCGCGGCGGCGTGGCAGCGGTGCTGAACGAATTTGCTGCCGCCGCTCAGATGACCATCCGCATACGTGAGGACCGCATTCCGGTGAATGCGGCGGTATCCGGTGCCTGTGAGGTGCTCGGCCTCGATCCGCTGTATGTGGCCAACGAGGGCAAGCTCATCGCGGTGGTCGCCCGCGACAAAGCCGAACGCGTTCTCGAAGCCATGCGCCTTCATCCTGCCGGCGCACAGAGCACGATCATCGGCGATGTCGTCGCAGACCGCCCCGGGCTGGTCACCCTGCAGACCCGCATCGGCGCCTGGCGTATCGTCGATATGCTGGTCGGCGAACAACTGCCGCGTATTTGCTGAGCGCTGGGTATCCGTCCGG
>WFTM01000032.1 GCA_015485525.1 Candidatus Zhuqueibacterota bacterium | reverse complement strand
GTCCGCAAGTGCTGCCGGTTTTAGATGCCGGAACCGGTCGCATTATTGAGCATGCACATCCGGTCGCTGAGGACGATCTCCCTCTCATCCGCGTTGCTGAACTCGGGCAGCAAGGGCAGACGTACGTGGCCGTACTCGAGGTGAGGCCGGCGAGGTATGACGCAGGGCGAAAGGCCTGGCGCATTGCAACCCATGTCCAGGTGGATGTCCGCTATGAGGAACCCCGAAGGCAAATGATGGGCCGGGCGCTGGGGAAAAGCACAGGCGGTGCCGTCCCTGCCGGTATTCTCAACCCGGTTCAAGCGCGGGTGTGGGGGGGAGAAAGCCCCGGCCAGGTTCAGCAGGAGAGCGAGCTGGCGGATTCCCTGATAGCCCGTGTGGTTGTTGAGAAAGAAGGATGGTACGCAATCACAGGATCGATGCTCGAGGAGGCCGGCATCGATCTTTCGGGTATCGTGCTCGAACGCCTTGGCATGTCATACCGCCGATCGCCGATCCCCGTCCTGATAGAGGGCGATAACGACGGCAGCTTTGATCCCGATGACCGTATTTTGTTCCGTGGCGACGTCAATCATGGGCCGCAAACATGGCTGTCACAGTACATCGACGAGAATGTATATGCCCTCTCACTGTATCCTCAACCTGCGATGCGCTTTGCCGAAACAGATGGCGGGCTCTATTCCCGCAACGCGGAAGAAAAAAGTTGGTATCTGGCGACGCGGCGTTTTGAGGAAGATCATGAGTTTGACCGGCTGTTGCAGCAGTATAACCAGGATGCGGACCATTGGTTCTGGTATATCCTGACAGCCGGTGGTTCAGAAACCATCACCTTTACCCTCGAGGGCCCGTTTGCCGAAGAAGGGACAGCGCAGTTGTCCTTCTCAGCCATGGGGCTGACACACATTCCTCGTGTTTATCCGGATCACAGCATCGCGTTGCTGCTCAACGGTGTGCCGGTTGCGGATACACTCTGGGACGGGCAGCGCGAGGTCACTGTCGAGGGCATCCATCTTCCGGCAGGCCTGCTGCGTGAGGGCGAAAACACGTTGGAAATCAAAGCTCCGGGGGACAGCCCTGCGCGGGAGATCGATAAGTTTTTTTTCAACTGGTTCGAGATCGTCTGGCCGCGAAAGACAGTACCGGTATTTGATGTGATCGAATTGCCCTCCGGAGAGCTGAACCAGCCACTCACCTACACACTCACGGGTTTTAGTACCCATGAGCTTCTGGTCTTCGACAGTTTCAACCGCCGCATCGCTAATTTTTTCCTGCGGCAGGAGGACGACCGTACCTGGACGCTGCGGTTTCAGGACCCCTCGCCCCAACAGGGAAAAACCTACTACGTTGTTGGTAAAGATGGTTTTGCTGCTCCCCCGCGTGTGGAGCCTGTTCCTGCATTTGAGCCGCTGCGCACGACAAGCCGGGGTGCAGATTACCTCATCGTAACTCATGAAAAATTCCGGCAGGGGCTGGAACCTTTGATCCAGCATCGCCGGCAGCAGGGCTACCGTATCGAAGTTGCCGAAGTACAGCAAATTTATGACGAATTCAGTGGCGGGAACTATGGCCCGCAGGGCATCCGCGATCTGGTGCGGTATGCCTGGGAGCATTGGCAGAAACCGAGGCCAAAGTATCTGCTGCTCGTGGGTGATACCCACAGTTTTTTTCGCAAAGGGAAATACAGGGACGGCCGTGGTGATTTTGTACCGACTTTTCTGGCCTACACCGTCTCATGGGGCATGAGCGCCAGCGACAACTATTTTGTTCAGGTTGCGGGTGATGATATCATGCCGGACCTCGCCATCGGACGCTTCCCGGTCAATGATGAAACAGAGCTGCGCGCCATCGTTGACAAGACGCTTGCCTATGAAACCAGGCCCAGCCACGGCCGCTGGCGAGGGGAAATCCACCTGTCCGCAGGCGATGATCCGCTGTTTGAAAATCAGACGGAATATCTCTATGAAAACTACGTCCCGGATGCCTATCGGGTAACACGGGTTTATACCAATGAAAAGACCCGCTACTACGGCAGCACCGAAGAGTTGATCGATGCCTTTGACCGCGGCGCGCTGTTCATGAATTTCGTCGGCCATGGTGGCGGCGGTGTCTTTGCTGATGACCAGCTGTTTCTGCTCGATGATTCTTATCTCATCCGCAATCGCTATCGCTGGACCGTGCTGCTGACCTGGTCCTGTTTTATCGGTTATTTCGACAATCCGGGTTCGCCCAGCCTCGGCGAAACCTTACTGCGTCTGCCCAACAATGGCACCATCGCCAATTTTGGTGCTTCCGGCAGGGCATGGCTGGTTGGCGATCGCTATTTTAATGGCGAGTTCTTCAACCAGATTTTTAATCAAGATAAAAAGCTTCGTCTCGGTGAGCTCGCCATGCGCGCCAAGGTCGATCTTTTCTTCAAGTATGGGCAGCGCGACCTGGTTTTGAACTACAATATTATCGGCGATCCGGCACTGAAAATCCCTTACCCGGAGGAGACCCTTAGCCTGCAGAACAAGCAGCAGGCGGTGCAACCCGGCGCACCTGTTGAGATCACGGGTACGGCGCCGGGGGCAACGGGCGGGGAGGTGGTTCTGGAGTTATATCACAAGGAAGATATTCTTCTCGACAGTGTGCGTGTGGCCAATACGGCGGATGGTTTCAGTGCCGCGTTGAGCCTGCCGGATACGGTAAACGGTGCTGGTATCGTGCGGGCATATTTTACCGACGGCACACGGCATCAGATCGGTGCCACGCGTTTTTCAGCCGATACAGTCCATTTCGGCGAGGTCATTTTGCAGCCGGAACGGCCGCGGCACCAGCAGCCTTTTTACATTTCAGTGCCGGTCAGCGCATTGCAGGGCACCCGGATCGACAGCGTGGTGCTCTACCCGGGTAAAAAAGTTGATCCCAACACACGCATTCTCATGACCCGGGTGGCTAACTCCCCGGAGCTGGTTTACAGAGCCGAGCAGCAGGTGCAGACACCCGATAACCGGGTGTACTATTTTCGCCTCGGCCTTTACGGGGCATACAAAGGCACGCCATTGCAAAAAATCACCAGCCTGCTGTACATCCAGCTCGACCGCCGGCCAGACCTGCGCTTTGCCAGCAATACTTTTACCTTCAGCGGATGGAAACCGGCAGAGGTCAAGTTTGCCATCACCAACAGAGGAGATTTTCAGACCGAAGCCTTCTCGGTCGGCTTTGCCGTAGCTGATGGCGGCTCGCTGGCAAACAGCACTTTCCTGGCTGCCCGGAATATTCCGGGTATGGCACCGGGAGATACTCAGACCGTGCGGCTGAACTGGCAAACTCCAACTCCGGGTCTGCATGATTTTGTTTTTGCCCTCGATATAGACGACAGCGTCGATGAGTGGAGTGATGGTAATAATCGGTATCAGGTATCCCGCGTCATTGCGACGCCGGACCAGGGCAGTGACGGCCTTGTCTTTGACCGCGACAGCACATTCAGTATTGCCGTTCCGGCACAGGCGGTTACAGAGCTGACAGCACTGGAGTTGCGCGGCTGGAGTCCGGCGCGAGACGCTCAGGTGGTGATCCCGGGGACGCTGGAGTTTCTGCCTCTGCGTTCGGGCAGAAGTGGCTATTACGGCCTGCTGGGCGGGGAGAGTACTGGCTTGCGTTTCCTGCGTGAGGTGGAGGCGCGCCTGTATTTTCGTAAAGATGATCCGGCAGTGCGCACTGCGTTGAGTGAAGGTTCCCTGAGGGTGTCGTGGCTGGATTTTACCAGCATGAAGTTTACCACTGTACCTTTTCAGATAGACGAGAGCGGTGGATTTGTCTCTGTACGTATTCCTGCCACCGGAGCTCTGGCCCTGGTTCGCCTGCGGGATCAGCAGGGGCCACAGGTTGAAATTCGCGTTGCTGCGCAGAATTTT
>WFTM01000031.1 GCA_015485525.1 Candidatus Zhuqueibacterota bacterium | reverse complement strand
GATGAGCTGTTTATCAAATTCTGCCCCGGGAAGCTGATTCATAAGATCAACAATTTTTCGTTCGACACCACCGACGTCGAGAAAAAAGAAAAGCTGCGTAAGTTTGATCATGTTCGTCCTGCTCGTTTATAGCTCAAATTTCAGGCTCTTCCCCAAATCGTGTGGGTTGATTCTCAGTAACCTGTGAGCGCCCCTACAAAGATGTAACGCGACATTCATGTCGCGCAATACGATATGTTCCGTTATTCAGCAAGCTTTAAGGGGATGCTGTGACGCGACATAAATCGTGGTACGAAATCAAACCCGGCCAGAACCCCAATCCACCGGCTCCAGCATGGCCGGATTTAAATCCGCGATCGCCAAACGGATACATATATATCGATGCAATCTGGACAAAAATTCTGGCAATGCAAATATTGCTGATGATAACAGACACGAAACCCGTAGGGG
Source organism: Candidatus Zhuqueibacterota bacterium (assembly GCA_015485525.1). Taxonomy (GTDB): domain Bacteria; phylum Zhuqueibacterota; class Zhuqueibacteria; order Zhuqueibacterales; family Geothermadaptataceae; genus Geothermadaptatus. The sequence goes on along the minus strand of WFTM01000031.1, from coordinate 7,293 downwards.
CGACCCACCGGTCGCCTCTACGGCCAGCCTGATGACACGTGTTATGATGATTTGTTTGTGAACAAACCAGCCGAATTTTGCTTACCTCCTAATAATATCGCAACGCATACAGATGTGGTGATGAAATGTCGGAATGATCACTTTTTTTCGGATACTGAAACAGGGATGACACATTCATGACAGCTTCAAAGCTCAGGGAGCTGGCTGTGCTTAAACGAGTCCGTTTAGGTATGGGTGCGGGCTATCGGGGCAGGGTGGCGCCAGTATCTCGTTTCGCTCGTGTCCTGCGGCTGGAGCGGTGTGACGGGATAGAGCAAGCCCCCGGAATTTCACCGTGTTTTTCTTTACGTGCTGCCATGCACTTCCCGGATCGAAACATTGTACATATAATATTGCAACTCGGCATCCAGAACGTTTCCAGCTTTTCTGATATAAAAAAAGTGGGTTAAAGGTGTAAACCAAAGTGACGATATCCAGCATAGAGAACGACCACTCGAACAGCATCTCCGCCAGGGCCGGCAGAGACTGTCTCAGGTCATAATTCACAGTATTGCCATTTCCCAATCATGGAGGATTCAGATGGCTCTTCGCGTTCAAAACAACATTGCTTCGCTTACAGCGAACAAAAACCTGGCAAGGACGGTTACAGGGCTGACCTCATCCCTGGAAAAACTGTCTTCGGGTTTCCGAATCAATCGCGCGGCCGACGACGCCGCAGGTCTTTCCATTTCTCAGAAATTCCGTGCTCAGGTCGCTTCCCTTTCGGTTGCTTCCCAGAATGCCACGGAAGCAAGCTCCGTACTGCAGGTAGCAGAAGGTGGTATTGAGCAGATCTCCAACATGCTGACCCGTCTGAAAGAATTGGCTACACAGGCAGCTTCTTCAAACTCGGATGGTAACCGCACCGAGATCGACGCTGAAGCTTCGCAGTTGCTTTCAGAAATCGACCGGATTTCCACATCGACAGAGTACAACAGTGTCTCACTGCTTGACGGATACGGTACCAAGAGTTACTCCGGTTGTGTGGATACAGATGTCGGTAACATCTACGACTTCGATATCGGCAGCGCCACCACAGGTACATACACGGCCTCTTACAACACCACGACCGACGTACTGACCCTGACTTTTGGCAGTACTACGGAAACAGCAACCCTGACCACCGGCTCGACCATCAGCTTCTCGAGCCTGGGTATTTCGTTTAAGACCACAGGTGCGTTTTCAGATACCAACGGTTCTGCGTTTCCGACGTTCACAGTATCGAGTACAGCTTCGACGTTCCAGATTGGTGATACCAACGCTGCTGACAAGCAGTTGACTTTTTCCATATCGAGTGTACGGCAAAGTGATCTTGGCTTGACCAGTCTGAGTCTGGCAACTCAGAGTGGTGCGCAGTCTGCTTTGACGACAATCGACACGGCCATCGATACGGTCAACACGATCCGGGGTGACATTGGTGCAAATATGAACCGCCTCAGTTATGCTCAGGCCAATCTCCAGACCGCTATCGAAAACCTCACGGCATCAGAATCGGTGATTCGTGATGTGGACATGGCTATGGAAATGTCTAACTTTACCAAAAACCAGATTCTGCAGCAGGCCGGTGTCGCTATGCTCGCCCAGGCGAACTCGTTGCCGCAGGCTGTTCTTTCGCTTCTCGGGTAACGCAGGGACGCGCTACCTTTAATCAGGATATAAAACAGCAGGGGCCTGATGCCTCTGCTGTTTTACCCATTCTCCAAGAACGGAGGATTGTAAAATGAAGATCGCAGATAATACAATCGCTGCTAAACAGAATTTATCAGCGGTTCTCGATGTACGCAACACGGCAGCTAATGGCCAACAAGCCGTGTCTGCCGGCAAAAGTACCGTACAAACGTCCAGACCTGCTCAGGCCAAAGGCAGCCAAAGGGACGAACAAGCTGACAATAACTCACAGGCCGGTTCCAATGCTGAACAGAAAGGGATAGCTAAAGAACTGAGCACTGAGGAGTTACAGGCTGCTGTTCAGGATGCCAACAAGCTTCTGCAGGAAGCCTCATCGAAACAGTTGAGCTTTTTTGTTGACGAAGAGACAGGCAAGCAGGGCGTGCGGATCGTCAATACTGAGACCCGAGAGGTCATCAAACAGATTCCCCCTGAAGAACTGTTGAATTTGACGGCACGACTGCAGGAACAGGTCGGTGCTTTGCTGGACCAACGTGCATAAGCGAACCGCTAACCAAAGAGTTTCCGCATGCTGAATGATGGGTTGACGACGGTCAGTGGCCTCGTCTCTGGCCTGAATTGGCGAGATATAATCGACGAGCTGATGGCTATAGAGACGCGCAAAATCGACGTCTTCCAGAGCCAGCGGGATAACTATGATGCTAAACTGGCAGAATGGAAATCTCTGAATACCAAGCTGCTGGATCTGAAGTCTCTCGCTGTCAACTTGAGAAAAGAATCGACCTTTAATATCTTCAGCTCAAGTCTCGCGAGTTCTTCTTCGAAAAGCCCGGAGGATATTCTCAAAGCAACTACGACGAATAAAGCTGCTCAGGGTACCTATAATATCCGTGTCCTGCAAAAGGCACAATCCCTCAAACTGGGCTCGAAGCTGTTTTCATCGCGGACTGACGGTCTCGGCCTGAGTGGAGAGTTTCTCGTCAATGGAAAAGCCATTGTTGTTACATCAACAGACACCCTCGAGGATATCCGGGATAATATCAATGATCTCAATACCGGAGGTACTCCTTCAGGAGTTACTGCCACGATTCTGAACAGCGCAGATGATGAGTATCAGCTCATACTCAGCAGTGATGAAACAGGGGAGGACGGCTTTTCGTTGCTCGATGCCAGTTCGGGTAATATCCTGCAGGACCTGGGCCTGTCTTCGTCGAGTGTACAGATCAAGAACCGCACCAGTGATGGCGCAAAAAGTGATGCTTTCACCTCATCTGCAACGGCAATCGGCTCGTTGCGCGGCTTGAGCACAATTCCTGCATCCGCTTCGGTTACCATCGCCGGGCAAGCTGTCACCATCGACCTCTCTTCCGAAAGCCTTACAGATATTGCTGCCAACATCGATGCTCTGACCGGTGTTTCTGCCCAGGTTGTTACAGAGACAGACAGCGATGAGAATACCTATTATCGACTGGATATCAGTGGCACGACATCTTTTACCGACAACAATAATATTCTACAAACCCTCGGCGTGCTTACAGGTGTCCGGTCTGCTGTCAATGAAATTCACACCGGCAGTAAAGCGAATACAAAAACCAGTGCCGCCGGTGGGGGAGCGATTACTGATTCCACATTGTGGTCTGAAATCAACACTGGCAGTGATGCCAATGACATCAGTGTGAATGACACGATCCTGATTACCGGAAAGGACCGCGATGGCAATAGTGTCAGTGCGACATATACTATATCCAATTTGAGCGAAGCTCTGAATGCGACAGGCGGTTTTCTGGAAAGCATAGAAACAGCCTTCGGTGGCTCGGCAAATATCGATGCCTACATCAGCGATGGTACGGACGGCAATACGGCCGGCCAGTTGGTCGTGAAGGATTTACAGAGTGGGGATTCCCTGCTCGAAGTCAATATCTACAGCAACAACGAAGGTGGCGGAAGTCTTGATTTCGGCACGGTAACAGAAACCGTCAGCGGGCGGGACATGGAGCTCGTGAGCGGGAAGGATGCTATCGTCGAGATCGATGGCTCAACCTATACGCGCGCTTCAAATTCAATCAACGACCTTATTGCCGGCGCTACTCTCGACCTGGTTTCAGCGGATTCGTCCACGACTGTTACTCTTGCAGTAACTCGTGATACCGACAGTATCAAAGCTGAAATACAGGGATTTGTCGATGCATATAATTCGATTATGGAATACATCGGCGGACAGCTTGCTTATGATGCAGAAAACCAGGAGCCGGGAGGCGTTCTGTTTGGTGACGGTACGTTGAGGTCTGTAAAAGCAGACCTACTGAATACCGTGCTCGGCTCCATCTCCGGCTTATCCTCATCCTATACCAGCCTCGGATTAGCGGGTATTAATCTCCAGGATGATGGTACGCTCAAAATCGACGACTCCAAGCTGTCCGGTCTCCTCAGCACCAATTTTTCAGATATCGTCGATCTGTTCGCAATACGAGGCGTCGGCAGTGTCAGCACGCTGAACTTTATCAGCACCGGCCGTGAGACAGTAGCAGGCACCTACGATGTATCGATCACCACAGCAGCGAGCCAGGCAACCGTAACCGGTTCGGTTGATCTTTCGGGTGGGCTTTCAGGAGCTGAAACAGTCACGCTGACCGATACTCTGACCGGCCGTGTCGCAACGATTGCCCTGGATGCAGGAGATACGATAGATGATATCATCTCGAAAATCAATGCTGAGCTCAATGCAGAATACAGCCAGCAATTGACGGCAAGCAAAAATAATACGAAAATCAGTGGCGGTGCGATCACTTCGACGACGACATGGGATGCAATAGACACGACAGGCACAGGCAGTAACGATATTTCTGACGGTGCCGTAATTTCCTTCAGCGGCACCAACAGGCGTGGCACCACGATCGCCGGCAGCTACACGATCAGCGATAAAACAACAGACACGGTTCAGGGACTGCTGTCAGCAATCGAGTCTGCTTTCAATAATGAAGTTTATGCGACGATTGATACCAATGGCGCGCTGGTGGTCACGGATCGAGAAACAGGAACGAGCCAGTTGGCCTTTTCGGTAGATTCCATTACCAATGGCGGCAGTCTCACCTTTGGCACCACGTCTGTGACCACGACCGGCCGCTACGATGTGCCTATCGAAGCAACGAAAAACAGCAGCAATCAGCTCGTTCTTACGCACAGCAGTTACGGCAGCAACTATGGTTTCACCATTTCTCAGACTGCAAATAACTTGGGAATAACGGATCAAAGCTATGCAGGCAAAGACGTAGCCGGCACGATCAATGGCGAAGCCACGACCGGAAACGGCCAGACGCTCGTCGGGAATAATGGCGAGGCTAATATCGATGGCCTGGTCATAGAATACACTGGCACAGCCACAGGGACGATCGGGACGATCTCGCTTACTTTTGGTGTGATGGAACAGTTTGAGCGCAAACTTTTTGGCATAACCGATGATTTTGAGGGTTACGTTAATTATAAAATGGATTCTATTTCCGATAATATCAGCAGGATCGATCGTGAGATATCCCAGTTTGAAACCAATCTTTTGCAAAAACAGCAGCGACTCATTTCACGGTTCCTCGCGATGGAAACGACAATTGCCAAGCTGAGTGCACAGGGTGCCTGGCTGAGCAGCCAGCTCGGGTGATGATGCCCGGTGCCCCTGCCGGGCTGGTAACAGATGTTTTTTCTGGCAGTATGCTTTTTAGAAAGCTCTTTCAGGTTTGGCACATATCCATTCGGCATGCACTGCTTCATGGATAGACGGACAAAGTGTCTTGATTTTAGTACCCGCCTCACGACAAGTTATTGACACTCATCATTATTTTAGGAAAACCATGTACCAAAAAAACTTGAAGAGATACCGCGATACACAGATTCTCACTGCAGAACCGGCACGCCTGACATTGATGCTGTACGATGCTGTATTGAATAATATGGAACAAGCTGCTGAGCTGGCAGAGAAAAAGATGTTCCCCGAGCGTGCCGAAAAAATTATCCGTTGCAATAAAATTCTCATGGAACTACTGGCATCACTGAATTTTGATAATGGCGGAGAGATCGCTGCCAACTTGCGCGAAATATACGTTTTTCTGCTCGGTGAATTAAAAAAGGCTGATCTGAAAAACGATGCACATCTGATCAGACAGTGCAAGGCAGTGCTTTCTGAGATTCGTGAAGCCTGGAATACGATCACGATAAAACAAACTGATAGTCCCCGACAGGATAAAACGTTCGTTCAATCTGTATGAAATTCACAATGATGAAGAGAAATTCGCAAAACAGCAGAAGCACGAGGGTGGAAGAAGGTGGGCGTTTGATGAGACAATGTCTATTCCTCCTCGATGAGCTGGGCCGGGAGCTCATGCGCGAAAACCGCGCCATACAGGTCAATAATCTGAGCTTGTTGCAGACAAGCCGTATCCTGCAGGCAGAAATTCAAAAAAAAATTGAAGAAAAGCTCGCCCGGCTTCGCACACTGCAACAGACGGGTGCCCCTGGAGCAGGGGAGCAGGCTGGTTTTTATGACAACCTGAAGAAAAAGCGGACCGAGCTTCAGAAGCTCATTCAGAGAAATCTGCAAAAAGCCGAACACATTCACAAACGAGTTGCGGCAGAAATTTCCGACCTGAATGAGCTGAGCAGAAATAGCGGGAAAAAATTTCCGAATTTTTTACAAAAAAGTCCTCCAGTTATGGTTGACTTGCGCCGATGATATTTAATGACAAAGAAACTTTCTTCAAGTTCGTTGCCTGACTGCCTGGTGTGTTGCAACTTATTCAGAAAATGATTGTTCAAACCGAGAGCAGGGAAGGGATGCTGCAAAACGAAATAACACCGCATTCGATTATCGCAGAGCTGGATCATCATTATGCTTCGCTGGAGAAATTGCATAGCATCGTGATGAGCGAATATTTTGCCCTGTCCCAGAACGAACTTGATTTCATCCCCGAGCTCTCAAAGACCAAGAATGTTGTGTTGAAAGAGCTCGATGATAAACGCCACGCGTTGCAGGCGTGGCGCAATGCCCTCGCAGTTTCGCACGATGATTTCGCAGACGGTATACTTCCGGTGATACAAAAGCCGATCAAAGAGTTAAAGCATTTGCTGCGCATGATCATGCACATCGAGCGAAACAACGCACATCTTATTGAGCAGATGAAAAAAAAGGTAGCTATCCATACGATGACAGGAGTAAGGGATGCAGATTAAAAATTCAGGTATCAATCAGTCTGCTGGCGGACATGAGGTCTATAAAGCGCGTTCTCAGGAGAGACCTGCCCAGCAGGATAAGAAAACAGAAAGCGCGGCCACGAATAAAGACTCCGTAGAGATTTCGAACGCAGCCCGGCAACTCTATGCACAAAAAGTCGGAGCTACCGATAAAACTCAGGAGACCGGTGAGAGCCGCGCGGCTGAACGGCTCGAAAATGCTCTCCTTGAAGGGAAGGTCGCGGAGTCACGTGAACAGGCCGGGCGAATTCGAGAAAAAGTAGGTGTTAAAATGGCTGATCAAGAAGCAAAGAGCGCTGAGAAAGTTGCTCTGGCCAAACAGCGCATTAAGGAAGATTTTTATAATTCCCCTCAGGTCGCTGAGAAAATCGCCACCGGTCTGATGCG